>DASSJS010000001.1:0-20344 GCA_035691085.1 Longimicrobium sp.
TTCCTGACCGACGCGCGCGACAGCACCGACCTGGACCTGGTGACGCGGCGCATGGCGCACGAGGTGGGGCACCAGTGGTGGCCGCACCAGGTGAACCCCGGCGACGGCCCGGGCGCCACCTTCGTCAACGAGTCGCTGGCCAAGTACGCCGAGCAGATGGTGCTCCGCCAGCTTCGCGGCGACGCGCAGGTCACCCGGCTGCTGCAATATGACCTGGAGCGTTACCTCCTTGGCCGCGCGGGCGAGAAGGACCCCGAGCGCCCGCTGAGCCGCGTGACGGACCAGGCGTGGCTGTACTACGGCAAGGGCGCCGTGGTGATGAACGCGCTGCGGGACCTGATCGGCGAAGATGCGCTGGACCGCGCCCTCCGCCGCTTCGTCGCCGAGCACGCGTATCCCAAGGCGCCTCCGACGAGCGACGACCTCATCGCAATGATCGAAGCCGAGGCGCGTCCGCAGGATCGCCTGCTGATCGAAGAGTGGACGCGCGAGGTGGTGATGTACGACCTGGCGGTGGAATCCGCGTCCGTGCAGCCGCTTCCGGACGGCCGCTACCGCGTCACCGCCCGCATCCGCGCCGCGAAGACCGCCCGACGCGGCACCGCGGACGTGCCGCTGCCGATGGACGAGATGCTCGACCTCGCCGTGCTCGGCGCGGGCGAATCAACGTCCGATCTGGCGCCGCTGTACCTCGCCAAGCACCGCATCCGCGACGGCGTGACGGAGGTAAGCGTGATCGTCCCCCGCCGCCCTGCATCGATCGTCATCGACCCGCACGTGCACCGTGTGGAGGCGGAGAGGGCGGACAACGTGCGGGCGATCCGGTAATCATTCGCCGTGTTCATCGATCCATGCGCGGCTTGCTCCGATGCGGAAGGGTTCGGAGCCACGCCTGCGACTGTGCACGCCGCGACCTGACGTTGCATTTACCCAGAGCACCAGAGGACCAGAGCACCAGAGGGTTCGCGACGAAGTCCTCTGGTGCTCTGGTACTCTGGTGCTCTGGGTCCCAATCAACGCCAGGTTGCAGCGCGAGCCGTAGCCCGTGCTCGGCTGAAATCAGCGCGGCGGTCTCTCGCAGTGGCGCGCGATCGAATCTTTGCCCCACCTTCGCGCGACTGGTAGGATGTGTCCATTCCGGGAGTGACACACCGAACCACGGGAGCGGCGATGAGCACAGTCCTGGTGACCGGCGGGTCCGGCTTCATCGGCAGCCACACCATCCTGCAGCTGCTGGCGGCGGGCCACCAGGTGCGCACCACCATCCGCACCGCGCGCCGCGAGGCCGACGTGCGCCGCCTGCTGAAGGAGGGCGGCACCGATCCGGGCGGCCGCGTCTCGTTCTTCACCGCAAACCTGGAGAACGACGCGGGATGGGCCGAGGCGGCGGCCGGGTGCGAGTACGTGCTGCACGTGGCCTCGCCCTTCCCCTCGAACGTCCCCAAGCACGAGGACGAGCTGATCGTCCCCGCGCGCGAGGGAGCGCTCCGCGTGCTGCGCGCCGCGCGTGACGCCGGGGTGCGGCGGGTGGTGCTCACCTCGTCGTTCGCGGCGATCGGGTACGGGCACGAGCCGGGGAACGCGCTCTTCGACGAGACCCACTGGACCGATCCCAACTCGCCCGGCGTGGCCGCGTACCCCAAGTCCAAGACGCTGGCCGAGCGCGCGGCCTGGGATTTCATCGCCGGCGAGGGCGGCGGGCTTGAGCTGTCGGTGGTGAACCCCGTGGGCGTGTTCGGCCCGGTGCTGGGGCCGGATTACTCGACCTCGATCCTGCTGATCCAGCGGCTGCTGGACGGCGAGATGCCCGGCCTCCCCAAGCTCTGGTTCGGCGTGGTGGACGTGCGAGACGTGGCCGACCTGCACATCCGCTGCATGACCAACCCCGCCGCCGCGGGCGAACGATTCCTCGCCGTGGGCGGCCCCTTCATGTCCATGCTCGAGATGGCCACCGTGCTCCGCAGCCGCATGGGTGCCGCCGCCAGCCGCGTCCCCAAGCGCGAGGTGCCCAGCTGGCTGGTGCGCCTCGCGTCGCTGCGCGACCCCGCCGCCCGCCTGATCCTTCCCGAGCTGGGGAAGAAGAAAAACGCCACGCATGAAAAGGCCACGCGCCTGCTCGGCTGGCAGCCGCGCCCCAACGAGGAAGCCCTCGTCGCCACCGCCGAAAGCCTGGTGCGCCTGGGGCTGTTGAAGAAGGGGGCCAGGAAGGCCGCCTGAGCCGCGATCGATGGAGATGGACAACGCGGGAGCCGGCGATCGCCGGCTCCCGCGCTCATCTTCGGGGCCACGGACGGGGAGGGCCACGAACCGGAACGGCGCCGCTACGGCTGCGTGGTCACGCGGTGCACTTGGTTCCGGGGTTGATGCAGTGCACGATCCCGCCCGGATCGATGTGGGCGTCGTACTCGCGGATCACCACCGGATCGGTCACCTGGGCGGCGGCGTGCACGGCCGCCAGAACCAGCAGCGCCGCGAACGCAAGCATCGTTTTGCGCATGGGCATCCTGTGGAAGGGGTTGGTCGAACTCCTCGAGGAACGGCCGGCCCGCGTCATCCCACCTTGCAGTCGCTTCCGTCGCCGTAGCAGTAGATGTGGCCCGTCATGCCGATGTGCAGGCGGACGTACACGGGCTTTACCTCCTGGTTGTCCGTCAGTTGCGCGACGGCCCTGGCCGCGGGTACCATGGCGGTCACCGTCACGAACAGGCAGAGAGCGATCTTCTTTCGCATCGGGTGTCCTGGTGTGTTTGAATGTGGATACATGAACGATCCGCCGTCCGGGGCGTCGATGGAAAGCGCATTCACTCCGTTGCCAGCGCGCGGCGCAGGTCGTCGGCCAGGGTGAGCCGGTCGCGGTGCGTGAGCAGGGTTCCGTCATGCATGTAGATCACCCGGCCGTTGCGGATCACGGCGGTGAAGGGCGTATGGAGCAGGTTGTACCGGTCCCACAGCGCACCTTTCTCGTCGATGCAGAGGGGGAGGTCTGGCCGGTTGGCGCCCAGGTCGTGCTCCAGCGACCGCGGCCGGGGCGACCAGACCGCCGCGAAGGCGCGGTCCCTCACGCCCGCGTCCCGCTCCGCTTTCGGCACGCCCGCCAGGTGGGGGGCGCACGCGGTGCAGTCGAACGGCGTGGCGAAGGTGACGATCTGGGTCTCTCCCGCCGCGCCGATCACTCGATCCGCGGATTGCGGGCACTTCACCGGAGTAGCCGCGATCCGGTCTCCCGGTGCCAGCCCGTGCTCCATCGCCATGCGCGACGGGACGCGCTCCATCTTCGCGCCCGTGCAGGAGCAGAGTGCGGCGAGCAGCGCCACGGTGGCAGGCGCAAAGATGCCGCGCCGCATCACGCCACCGGCTCCACGCGGTAGATCCCCACCTGCATGGGGGCGTTCGGCTGGGCCTCTTCCTCCAGGTACACGGTGTCGAGCGACGGGACGTACACGGGGCGCCGGACGTTCTCCACCGTTCCGCAACGAGGCCGCCGCTCGCCGTGGCACACGAACAGGTGGAATCGCACCTCGCCCTGGGCCCTGTCGAACCGGCTGTAGGCGGACACGAACCCGCCGTCCACGGGAAAGAACCCCGCGTGCGCGGTGAAGCCGGCCATGAAATCGAAGATCGCCTTCTGGTTCATGGTGAGCTTCTGATCGTGTGGCGCCAGGTAGAAGGGCGGCGCCACGCGAATCTGGCCCACGGGGTTCCCGGCCCGGTCCATCACCTGCACGACCGGGGAGATTCCCTGCACGCAATAGAGGCGGTTGCCGCGCGCGGCCACCGAGCCGAAGTCGAAGTGCGCGATCATCCCGTCGCGCCGGCCGCTCTCCACGTAGCGCGGGTCCAGCACGCAGCCGCGGCCCACGTTGCGGCCGTCGGGGGTGGAGACGGCCATCGTGGCCCACTGCTGCCGCGCCGGATCGCCGCTCACCAGGATGCCCAGCGTGGCGATGCGGTCTCCCGCCTCCGCAAGCGACACCGGCACGGTGGGTACGTTCAGCTCCGTCTCGCGCTCGAAGCGGCCGCCCGGCGCAAAGGTGGAGAGCCGCTTTCCGGCATGCGGATCGGCCACGTACATCCGGCCGCCCACGAACGCCATCGACACCGGGTCGGTAAATTCGCCCGGCCCGTGCCCCGCGCGCCCGATCACGCGCTTCAGCGCGCCCGACCGGTCAAACACACGGACCGACTTGCTCATCGCGTCGAGCACGTAAAGCTCGCCGTCGTGTTCCTCGAAGTCGGTGATGGCGCTCACGCCTTCTCGAGCCGTTCCCAGGATGATCGAATCGACTTTTACCAGGCGGAGCCGTTCCACGCTGGCGCTGTTCAGCCGCGTGAAGCTCGCGACCTCCATAGGCGCATGCGGCGCGTCGGGGCGGCAGGCGGAGATCACGGCCGTGAGGAGTGCCAACACGCAATGAGTGCGGGTTCGGGGCAGCATGGTGAGATCGATCAAGAGGAAGTGGGGAAAGAAGCACGCGGAGATTTGGGAGAGTGGGGATACCGCCCCGGTTAAAACCCGTCATTAAGAG
Source organism: Longimicrobium sp. (assembly GCA_035691085.1). GTDB lineage: Bacteria > Gemmatimonadota > Gemmatimonadetes > Longimicrobiales > Longimicrobiaceae > Longimicrobium. Next base: position 4,527 of record DASSJS010000001.1, read on the forward strand.
TATGGTGCTCCACTTAGCTTTCGTCAAGATAATTTCACAAAGAGAGCGGTTGCTTGGGCGCTCCATGTTCTCTGTCGCCGCGCGTACTACCTCAACCTCGGTCCCTTACTCTCCCTGGAGCGGTTTCGCCCCAGGGATGATTCAGGACCGCCGGTCACCCCGGCGCTGTGCTGCCGGTGAGCGCGTTCACGTCCACGAACAGCTTGTGGATGTAGCGGCTGATTTTGCTGTTGCGCACACCCAGGTAGTGCTCGATCACCTTGATGGCACCCATGTACTCGGCGCGCTCGGTGGGGCCGTTCACGTCGGCGGCGTTCAGGAAGTAGACCAGCACCAGGTGCGCGGGGATCCCGTTCTGCTCGCGCAGGAAGTGCAGGTGAGCCAGGCGGTTGGCGTACTGGTAGAAGCGCCCCGTCCAGTCCACCTCGTCCGCCCCGGGCGCGATCTGGCGCTGAACCGCGCGCAGCGACTCCGCGATTTTGGCCCGCGACACCTCCGACGCGCGCGATGCGCCCGAGACCATCTCGCCCACGTGCGCCTTCGCCTCCACCAGGAACACGTCACCGGTGGACGCGCGTGCGAGCCCGTCCCACCGCGGCCCGCCCGCCGGCCAGAAATCATCCAGCCGCCGCTTCTCCGGGCTGATCCCCAGCCGGTCGCACATGTTCTGATCGAAATACTCCAGGAAACTGTCGGATTCGACCGGCGAGAGCCAGGTGATCGACGCATCCCCCGGGAGCCTGGCGGATGCGCGGAGCGGCTCGTCGAGCAGCGCGGGATGTCGGTTGACGGCGATCTGCAGCCACCTCTGGCTTCCCTTGGGAGCGAACGCGGGCGGCGCGGCAATCACGGTGTCGATGCTCATAAGATGGGCGGCTCCGATGGTGGGGAAGGATGTTGTTGATAGCCTGCGGTACGTCGTTTCCCTCGAATCTCTGCGCTATTTCACGCGTCGAGGGTCGGCACTCACTCCACGATCTGCGCGGCGCCGGTCACGTCTTCGCCCGCGATCAGGGAGAGTTCGCTCATGCTGCCTGCGGCGCGGCTCTCGAGGTAGGGGCGGTACGCGTCGCTCAGGTAGAACGCCATCGCCACCTCGCGCGACGGCCACTCGATCAGCAGGCACACCTGCGGAGCGGGGCGGTCGCCCTCCAGCTTCTCGATCTTCGGCGTGCGGGCCAGGTACCGGCCGCCGTGCCGCTCGACCATCCGCGTCACGTTCTCCGCGTACGGCCCCACCCAACTCGGGTCGGTGATCTGGATCTCGGCGAACACGTAGTATTTCACCAGCGCCTCCGGCGGATGGATGATGGTGGGAGTTCGGTTGGCGGTGGAGAGATGGAGGGAACGATGCGTCCGCGAGCCGACGGGGTTGCAAGGTCGGCGCGCGGCGGCGCCTGCGTCAAGAAGATTCCCGCGGCGCGGCGTGCAGGGCGGCGTGCACGCGCGGGTTGCCGCGGCTCCACAGCAGCGTCTGGACGATGCCGGTGATGCGCCAGTCGCCGCCCGTACGCGCCAGGCGGTGCACGTAATGCCCCGCGGTGTCGAGCGTGTTCTCGCCTTCCGGCAGACCGGGGTGCACGCGGTGGATCACGTAGCACGAACGGCACGTGGCCGCGTCGCGATCGATCTCCACCAGGTGGTTGGTGCTCAGGTGCTGCATGCGCAGGCCGGCCAGCGCGGACGCGCGTCGCGCCACGAACTCGCCGGCCGTGAGCGTGCCCGGCGGCTCGTTGCGGAAGGCGCTGTAGTCCACCTCCACCGCGTCGGCGAGGCACCCGCGCAGCATCGGCCAGTCGTGCGTGTCGAGCGCAAGGGCAAAGCGCAGAACCGTGTCCATCACCTCCGCCCGGTCGCACAGCCACCGCAGCCGCTCCTCCGCCGTCCCCTCCATCCACTCCCCTCCGTGTCTCTGTTCGATGATCGCTGGTCCCCGTCGTCAGCGGTGCGCCATAGGATGGGGAAGGTGCTCGCGCAGTTCCACGGCCGATGCGATCACGGGCTCGTTCGCGCCGTCATAGATCACCAGGAACCACGCCCGATCCTGGTTGTTCCAAGTGAAGGGGCGCGCCTTGCCGTGGACTACGAAGCGCGCTTCGCCGCGGCGGACGTCCGCGTGCGGGATACGGAGGCTGTCGAGCAGGTCGATTGCCTGTGCCTGGTACCACATCGCGTCGTCCGCCGTGGCGTAGAACGCGTCGTCGCCCAACTCCCGGTGCATCCGCTGGATCTCCGCCGAGTCTGGCTGCACGAACAGCACGACCGGCGCGGAATAGGTCGCGGTGCGCACCCGGGCCGGCGCCGTGTCTGCCGGCTGCGCACAGCCGGACAGCGCCGCGATGGCGAGCCACGAGAGAGCGCGGTTGGCGGATCTCATCGATGGGATTGGGAGCAGTGTCACCGAGGCCCACAGGGCGAACGGATTCGTTCGACGACTACACGAGATCCGTCTGGGCGGACTCCCCGGTCTGTCTCGGATGACCGTTCGGTGCCGGCATCAGCACCTGGTCTACCCGAGGTTCAGTATACGGTCCCCGGCGGCGAATTGCCTCCCCGCATGCCCCCCACTCCACGCCTCGGTTCGGCAGGTACGGTGTTCACTTCGGGTTACGGTGTGGGTTGTTGATTCACCGCTGGCCGCTTTGGTTCGAAGGGCGATCGACGCTCTTGCGGACGGGCGAACCCTCCGGTAACTTCGCGTCATGGATTCCGAATGAATCCCGAAGATCAGCAGCAGTACACGCAGGGTCGACCATCACCCCCAACGCCACGAGGTCTGCCGTGTCCACTGCATCCGCGCCGCCCGTCCCCTTCCTCACGCCCGAAGCCGTGCTGCAGCACTGGCAGGGGCATCGCCGGCTCACGCGGCGCGTCATCGAGCTGTTCCCCGAGGACCAGCTCTTCACTTTCAGCATCGGCGGGATGCGCCCGTTCGGCGCGCTGGCGCTGGAACTGGTGTCGATGGCCGAGCCCACCGTGCGCGGCGTGGCCACCGGCGACTGGAACACCTCGTTCGAGCGTGAACAGGTGCCGAAGGACGAGATCCTGCGTCGCTGGGACGCGAGCACCGAGGAGATGAACACGCTCTGGGCGCAGATCCCGGCCGAGCGCTTCGGCGAGCACATGGTGGCGTTTGGCCAGTACCCCGGCCTGGCCAGCGACCTGGTGATGTACGTGATCGACAACGAGGTGCACCACCGCGGCCAGGGCTACGTGTACCTCCGCGCGCTGGGCATCGAGCCGCCGCCGTTCTGGGAGCGCTGAATCCGCGCGACACGGTTTGGAAGGCGCAATGAACAGAACCGCCCGGAGCGCATCAGCCCCCGAGCGGTTCGTTGCTTCCGTCCATCGTCAGCCCCCTTACCGGCGGCTGAAGCCGCAGCAACAACTACGAGAAGCCTCGCAAACAGCGCGAGGCTCCAACAGCCGGGACCTTGTGCGGCGACTCAGGATCTTGTGGCGTGATCCCCTGCGAGATCAGAAAGCCATCACGCCGCAGCAGACAGATCCGCGATCCACTTCTGTGTCGTGTCCCCGACTTCGTCCAGCACCTGGGCGTCGGTGCGGCCGGAGGATTTGAGGACGTGGAAGCTGTGGTCGGCGCCGTCCAGCCAGTGCATGGTCCAGTTGGGGCCGACGGTCTTCAGCGCGTTCTCCATCAGATCCGGCCGGCACAGTTCGTCGCGGGTGCCGTTGAAGCAGAGCACGGGAACGCGGATGGAGGGCAGGTGCGCGTCGCGGAGCTTCTCCGGCTGTCCCGCTGGATGGAGCGGGTAGGCAAGCAACAGAAGCCCGTCGCACGCGAAGCCGTCCGCCGCCAGCATCGAGGCGGCGCGCCCGCCCATCGAGCGCCCGCCGATCAGCAGCAGGTCCGGCTTCAACTCCTCGCGCGTGCGGGCGACCACGGCGGCGACGGTCTCCATCAGCCGCGGCATGGGATCGGGGCGGCCGGAGCCGCGCTCCTTGTACAGGAAGTTGAAGCGGACCACGTCGATGCCGCGGCTCACCAGCGCGTTGCGCAGCGCCAGCATCGACTTGTCGTCGCGGTTCCCGCCCGCCCCGTGCGCGCAGACGAACACCACGCGACGTCCACCGGCGGGCGCGGAGTCGAGCACCGCGGTGGTCTCCGCGTCACCGACGGGGACGCGCCAGGTCACGCTCTCCGAATCTCCCATGCTCCTCGTTCCCGTTGGACGGACAGCGATGGCCGGTTCACGGCAAGAACGAGCCAAACGTACGAGAAAGCCTCGCAACCGGCGAGGCTGCGAGGCTTTCGAGATCCCAGTTCCGCCGTGTTACCGCACCAGCACGCGGTAGCCGTGTGCGGGAAGGTCGATCGTTCCCGACGCAGCCAGCGTCACCGGCGTGCGGGCGAACCAGTCGGTGTAGGCGCCGGCCGCAGACAGCCCCTGGTACGCCACGCTCACCGGCTGGTCACCGAAGTTGACCGCCACCAGAACCGTGTGCGTGCTTTCGGTGCGCGTGAAGGCGTACACCCGGTCGCCCGCCGTGGTCTGCAGACGCACCTGCGGGGCGCCCCAGGGGCCGTTGGCCAGCGCGGGCTGCGTGTGCTTCAGCTCGAACATGCGCGTGTAGAACGGGGCCAGCGAGGGGCCGTTCCAGTCCACCGTGTCCTTCTCGAAAAAGCGGAGGCGCTTGTTCATGCTCACCTCCTGCCCGGTGTACATCAGCGGGAAGGAGTTCTGGGCGGTGGCGGCAAGGACGAAGGCGGCCTGGTGGTTGGCGCCCATCCGCTCGAACTCGGTGCCGTTCCAGCTGTTCTCGTCGTGGTTGCTGGTGAAGTACATCCGGAAGGGCCCGCGCCCGTACGCGCTGTCCTGCCGCGCGAAGTAGCGGTCCAGCTCGGCCGTGCCCTTCTTCCCCTGCGTGATCTCGTTCAGCAGGTGATGCAGCTCCCAGCCGTAGGTGGCGTCGAAAGCGCTGTGCATCTGCGGGCTCTCGGCCTCGGCCAGCAGGAACAGGTCGGCGCGGTCGGCCTTCAGCGCGGTGCGCGCCGCCATCCAGAAGTCCATCGGCACGCCACCGGCCACGTCGCAGCGGAACCCGTCGATCCCCATCCGGTCCACCCACCAGCGCATCTCGCCGATCATGGCCTGGCGCATGGCGGCGTTGTCATAGTTCAGCTCGGCCACGTCGGTCCAGTCGGTCTCGCGCCCCTCGTTGTCGCGGGCGTTGCTGATGGTGCCGTCGGCCCGGTGCACGTACCAGTCGGAGTGCGCGGCGATCCACTCGTGGTCGTGCGCGGTGTGGTTGGCCACCCAGTCCAGGATCACCCGCATCCCCCGCGCGTGGGCGGCGTCCACGAAGCGCTTGAAGTCGGCCTCGGTGCCGTGCTCGGGGTTGATGGCGGTGTAGTCGGCGATGGCATAGTAGCTCCCCAGCCTCCCCTTGCGGCCCTGGTGGCCGATGGGCTGCACCGGCATCAGCCACAGGATGTCCACGCCCATCGCCTTCAGCCGCGGCAGGTGCCGCTGCAGCGCCGCGAAGGTCCCCTCGGGCGTGTACTGCCGCACGTTCACCTCGTAGATGGTGGCGCTCTTCGACCATGACGGGTGGAACGAGGGATCGGCCGACGGAAGCGCCGCCGCCGCGACGGCCGCCGGCGCGCCCGACCCGTACGTCGCCGGCGCGGGGGCAGACGCGCACGCGGCCAGCACCGCGGGAAGGGTGACGAAGAGGAGGGAGGTTCTCATCGGGACCGGAAGTCTCTGGGCTGCGGATGGGGGCCGAACCGAGGTGAGCGCGGCCGTTTTCGTGTACCGGGTTTGGCTAAGCCTACGCTCCGGGTTGAATTTGTCAACAGTTCTGACGAATGCAATCCACCGCGACCTGCGGGATCATCCCGTGCACTCGTGAGAAAGGCGGAGGAGCGTTTCGGCGGGGTTCGCGCCGGGCGGCTGAAGCCACGGCCACCACGACAGGAAGCCTCGCAAACCGCGCGAGGCTATTCGTGGCGAGAGAAGCTGAGGAGCGCTTCCGCAGGGCTCGCAAGCGGAATGCGCGCGGACAGTCCAGCGAGAGAGACGAGGCATCCCGAAGCGCGGGGGCGCCCCAGGAATCCCGGCAGCGCCCCGCTTGCTGTTCCCTGTTCCCTCGCAGTTCCCTATCGTCCGATCCAGTAGCTCGCCTTGATCACGAACACGTTGTCCGGCCGCTGGCGGAAGATGGCGTTGGCGTCGCGCGAGAAGTCGAAGTCGCCGAAGCCTTCGGCGCCCGCGCGCTCCTGCTGCCAGACCAGGAAGAGGGTGGAGCCGGGGCGGTACTCCCAGCGCAGCACCGCGTTGCCGCGCAGCGAGCGCACGTTCAGGTCCGGGTTGCCGAAGCTGATCGCCTGCGCGCTGGCGCCCGTGGGCGACGCGCAGTTGCCGTTGGGGTCCACGGTGTAGCTGCCCTTCTCCGCGTCGTGGCAGATGCTGCCGAAGTCGTGGCCGTACTCGCGCGTCTCGGTGGTCCGCGTCGCGGTGAACTCCTTGTAGCGCGAGTAGCGGCCCGCGAACAGGAATGGCTGCGCGAACAGCTCCAGGGTGAGGGTGGGGGTGAAGGTCCAGTTGAGGCGCGTGTCCATCGAGAACCGGTTCTGGCTCAGGTCCGCGAACACCGCCCGCTGTCCGTTGAAGTTCGTGGCCGTGGCGTCGCTTTGCCGCAGCACGAACTGCAGCCGGTTCAGCTCGTGGGTGTACCCGGGCCCCAGCGACAGCTGCACGTTGGGGGCGGGCTTCACCTGCACGCTGGCGCTGGTGTTGAAGTACCAGCCGCCCAGCGCGTCGGTGATGTAGTTGTTGCGATTGGAGAACACCACCTTGCGCCGCGCGTCGGTGCTGAAGCGGGCGTGCAGCAGGTGGCCGCCGGGCTGCCGCACCACCGGGCCGCCGCGGGTCAGGCGGTCGTCGCTCACCTCGGGGTACAGCTCGGTGTAGAACGCCAGGTTCCAGTAGTTGGCCAGCTGCCCGCCAAAGAACGCGTGGAGCTGCCCCGCCGTGCGGTCGCCGTCGAAGTTGAACTGCTGCTGCCCGCCCAGGATGGCGGCCCAGCTGCGGTAGAGCTTCGTGGGCTTCTGCCAGCTGCGCATCACGTTGGCCAGCGTCCACACGTAGTCGGCGCGGGTCAGGAACGCCGCGTCGTTCACCTCGAAGCCGGGGCTGCGGTAGTTCACCGCCGTCTCCCACTGCCAGCCGCCCGCGTCCTTCGCCATGCGCAGGTAGCCGCCAAAGCCGCGCAGGCCGGTGGCGCCGGGGTCCAGCAGGTCGGAGAAGATCCCGTTGCCGCCGCTGGCGCGGTCCGGGCGCTGGAAATAGCGCGCCGACGAGGTCTGCAGCCGCAGGATGGCCAGCGAGTCGCCCGAGGCGTTCGAGAGCGCGACGTTGCCCAGCAGGTGGTAGGTGCGGTTCTTCCACCACATCTCCCAGTCCACCCCCGCGGCCTCGGCGTGGCCGGGGAGCAGCTCGCGCAGCGCGTCGTTGTCGAAGCGCCGGAACACCGAGGTGGCCATGGCGCCCACCGTGGTGTTGCCGCCGCGGTAGTTCTTGCGCGCCCGCGCCACCAGGTAGTTGGTGCCCGGCTCCACCTGCTCGCTCCAGCGGTTGCCCAGCGTGTCCTGCGCCAGCGCGCGCTCCGACCGTGTGACCGCGTCCAGCAGCCCCAGCTGCAGCCCGCCGCGGGTGCGGCCGGTGATCTTGGCCGCGCCCAGGATGGTGCTGTTCCCCGGCTCCTGCACGAACTCGGCTTCGCGCGTGACCGAGCCCTGCGGCGGCCGGCCGATCCGGCGCGAGTAGAACAGCGACAGCGACTCCACGTTCGAGCAGTTGATGCACCAGAAGTCACCGAAGTTGAACAACCCGCTCCCCTCCACGAAGAACGGGCGCTTCTCGTCGTAGAAGGTCTCGAAGGCGCTCAGGTTCACCACCGCCGGGTCCACCTCCACCTGCCCGAAGTCGGGGTTGATGGTGGCGTCGAGGGTAAGGGTGGAGCTGAGCTGGTACTTGAGGTCGCCGCCCAGGTTCACCGCGTAGTCGTGGCTGCTCTGGAAGGGGCTGCCGGGCTGGGTGGGGCGCACGTAGCTGGCGCGGCTCAGCACGTACGGGAGCAGCTCCATGCGGCCGCGGTTGCGGGGCGCGCGGATCCCCTCCACGTGGCCGAAGCGCGTGGGGCCGCCGTTCTCCTGCTTCCCCCAGAAGCTCCACATGCTGGTCTCGTTCAGCCGCTCCACGTAGCGCCACACCTGCATCCCCCAGGTCTGCACGCTGTCGCGCGGAAAGCGCAGCTGGCTGAAGGGGATGCGCAGCTCCGCCGTCCACCCCAGCGAGTCGACCCGCGCCGCGGCCGTGTACACCGGGTCCCACGAAGGGTCCGCGTACGCCGAGGCCTGCCCCGCGTCGCTCTTCACCCCGCTCGGGTTGATGGTGAACACCGTGCGGCCCGTGTGGTCGTGGTAGGTGTCGAACACGAACTGCAGGTAGTCGCCGCCGGTGGTCTGGTCGCGCCGGGCCAGCATCGGGTGCACCCCGCGCGCGCCCAGCGTGTCGTACATCCGCGCGCCGATGTACAGCGCCTCGGCGTCCCAGGCCAGGCGGACCTCGGTGCGCTGGGTCGCGGGCTTCCCCTCGTTGGGGTCCTGCTGGGTGAAGGCGGTGGCCACCTCCGGCCCCTGCCACACCGCCTCGTCGAGCCGCCCGTCCACCACCACCGGCGTGGTGCGCTCCACCGCCGAGAGCCGTGGCGTGGCGCCGTTCGCGTGCGCGCCGCTCTGCGCTACGGCGGGCGCGGCCAGCGCCAGCATCAGCGCGGCGGCGAGGGGTGCGGCGGAACGGCGGGGAGGGAGCATGGGCATCCGGGTGGCGGGCGGTGCGGGAGGGCGGTCCACGCTTCGACAGGCGCGCCGCCGGAAAGGTTTGAATCGTTCACGTTCGCCGCCCGACGTCCACGGACCCCGGGCCGGATTCCTGGTATGCTAGATTGTTAGCATGTGGATGCGGAGTCAAGCATTTCATCCGGTTTCGTACAGGGGGCTGATCTCCGATCCGCCTTGGCTGGCGCTTCGATGAGTCTCCCACGGCGCTGCGTTCGATCACGGAGGATGAACGTGGCCGAAGCGGTCCAGCCCGTTGGAGCCTCGCGCGGTTTCCGAGGCTTTTCGCAGTGGCTGCCGCGGCTTCAGCCGCCGGTGAGTGGGCCTGCCGGACGTGCTTTTCATTCGGCTTCGGCGTTGTCCCTGGCGTCACGGCGCCGGCCCGTATTCACGCGGGTGTGGGAGCGAACGCGCGGAAGAGAATGCATTGCGATCTGTAACGGTTCGTTGCGGCACCCGGCACGGGCTCGCGCCTTGGCGCCGTGGCTGGAACCAGGGCGGGATGGGCCGGAGTTCGGCGCCGGAACCCGGTTTTCGGGTGCATGGTGGCGCCGGGTGGACGCGGTGGAGGCTTTCGCAGGGGCGGGGCTGGACGTTTGCATTTGCTCCGGGCGCGCGAATGCTCCGGATCGAGGCCGCCGGAGCGCGGCGGACGCGCCGTGGCGGCCGATCATCCATCCCCCCTGACAGGAGGCCCCCATGCACCACGGCGACTTGCGCAGCGCCCACCAGATCCTGACCGGCATGATCCACCGCGGCGACCCCGGGGCTCCCCCGCTGGTGCTGAGCTGCGTGGATCCCGCCGCGCGCGTGCTGCGCGTGGGCATCGACCCCGCCGCCGCGCTCCCGCGGCGCGACGCCGAGGCGTGGGTCAGGGAACAGGTCGGCGACGTTCCGGTGTGGGTGCGGCCGCTCACCTTTCACCGGCACGCCAACAAGCAGGCGCTCACCCGCCCTCTCCTGGGCGGCGTGCAGATCACCTGTCCCGCGGCGGCGGGCGTGGGGAGCATCGGCGTGGTGGTGCAGCGGCCCAGCGGCGGCGAGCGGGGCTTCGTGACGGCCGGGCACACGGTGGGCGCGGTGAACAACGTGGTGTACCAGCCACGGCAGAGCACGGTGAACAACTGGCAGGTGGGGGTGGCCCGCGTGGTGAGCGCTTACGGCGGCCAGGCCCTGAGCGATTCCGCGTTCGTGGGGCTCGACCCCATTCCCGTGGACCTGCCACCCATCGGCTACATCTGGAAGAGCGGCACCGCGCGGTACCAGGTGGCCAACGTGCTCCCGCCCGCCCTCTACGGCGTTCCGGTGATGATGCAGGGGGCCAGCAGCGCCACGGCCGAGCGCAGCGGCGACATCGTGAGCGTGGGAGCCACGGTGCGGTTCAGCGATGGCGGCGTGCTGACCGGGCAGATCATCGCGGCGTACGTGTCTCACGCGGGCGACAGCGGCGGGCCGGTGTACATCCCCATGAGTGACAACGTGAACGTGCACCTGCTGGGGATCAACGTGGGCTCATCGCAGTCTGCCGACATCAACCCGGCGCCGCCGCTGGGCACGTACGGGGTGTGCAGCCCGTGGGCCAGCATCGTGTCGGAACTGGGCGCGATGGACGTGCTCGCGGCGCAGGCGCCGCGCGTCACCCAGGATACGCCGCCTGCGCGGGATTCCATCGTGAAGCTGGGGATCTGATCCACAATCCGCCCGAAGGCCAGGCCCAGGCTTGTTGGAGCCTCGCGCGGTTGCGAGGCTTTTCGCAGTGGCTGCCGCGGCTTCAGCCGCCGGTGGGAGAGGGTGGCGGACCGACGTTCCATTCAGGCCGCGGAGCTGCCGGAGAGGGGCCGTGCCGTGGTAGCCGCGGCGGCGGCGCCAGGCTAGCGTAGGGGAGCGCGCGTTTGACCCGCGCATCGCATCGTTTCCCACGGACTGGAGCTCGCGCATGGATGGCATCTCCCCGGAGCTGAGCCGGCGGATCCAGGAGCGGATCGACGCGCTGGAGACGGCCGATCCCCGCGCGTGGCCGGTGCGGGTGTGCAAGGAGGAGATGAACGCGCTTCCGCTGCACGGCAACCAGATCTACCTCTGGGCCGTGCGCGCGGACGGCGTGGTGCTCTGCCTGGACCACGAGTCTTTCGCGCACCACGTGGAGGCGGAGCGCGATCCCATCACCCTCCACGCGGTGCTGGCGCGGGGGGCGCGCCTGTATCCCGAGTTGAAGCCGCTCATCCCCCCGCCGCCGGAGGGTTTGGTGGAGTGCGCGGCGTGCGGGGGCACCGGCAACGGCCAGAGGCAGACAGTGCCCACCGCCAACTGTCTGCGCTGCGACGGGCTGGGCTGGCACGCGCAGGCCCCGCTCCCCGTGGACGCGTGGATGGAACGCATCGACCGGGGCGACCGGCTGAAGGGCACCCGCGGGCGCGATTGGCTGTACGCCGGGCGGATCGCCGGCCACTACGTCTGCCGCGCAACGGACGATCACTGGTCCGCCCCCGCTTCCCCCGATTCGCGCCGCGAACTGGCCGGCCGGCTGCGCGGCTGGGCGACGGGCCATCCGCACACCCTCTCCTGGGCCGCGAACCCGGCGGCGACGCCCGATCCGTGGGAGAGCGCCGCGCACACGCTGTTCTTCGAGGGCCGCGATCCCATGGCGGGCGGCTACGAGATCGAGTACCAGCGCCTTCCCGACGGCACCATCCGCCTCACCGAGACGCTGCTGAACGACTGGGACCCGGCCGGCTGGATGCCGTCCACCACCACCGAGCGCGTCCTCGCCGAGGCAGACGCCCGGCGCGAGTTCATCGACGACATGCGCACCGCGTCTCGCGCCAGCCCCTTCCCCGAGATCCGCCCGCGCGATCCGGCTGCGTAGGCGGGCGCCTACCGCAGCGGCCGCCAGGGATCGCGCGGGTTGAAGTGCTGGTACACGGCGCGCGAGACCGCGCGGATCAGGCGCCATCCCTCGTTGCTCTCGGTGTAGCTCTCGTCGGTTTGGTTCTTCGTGATGATGGCGAGCACGTAGTCGCCCTGCGGCGCGTTCACCAGCAGCACCTCGCTGCGCGACCGGTCCACGAAGCCCTGCTTGCTCGCGGCCTGCACGGTGGGCGGAAGCTCGGCAAGCGCGGCGTTCTTCCAGTAGCTGTTGGTGAGCAGCCGGTACATCGCTTCCGATGCGCGCGGGCTCACGGCGCGCCCCTGCCGGATCATCACCAGCGCGTGGGCGATCTCGCGCGGCGTGGTCTGGCCCCAGCCGTATACGGAACGCGCCGCCTCGCGCCCCGGCGTGCGCGAGTTCACGCGCGTGTCGCGGAAGCCGTGGCTCCCCAGCCACTCGTTCACCGCCGCCCCGCCGCCGACCAGCCCCTGCAGCCAGAGCGCGGCGAAGTTGTCGCTCACGGTCAGCATCAGGAACGCTACTTCACTGAGCGGCAGCGTGTCGCCCGGTGCCATGTAGCCGACCACGTCCGTCGCCTCGCCGTAGCGGTAGTGCAACGTGTCGGGGAAGGCGACGCGGTCCTCCAGCCCGAACTTCCCGCTCTCCACCTGGTCGAAGAGCGTGAGCAGGATGGGCACCTTGATCATGCTCGCGGTGGGGAACACCGAGTCCGCGCGGATCTCGGCCCCCGCCCCTGTCCGCAGGTTGCGTACGTAGATCCCCACGTCGCCGTGGAACCCCCGCACCAGCCCCTCCAGCCGGGCCTGCAGCACGCGATCGGCACGCGCAGGCGGCTCCGCCGGCGTGGACGGCGCGGCGCGCTGGGCGAGGAGCGGTGTCGCGCCGAAAAAGAGGATGAGAGCGAGCGCACGGACGATGCGGGTCATCGGCGGTGGTGTGGGCAATGGGGCAGGGGAGGATCGGGAGATTGGTGTTGGCGCGTTACAATATGCGAGTGAACTCGCCGCTACAACCGCACGCAGTCCGCCTTCGCGGACTTCAACGGCAGGCGGCCCGGCGCGGTGTGCGCAGCCACGATCCGGCCGCACCGTCGAACCCACCGGCCACACCGCCCCCGCGGCATGCCACCGCCGCCCGCAGGCCACCCCGACCGCCCCTCCCCCAAGGCAGTTTTTTGGTTCTTCGTCGATTTAGTTGCAGCCTGATCGCACCGGAGCACGTCGACGAGTGGCTGCAGGCTTGGAATGCGCTGAGTATCGAAATTTTTTGCAGGAACACCGCTTCCGTCGATCACCCCGTCATCTGCGCCTGCAGGCTTCGTTCACTGCGTCATCAGGGGGAATCGAGCCCTCCCGGTCCTCCGTGCGTCTCCGCAGCCTTCGTGGATACGGCGAATACTCGCCATTCAGCCATCGATGCGCAGGACGTGCACGATGACCAGACTCGTCTCGTGATCCCCTGATCGATCCGTTGAGACAGCCGGCCTTCCGTGAGTGGCCGCCGGGGCGAGGGGGCTCTCCAAAAAAATTTCGATACTCAGCGCGAGCGCCACCTGCAGCCACTCGTCGATCGGATCGGCGCGAGCAGGAGACCTGCTGCATCGAAATCCGCGATGAACCCAAAAACTGCCTGGGAGAGGCGCGGTCTGCGTGGCCTGCAGACTGTCACGTGGACGCGGCAGAGGCGTGGCCGGGCGGGGGAGACGCTGATCCGGAGCGTGGGAATAGGCGTCTGCGCGGCACGGCGAGACCCTCCCCGCGCTCCGCGTCGGGGGGGAGCACTTCACGCGATGGTGCGGATCGCGCGAGGATGCGGACTCGCGGTCCGCGAAGGCGGACTTTCCGACCCTTCACCGGCGGGTTTCAACCCGCCGTGCGGAGGCCCGCCGTTCGTTCAGCCGGATGCACGGATCCGTGTGCGGGAGTCCGCGAAGGCGGACTTCGGGCCGTTGTTGCCGCGGTTTCAACCGCCCCGGGGCGCTGGTTCAACCGCCCACCCAGATTGCAGCACGTGAAGGCGCCCCGTATCTTCCGCGCCGTTCAACCAGACTTCTTCCAGAGATCGAACAAACGACGATGGCCGACCGCATCCTTCCGGTGCTGCACCAGCCCCCGCTCCCCCGCGAGCGGATGATCGTGGCCGACGCGCCCGACGCCGAGGCGCTGGAGATGGACGTGGTGATCGTGGGCGCAGGCCCCGCGGGCCTGGCCTGCGCCATCGAATTGGCCAATCTCGCCAAAAAGGACGACGAGGCGGGCGGCAGCCTGGGCGGGCTGCAGATCGCCGTGCTCGACAAGGCGGCCTCTCTCGGCGAGCACAACCTGAGCGGCGCCGTGGTGAACCCGCGCGCCTTCCGCGAGCTGTTCCCCGACCTGAAGGACACCGACTTCCCCTTCCGCAACGAGGTGAAGACGGAGCAGGTCCTTCTGCTGACGGAGAAGGGGCAGGTCCGCCTCCCCACCCCGCCGCCGATGAAGAACCACGGCAACTACATCGGCTCCATCTGCGAGATGGTGCAGTGGCTGGGGCAGCAGGCCGAGGCGCTGGAGATCAACGTCCTCCCCGGCTTCCCGGTCGATTCGCTGCTGGTGGACGGCCAGAAGGTGATCGGCGCGCGGACCACGCCGTCGGGCCTCAAGCGTGATGGCACTCCCGGCCCCGGCGCCGAGCCGCCGACGGACCTGACCGCGAAGGTCACCGTGCTGGCCGAGGGTACGCGCGGGCCGCTGGGGCAGGCGTACCGCGAGTGGCAGAACATCGGCTCCGACAACCCGCAGATCTTCGCGCTGGGCGTGAAGGAGCTGTGGGAAACCAAGGTGCCGTTCGACGGGATCGTGCACACCCTTGGGTGGCCGCTCCCGCGCGACGCGTTCGGCGGCAGCTTCATGTACGCGCTGGAGCCCAACCTGGTCGCCATCGGCCTCGTCGTCGGGCTCGACTACAAGGCGAGCTCGCTCGACGTGCACCAGCTGCTGCAGCGGATGAAGCTGCACCCGTTCTTCCGGAAGTACCTGGAGGGCGGCGAGATGGTGGAGTGGGGCGCCAAGACCATCCCCGAGGGCGGCTACTATGCCCTCCCGAAGCGGAGGACGGGCGACGGGCTGGTGATGGTGGGCGACACGGTCGGTCTCGTGGACGTCCCCTCGCTCAAGGGGATCCACTACGCCATGCAGAGCGGCATCTACGCCGCCCGCGCCATCTTCGACGGGCTGAAGAAGGGCGACACCTCGGGCGCCGCGCTGGCCGCGTACGACCAGCAGCTCGACAACAGCTACGTGGTGGCCGACCTGAAGCGCACGCGCAACATGCGGCTGGCATTCAAGAGCGGCTTCTTCGTGGGCGGCTTCAAGGCGGGCCTGATGACGCTCACCGGCGGCAAGTTCCCCGGCGGCAAGATCAGCATGCACGCCGACGCCGAGGCGGAGCGCACGGTGGCGCCCGACGCGCAGTTCATCCCCGACAACAAGCTGACGTTCAGCAAGGTCGACGCGGTGTTCAAGAGCGGGAACCAGACCCGCGACGACATCCCCAGCCACCTGGTGGTGGGGAAGGACGTGAGCGGCGAGGTGGCCGACTTCTACAGCCACGTGTGCCCCGCCGGCGTGTACGAGCGGAGCGGCGACACGCTGGTGGTGAACGCGCCCAACTGCATCGACTGCAAGGCCACCGACGTGGTCGGCCCGCGCTGGACGCCCCGCGAGGGCGGCAGCGGCCCCGCGTACAAGCGGATGTAGCCCGGCCGCCGGCCAAAAACCGATCGACAGGGGCACGGAGATCACTCGATTTCCGTGCCCCTTTTCCGTTCGTGGGATTCAAGATCCGCGGGGATCGAAGAAGCTTCTCACCGCTCTGAATACGGCTTATTTTGCCGTGAGCGGACTGGATCATCCGGCCCGCCGCGCATCGAGGTTTCTCCGCCGCCTTTCCTCGCCCCCCACGTCCAGGTGCCGCCATGCCGAACCCCAACGCAATCGTCACCACCATCTCCCGCGTGGACCGCGCGCCCGAGGCGGCGGGGCTCGACGCGGCCGAGGCGCGCCGCGACATCGCGGTGGAGCTGGA
>DASSJS010000002.1:0-7044 GCA_035691085.1 Longimicrobium sp.
CCTCCCCGCGCTTCGCGGGGGAGGGGGAGTTTCCATCGACCGATTCACGCTCCGGTGCGCACCGGTCGATGGAAGGAGTCGGCGCCTCGCCCCGAACGCACCTCGCACCTCGCACCTCGCACCCCCGTACCCCCGTACCCCCGTACCCCCGCACCGCCCCTCCGCACGACCCTTGCATCTCCATGTTCAGCTTGTCGTTAATCAACCTTGAACAAACCATGGTACATGGCCCAGGACGTCCTGGCCCGGAATCACGTGCGCGTGTCCGGGCGCGGCACGCAGCCCATGCTGTTCGCGCACGGGTTCGGGTGTGACCAGAACATGTGGCGCTTCGTGGCGCCCGCCTTCGAAGACGACTACCGCGTGGTGCTGTTCGACTACGTGGGATCGGGAAAGAGCGACCTTTCCGCCTATGATCCCGGGCGGTACTCCACGCTGGACGGCTACGCGCGGGACGTGCTGGACGTGGTCCACGCGCTGGACCTGCGCGACGTGATCCTGGTGGGGCACTCGGTGAGCAGCATGATCGCCGTCCTGGCGGCCAACGCCGAGCCCGAGCGTTTCGAGCGGCTGATCCTGATCGGCCCCAGCCCGCGCTACGTGAACGACCCGCCGTACGTGGGCGGCTTCGACCGCGCCGACATCGAGGGGCTGCTGGAGATGATGGACCGCAACTACATCGGGTGGGCGCAGTTCCTGGCGCCGGCCATCATCAAGAACGCCGGCCGGCCCGAGCTGGGCGAGGAGCTGGCCGAAAGCTTCTGCTCCACCGACCCCGTGGTGGCGCGCCGCTTCGCCGAGGCCACCTTCCTCTCCGACAACCGGGGCGACCTGGCGCGGGTGACGGTGCCCGCGCTGATCCTGCAGTGCAGCGACGACATGGTGGCCCCGCCCGAGGTGGGCGAGTACCTGCACCGCGAGCTCGCCGGCAGCACGCTGCGGGTGATGAACGCCACCGGCCACTGCCCGCACATGAGCCACCCCGACGAGACCATCGAGCTGATGCGCGCGTACCTGCAGCCCGCGCCGGCGGCGTGACGGCCGGCGCGGCCGCGCCGGGGCGCTCGCTGGACCCGCTGCTCGACCACGCCCCCTGCGGCTACCTCTCCTTCGCCGACGACGGTACCATCACCGCCGCCAACGCCACGCTCGCGGCCATGCTCGGCCACGCCCCCGGCGAGCTGGAGGGCCGCCGCATGGACACGGTGCTCACCGTGGGCGCGCGCCTCTTCTACCAGACGCACTTCTTCCCCCTGGTCCGCATGCACGGTCACGCCGAGGAGGTGTTCCTGGTGCTGCGCGCGGCCGACGGCGGCAACGTGCCGGTGCTGGCCAACGTGGCCCGGGTGGAGCGCGGCGGCGCGTGGGCCAACGACTGCGTGTTCATGCGCGTGACCGAGCGCGCCAAGTTCGAGGAGCAGCTGCTGAACGCCCGGCGCGAGGCCGACCGCGCCCGCCAGGCGGTGGAGGAGCACGCCGAGGAGCTGCGGGCGGCCAACGAGACGCTGGAACAGCAGGCGGTGGAGCTGGAGATGGTGCAGCAGCAGCTCGAGGAGCAGGCGGTGGAGATGGAGGTGCAGTCCGAGCACCTGAAGGCGCTGAACGACGAGCTGATGGAGCGCTCCGACGAGGCCGAGCGCCAGCGCGCCGCAGCCGAGGAGGCGAACCGCGCCAAGAGCTCGTTCCTGGCGGTGATGAGCCACGAGCTGCGCACCCCGCTCAACGCCATCGCCGGCTACGTGCAGCTGCTGGAGATGGGGATCCACGGCCCCGTGACCCCGCCGCAGCGCGAGGCGCTGGACCGCATCGCGCGGAGCCAGAACCACCTGCTGCGGCTGATCAACGACGTGCTGAACCTGGCCCGGATCGAAAGCGGCCGGGTGGAGTTCAGCATCGCCCCGGTGGGCTTGCCGGAGCTGATGGCCCAGGTCACGCCGATGGTGGAGCCGCAGATGGCGGCGAAGAGCCTGGCCTTTGCGGTGGACGTGCCGCCGGGCACCACCGTGCTCGCCGACCGCGAGAAGGTGGAGCAGATCCTGATCAACCTGCTCGGCAACGCGATCAAGTTCACCCCGCCGGGCGGGCGCGTGTGGGTGGAGGCGGTGCGCGAGCCCGGCTCGGTGCGGGTGCGCGTGTGCGACAGCGGCATCGGCATCCCGCCCGAGAAGCAGGCCGCCGTCTTCGAGCCCTTCGTGCAGGTGGATGCCGGGCGCACCGGCCGTTCGGAGGGAAGCGGCCTGGGCCTGGCCATCAGCCGCGACCTGGCCCGCGGCATGGGGAGCGAGCTGAGCCTGGAGAGCGAGGTGGGGAAGGGAAGCGCCTTCACGCTCACGCTCCCCGCCGCCGCATAGGCGCGACGACGGAACTCCGTTCCGCGCGGCACGTGCTTGCTCGCCGACGCCGCTGGCCCCTCCCGCGTTTCACGGAGGAGGGGAGTTTTTTGCGCGCGGTGGATGCGATGGTGGGTGACGCCTGATCTTGCGGGGTGCTTTCGGCGAGCGGCCGTGGCTACATCAGCCGCCCGGCGCGATGTTCGGCCCGACGCTACGATGCCGCTCCCCCGGCGCGATGTCCGCCCGCCGCGGCAATCCCTTTACGCCGCGAGCGGTTCGTTCCGCCGCTCCGGGTGCTCCGGCTGCCACTCGGTGGAGCGGATCGCCTGGACCAGCAGCGGCGCCACGTCTTCCAGCAGCATCACCTCGTCGTCGCCAAACGGGAGCGGCTCGAAGTCGAAGTGGCAGATGGTGCCGAAGAGCGTCCCATCCTCCTCCATCAGCGGGATCCCGCAGTACGACTGCACCACGTTCTGCTTGGGATGGCCCTCCACCCGCTCGTCGTTCGCGGAATCGGCGGTGATGAACGTCTGGGCGGTGCGGCGCACGTAGATGCAGTACGATTCGAGCACCGGCTGGTCGGCGCAGCGCTCCACCGCGGGATCGTCCCGGTCGATCATGTGCAGGTTGCGCAGGGTGCCGCCCTCGAAGCGGAACACGGCCGTGAAGCGGTGGGCGCTCTGGCCGTTCAGGTAACGCAGCGCGGGGCGCACGCCCTCGCTCTGCAGGATCTCGCTGAAATACGTGATTGCGGCTCTGCGCCGGGCCATGTTGGTTCCGCGGGAACAAGTGATTCGCCGACAGGCGATTAGATCCACCACTCGTGCAACGTTTGTTCCACCTCTCCCGCACCCGCGCCGGGCTGCCTCACGCATCGCGCGGCGGCCGGCGGCGCGGTATCTTCGCGTGGCGGGGAGTAGGGGAGGCGTGGAGCGAACCGGGGCGGGGGGATGACGATCGAATCGGGAGCGTGCTGGCAGCCGCTGAGCATCCTGCTGGAACTGCTCGACCTGGAGCGGCTGGAGCTGAACCTGTACCGCGGCCGCAGCCGCGACATCGGCTCGGGGCGGCTGTTTGGCGGGCAGGTGCTGGCGCAGGCGCTGGTGGCGGCTGGACGGACGGTGGACGAGGGCCGCACCGCGCACTCGCTGCACGGCTACTTCGTCCTTCCGGGCGACGTGGACACGCCCGTGGTCTACCACGTGGACCGGGTGCGCGACGGGAAGAGCTTCACCACCCGCCGCGTTCTGGCCATCCAGGAAGGCCGCGAGATCTTCACCGCCACCTGCTCGTTCCACGTGGCGGAGGACGGCATCGAGCACGGCGCCCCGCTCCCCGACGTCCCCGCGGCCGAAGCGCTGCCGCGCGAGCTCGACCTGGTGCGCGCCCTGGCCCACCGCATCCCCGAGCCCCTGAGGGACGTCTACACGCAGGACCGGCCGATCGACTTCCGCCCCGTGGCGCCGGTGGACCCGTTCCATCCGGAGAAGCGCGAGGCCGTGAAGCACGTCTGGTTCCGCGCCGACGGGACCATGCCGGACGACCCGCTGCTGCACCAGGCGGTGATGGCCTATGCGTCGGACTACGGCCTGCTGGGCACCGCGCTGCTGCCGCACGGCCTCTCGTTCATGATGCCGCGCGTGCAGGCCGCCTCGCTCGACCACGCCGTCTGGTTCCACCGCCCCTTCCGCGTGGACGACTGGCTGCTGTACGCCAGCGACGCCCCCGCCGCCTTCGGCGCCCGCGCCTTCACCCGCGGCTCGCTGTTCACGGCCGACGGCGCGATGGTCGCCTCCACCGCACAGGAGGGGCTGATCCGGTTGAAGGGCTGACCCATCCCACAGCGCCCTTGACCAACATGAACAGAGCGCTAGGTTGTCGGGATGGAAGAGGGATTCGAATGGGATCCGGATAAAGCGCTTCGGAATGCGCAAAAGCACGGCGTCGACTTCCAGGAGGCGGCGACCGCGTTCCGTGACCCCTGTCCATAACTATCCCGGACCTTCGTCACTCCGCGATTGAGCAGCGTTATGTGTTGCTTGGCCAGTCGGAGCGAGGCCGACTGCTGGTGGTAATGCATACGGATCGCGGGAACGCGGTTCGCATCATCAGCGCGCGAGTGGCTGACTCTCGGGAGCGCAGGCGGTACGAAGAGGGAGATGAGTACGATGAGTGACGAGAATGAGGTTCCAGACGACGAGGTGCTTCCTCACTACGACTTCAAGGACGGAGTGCGGGGGAAGTACGCGGACCGGTATCCCCAGTCTCATGGTGCCAACCTCGTGGCCGTCGATTCGGAGATCTATGCGTTCTTCGGCAACTCCGACGCGGTGAACTCTGCGCTGCGTGCGTTGATGTCGATCATCCAGGAGCGCGAGGCCAAGGCGGAAGCCGGCACCGTGGAGGCCAGCGAGGCTGCGTAATCTCCGCCTGGCCCGCTCGCGGGAGGTTGCCTGATCAGGCGCTCTCCGCTAAATTCTCGTGCTGCCCCCAAACCGGGGGCAGCATCGTTTTTCACGATCCTGCTCCGCGCAATCACCGGCGCGGGGCCTCATGTCCAAAGGAAGGGTGACTTTGAGGGACTACGAGATCGTGTACATCTTCCACCCCTCGCTCGAGGAGGAAGGTGTGACACAGAAGCTCGACCGCTTCCACGGCCTGCTGACGGGTGACCGCGGCGGCAACATCACGGAAGTGGACCACTGGGGCAAGCGCCAGCTGGCCTACCCGGTGAACGACCAGACCAGCGGCTACTACGTGGTGGCGCACTTCGCCGCGGCCGCCGACGCGCTCCCCGAGTTCGAGCGCATCCTGAAGCTCGACGAGGAGCTGCTGCGCTACCTGGTGGTGGTGAACGAGGGCGACCTGGTCACCAGCCCGGTGCCGCCGGAGCCCAAGCGCGACGAAGAGTCCGAAGAAGAAGCAGAGGAGGCCTGACATGCGTCCAAGCCGTAAGGCATGCCCGGTCTGCGAGCTCGGCGTGCGCTCCATCGATTACAAGGACGAGAAGACCCTGCAGCGCTTCGTTTCGGAGCGCGGCAAGATCCTTCCGCGGCGCATCAGCGGGATGTGCGCCCGGCACCAGCGGCAGGTGGGCACGGCAGTGAAGCGCGCGCGGTATCTGGCGCTGCTGCCGTACATCGCCGGCTACGAGACCTGAGGGGGGTGAACGATGCAGGTCATCCTTCGTGAGCGGATCGAGAAGCTGGGCGAAGCCGGCGAGATCGTCGACGTGAAGCCCGGCTACGGCCGCAACTATCTGATTCCCAAGGGTCTGGCGTACGAGGCCACGGCGGCCAACAAGCGCCGCATCGAGGCCGACAACGCCCGCCAGGCCGCCCGCGAGGCGGAAACGCTGGGCGATGCCAAGAAGCGCGCCGCCAGCATCGAGGGGATCTCGCTGACCTTCCACGCCCGCGCGGGCCAGGAAGGGAAGCTGTTCGGCTCCATCACCTCGGCCGACATCGCCGAGAAGCTGGCCGAGCAGGGCGTGACGGTGGACCGCCGCCAGATCGAGCTCGACGAGCCGATCAAGGCGCTGGGCGTCACCAGCGTACCCATCCGCCTACACCCGCAGGTGCACCCCGAGGTGAAGGTGTGGGTGATCCAGGAGGACTGAGTCTTTCTGGTTCCTCGCACGGCTTTTTCGCGGAAGGCGGCTCCGGTGCACGGGGCCGCCTTTCGCGTTGGGGGGACAGGTGCGCAAGTGCGTGAGTGCGCCAGTGCGTTGGGGCTTCTGCCGGGTGTTGCGTCCTGGCGCGGCCGCAACCCGTCAGGATCGCGGGTGACAGGATCAGCCGGGGCGCGCTCCGTAACGCACTCACGCACTTGCGCACTCACGCACCTGTTTCAGCGTTTCAGCCTTTCGTACTTCCCCCCTTGGTCCTTAACTTGCCCCCAGCGGCCGGCTCGGAAAACAGGGGCCGCAACACCCGTCGGAACGGAGAATCCATGAGCAACACCCCCGTGCAGCCGTCGTCGGTTGACATGCCGAAGGACGTCGCCCGCGTGGTGGACCTGCTGTTCGACCGCAAGGCGCTGGACGTGACCCTGCTGGACCTGCGCGGCATCTCGTCGGCCACGGACTGGTTCGTGATCGCCACCGGCACCAGCGACACGCACGTGGCCGCGCTGTCGGACAGCGTGGTGGACGGCCTCAGGAAGGACGGCACCCGCCCCCTGAACGTGGAGGGCGAGCGCGACGCCCGCTGGATCCTGATCGACTACTTCGACTTCGTGGTCCACGTGTTCCACCCCGCCGCGCGCGAGTTCTACCAGCTCGAACGCCTCTGGGGCGATGCCCCCACCCACCTGATCGCCGCGCCCGTGGGCGCGTAGACTAAAGGTGATATGGACTTTGTATCCGTTTGATGCGTAATCGGATGCGATTCTTCACCTGATGCGAATTCGAGCGCCGCGAGAGCGGCGCTCGATGCGTTTTTCGGGCGGGCGAGGCGCTCCGCTGCCGGCTGCACCAGGGATCGCTGGAGAGAAGCCGCCGGGACCGGCGGCCCGCGTGGTGGGTGCCTGATGTGCGGGAGGCGCTCTTCCGGCGTTCCAATTCCATATTCGAACTTTGATAGTAGCCGTTGGACTGCCCTGGCAGGCTCCTCCGTCTTACGGTAAATGTTTACTGCTGTGTGGCTTACCTCCATATGTTTGTTAGGATGGAGCGTTGGGAGCGATTAGTATGTGCTTATCCGGGTCCAAA
>DASSJS010000003.1:0-8464 GCA_035691085.1 Longimicrobium sp.
GGGGTACGGGGGTACGGGGGTACGGGGGTACGGGGGTACGGGGGTACGATGTGCGACGCGAGGCGGCGGTGCGTGCCGCCGCGCCGCACCCCCACCGGCCGGCCGTGGCCGTCCACCTCCCCCGTACCGGGAGAGGTTGCTTCGTCGGCGCGGGTGCGGGGAGGACGGATGTCTCTCCAGTTTGCACCGATGGCCGCTCCCGCCACTCTCTCCCGGAACGGGGGAGGGTCGCGCTCTCGGGCGCGGGGAGGGGGCGCGGCGCCGAGGGAAGGCACGTTCACCTCTCCTCGCGAGCGGTTCCACGATGTCGGTGGGTTCGTACGACCGGCGGATGTCCTCCGCTGGCCGTGTGCGCGGAAGGTTCGTAGCTTCGTCGGCGGATGTGCATCGTCCACGGGTTTCGTCTGCCCCCGTGCAGGGTGGGGCTCCAGCGGCACATCCGGCCCGCCGTGTGAGTATCACCATCCTCATCCACCCCAACGCCGTCGCCACGCCGAAGTCCCGAGTGAAGCTCGTTTTCCGCACCGCCGCTCTCCCGCTGCTCTGTGCCGCGCCGCTGATGGCGCAGTCGCAGGGCGGCGCTGCCGCGCAGACCTCGGCCGCGCCGCCCGCTGCACCGGCATCCGCTCCCGCGCGCCTGCCGGCGCCCGCGGCGGTGGTGGTGACGCGCGCGCCGGGGACGCTGCCGCCAGTCAGGGCCGGGGCGCCGGACGGGTGCACCATCCGCGACATCACCCGGCTGGGGCGCAACCCCACGCCAGTGGAGCTGCGCTGCCGCTACGGCGCGCGCGGGCCGGGGCGCTTCGGGCTGCTGTCGTACCTCGACGTGCCGGTGTACCAGCCGGTTACGCCGCAGCCTGGGACGCACGTGGTGGGCGTGCCGGGGATGCCGCACCCTGCGCTGGGCGAGAGCTACGAGCAGTGGGAGTGGCGCGTGCTGCGGACCCTCTACGGCGCGCAGGCGAATTCGGTGCATCGCGAGATGGAGCTGCTGGATCCGATCTTCGCCACGCGGCTGATGCGCTTCGAGCACGACCTGGCGGTGCGGGGCGTGCACGCGCGGCGCCGCGAGACGTGGCGCTCGCCCGAGCGGCAGGCGTACATCTTCCAGCAAGGCCGCTCGCGCCCCGGTCACGTGGCCACCACTACCCTCACCTCGTGGCACAACCGGGTGGACCGCAACGGCCGCCCGCCGGCCGCGCCGCGGACTACGACGTGTCTTCGCGCGACCTCCCCGTTTTCCACCAGGTCGCGGCGTCGCTGGGGCTGGAGAGCTACGGGGCCGATTCCAATGACCCCGGCCACGTCTTCCTCCCCGACGTGGACGCCGCCACGGGGATGGAGATTGCCGTGCTGCGCCTGCTGCCGCGCGTCCCCCACGTGACGCTCGCCACCGGCCGCCCGTACGACGAGCAGCCGATCCCCGGCATGCCCAACCATTGGCGCGAGCTTACCACCATCTTCCTCTCGCGCTGGGTGCCGTTCCCCACCGCCGAGGTCCGCGTCGGCGCGCCGTCGCTCCCCCCGGTCGCCCTGCCGAAGCCGCGCCCGCAGCCCGCGCCCGTCGCCGCCCCCGCGCGCCGCAGCCGCCGCCCGCGTTGATGCCTCGCAACCACCCTCCCATCCGCTGATGCCCCAGCCGCACATCCGTCCCAAGGCCGTGTGCGTGGTCCGCCGCGGGGCCGAGATCCTGGTCTGCGGCGCGGTGGACGCGGTGAAGGGAGAGACGTTCTACGGCCCGCTGGGCGGCGGCATCGAGTTCTGCGAGCACGCCGCCGACGCCGTGTGCCGCGAGATGATGGAGGAGCTGGGCGCCGAGCTGGCGGACGTGCGGCTGCTGGGTGTGCTGGAGAACATCTTCACCTACCAGGGCCGCCCCGGCCACGAGATCGTCTTCGTCTTCATCGGCCGCTTCGCCGATGCATCGCTGTACGAGCGCGACGAACTGCGCTGGACCGAGTCCGACGGCACCGAGTGGCGGGCGGAATGGCTCCCGCTCGGCCACTTCGCCCCCGGCGGCCCGCCGCTGTATCCGACGGGAATCGTAGACCTGCTTCGCGCCGATTCGGACAGCCAGGACGTGGACTGAAGCGTCGCCCGCGGTTCCACTCACAAAATCGATCACCTTCGATCGATCGAATCCCACTTCGCATGCCCATCGACCTTCGCACGCCGCTGGACCTGCGCACCTCGTTCGCGTTTCCGCTGCAGAGCCGCGAGAGCCGGCGCGAGGTGGTGATCGGCGCTGCGCTGCTGCTGATCCCGGTTGTCGGCTGGCTGCTGAACATGGGCCACCGCGTGATGTTCGTGCACCGCATGCTGCACGGCGAGCCGGCGTGGCCCGCCTGGCGCAATTGGCCGCAGCTGCTGAAGCACGGGCTGCTCACCTTCGGCGGCATGGCGTACTACTACGCGCCGGGCCTGCTTCTGGGCGCGGCGGGGTACCGGGCCGGGAGCATGGCGTTGATCGCCGCCGGGCTGGTGCTGGTGGTGCTCGCGACGCTGGCCATCCCCGGCTACATGACGCACTACTGCCGTGAGTTCGACGCGGCCGAGATCTACAACCCGTTCCGTGCGCTGAGCCGCGCGCTGCAGGGCGGCGCCGCGTACTGGCGTGCCTGGGCGATCGCCCTGTCCGCGCTGGCCCTCTCGTTCGCCGGGCTGCTGGCGTTCGGCGCGGGCTTCCTCGTGACCAGCGTCTGGTTCTGGCAGGTGGCGGGCTTCAGCTTCGCCCGCGTGTTCAGTCAGCGGTACCTGAGCGTCACCAGTATACCAGGTTGAGAGCAGCGGTGGCGTGGGATGAGCGGCGCGGCTGCAGGGGGACTTGCGCGAAGCTGAACAAAGTTGATTGTTGGACCTGCGGGACGATGACCATTATCGTTCAACAGGTGATCGGGGATCATGTCAGAGGGTCGGCGGTGGACGGTCACGGATATGGCGGGGAACCCGATCTATCTGACCGATGAGCGGTGGGAGCACATCCGCATGCAACACCCGGTGTTGGCGGATCGGGAAGCGGCAGTGCGTGAGACGATCCGCAAGGGACGGCGCCGCCAGGATGCCATGAAGCCCGGGAAGTACTTCTACCGGCACCGGGTTCCGGATCTTCCCGGGCGAGCGACGCACATCGTGGCGGTCGTGCTCTTCCGCCTTGACGTGAGCGAAGACGGCGTTCTCGTGGAGAACAACTACGTCGCGACCGCATACCCCAAGCACATCAGGTGACCCCATGCTGGAGCACGTGCTTTCGTACGACGAGCCATCGGATACGCTCTACGTCAACTTTGAACGGTGTCCGTGCGCCACGTACCTGGGGCTGAGCGATCAGATCCTTCTCGGCGTGGATGCCGAAAGGCGCCGTGTGGTCAGGCTCATGCTCCAAGACTTCTCCGTCCTGGCGAATCGGAGTGAAATCGGGCCGCGCAGCTTTCCGATGGACGGGCTGGATGAGATGTCACCCGACCTGCGGAAGCTGGCGATGCAACTCGCCCATTCGCCTCCCGTCAGCGACTATCTCACGATTTCCATGTATTCACCGGGCGGTATCGAGGAAACTCCGATCATTACTCTGAACACAGACAAACTGGTCGCCCGTGCGGCCTGACGGCAACGATGCCGTCGGTGCCCCGCTCGCCGCGGGTTGGGCGCTGTGGCGGCAGGACGACAACGGGAACCGGGTGCGGATCGAGACGTTCGCCACGCGCGAGGCGGCGGTGGCGCGGCAGGCCGAGTTCGAGTCGCGGCACCACAAGCAGATCTACTGGGTCGAAGAGGCGTAACGGCGCGCCTCCGCATCGACGGACTTCCCGAAGTACCACCAGCCAGGTTCGATCGCCGTCCGGGCGATTGACCGCGTGGAGGCTTCTGCCGGAACCCTCGCACGGGGTGTGCTGTACTCAGAGTGCCGCCGCGCGACTGCCGCGCGGCGGCGTTTCTTCACCCATCCATTCGATGCCGATGAAGCCCCTTCGTCTTCTCCTGGTGCCCGCGCTGGCGTTCACCGTGGCGCCCGTGCTGCCGCTGGCCGCGCAGGAGGCCCCCGCCGACGCCACCGCCGTGGAGCCGCCGCAGAACTGGTGGCAGCTGGATCCCGAGAAGGACCGCGTTCCCGGCATCGGCCTGGCGCGCGCCTACAGCGAGCTGCTCACCGGCCGCCGCCCGGCACGCACGGTGGTGGTGGCCATCATCGACTCGGGCGTGGACATCACCCACCCCGACCTGCTGGCCAACGTGTGGACCAACCCGCGCGAGGTGGCCGGCAACGGGCGTGACGACGACAACAACGGCTACGTGGACGACATCCACGGGTGGGACTTCATAGGCGGCAGGGATGGGCGCGACGTGTCGCACGACACCTACGAGTCGGTGCGCATCTACGCGCGGCTGCGGCCCAAGTACGAGAACGCCAACCCCGCCACGCTTTCGGCCGCCGACCGCGCCGAGTACGAGCTGTTCCAGCAGGTGAAGCGGAAGCTCGACGCCGACCGCGCCAGCGCCACCGAGGAGCTGTCGCAGATCAAGCAGATCGAGCCGCGCATGCAGCAGCTGGTGACCGTGCTGAAGGGCGCGCTGAACGGCGACTCGGTGACGGTGGAGAAGGTGCAGGCGCTGCAGGCCACCGCGCCCGAGGTGCAGCAGGCCCGCGCCATGTACCTGCGCGCCGCCGCCGGCGGGCTGACCCCCCAGGTGCTGGCCGAGGCCCGCGCCGACGTGGAGGGGCGGCTGCAGTACGGGCTGAACCCGTCGTTCAACCCGCGCACCATCGTGGGTGACGACAGCACCAACCTGAACGAGCGCGGCTACGGCAACAACGAGGTCACCGGCCCCGACGCCCTGCATGGCACGCACGTGGCGGGGATCATCGGCGCGGTGCGCGGCAACAGCGTGGGGCTGGACGGCGTGGCGGGCGCCAGCGTCAAGCTGATGATCCTGCGCGCCGTCCCCGATGGCGACGAGCGCGACAAGGACATCGCCAACGCCATCCGCTACGCCGCCGACAACGGCGCGCAGGTGATCAACATGAGCTTCGGCAAGGCCCACTCGCCGCAGAAGGGCGCGGTGGACGCGGCCGTGAAGTACGCCGAGGGGAAGGGCGTGCTGCTGGTGCACGCCGCCGGCAACGAGGGCGCCAACCTCGACACCTCGCCCAGCTACCCCACGCGGTCGTTCCTGGGCGGCGGCAGCGCGCGCAACTGGATCGAGGTGGGTGCCTCGGCCCCGGAGAGCGGCGACCTGGCGGCCAGCTTCAGCAACTACAGCCACACCGGCGTGGACGTGTTCGCCCCCGGCGAGAGCATCTGGAGCACCGTGCCGGGGAACCAGTACCGCCGCCTGCAGGGCACCAGCATGGCCGCGCCGGTGGTCACCGGGCTGGCCGCGCTGCTGATGGCCTACTACCCCTCGCTCACCGCGGCCGACGTGAAGGACATCATCGTGCAGTCGGCCACGAAGTACACCTCGCAGGTGGCGCTCCCCGGCGCCGAGGGGCAGCGGCGCGCCTTCTCGGAGCTGTCGGTGGCGGGCGGCGTGGTGAACGCGTACAAGGCGCTGCAGCTGGCCGCGCAGCGCTCCGCCGGCCGCAACTGATCGGGCTGCTGAGTTTCTCGACGGACGATGAAGGGCGGCTCCCACGCGGGGGCCGCCCTTCGTTCATCAGCCGCTGGCCTCCGTGCGTGGCGGGTGTGGAGTACGCAGCGAACGTTTGCGGAAAACAAAAATCTCCCCCGGCACCGCTGATGCGTGTAAGATGTGACGGGGCCCGCGCGTTGTACCCTGGCGCGCGCGTGCGCGGCTGCGAACCCGGAACCCGGAGGGCAAAAATGCGCAGGATCGGCAGATGGCTGGCGATGGCGGCGGTGGTTGGTACCGCGGGTTGCTCTCCGGGCTTGCTGAGCGGCGGGTTTCAGCTGAACCCCGGGTGCGGAGCCATGCAGGCGCGCTCGTATCACACGACCTCGCAGTTCACCGTCCGGCAGAAGGTGAGCGCGGTCCAGGCGCGCTACTCGCCGTCGTATCGCTACTCTGCCGCCGGGCTTGGCAGCAACGGGTGGAAGTCGCTGGCCAGCGGCGAGTGCCGGTGAGATCGCCCGCGCCATCCGCGCAGCACGCGTAAGCCAGGGGCGGCACCCGCACGGGTGCCGCCCCTCTGGCGTTTTCAGCCCCGCCGCCCCTCTCCTCGATCCGCCAGCTACGAACACTCCGCCGCGATCTGGTCCGCCAGCTGGTTCAGGGGGCCGGCCGCCTCGGTGTTGCAGAGCAGGATCACGGAAAGCCCCGACGCCGAGTAGCGGGCCATCTCGCTGGCGAAGCCGCGGATGCTCCCGTTGTGGCGCATCACCCGGCCACCATCCGCCGGGAACAGGTACCATCCCAGCCCCGTGGTGAAGCCGTGCGCCCGCTCGGCCGGCGTGGAGGGGCGGCCGGGGTGCCACATCCGCTCCCGCGCATCATCCGCGAGCAGAACGCCGGTGGAGAATGCCCGCTCCCAGCGGGCCAGGTCGGCCACGCTGGACAGCAGCGCGCCGGCCGCCCACGTCCCCGAGGGACTGTAGTACTTCTTGTTATGATGCGCCCCATCGCGCCACGCGTATCCGGCGGCGCGGTGCGGAACCACTTCGTATGGGTCGTTCATCCGTGTCTGCCGCATCTCCAGCGGTTCCATCACCCGCGCCCGCAGGAACTCGCCGTAGCTGCCACCGCCGTGCCGCTCGATCACCTCGCCCAACAGGTAGTACCCCGTGCTGGAATACGCCCAGCCGCTCCCCGGTTCGAAGCTCAGCGGGAGCCCGCGGACAAGATCGTACATGCGCTCCCGCGGAACGTCGAGCCGCGTCGTCTCCCAGTACTCCGGTACGTCGGTGTAGTTGGGGATGCCGGAGGTGTGGGTGATCAGCTGCAGGAGCGTGGCGGGTTTCCACGCGTCCGGCAGATCGGCCAGGTGCTCGCCGACGGGATCGTTGAGCGAGAGCGCGCCATCCTGCTCCAGCAGAAGGATGGCGAGCGCGGTGAATGGCTTGGTGATGGATGCGATCTCGTAGACCGTTCCCGGCGATGCGGGAACGGCGAGTTCCAGGCTGGCCTGCCCATAGCCGCGCAGCAGCACGGGCTCGCCGTCTTTCACCACCCCCACCGACATCCCGGCCACGTGATGCGTGGCCCTGTACGCCTCGATCCGCTCGTCGATCCGCATCAGGGGAGCCGGGGTTTCGGTTGAGGGTGAGATCGGTTGTGCGCGGACGGCAATCTACGGGGCACCGGTGCGGGCGGGGGAGCCCTCACCCTGCGGTTCAGGCGCGACTGCGTCGCGTCCTTACCAGATCGGCAGACTGGGTGTGCATTCCGGATGAGCTCAAACCCCGTCATCCTGGGCGTCGCCGCTGCACCAGCACCGCGTCCGCGCCGAGGTGTGGCGGCGACCGAAGGATCCAGAATCGAGGCAATGCCATCATCCGCCTGACGGTAGATCCGTGGACCGGTGCGCTTCGGGGGATCGGTTCCGAGGGCGGACGATAGATCCTTCAGTCGCCGCGAGCGTCCGGTGCGGACGCGGCTTGGGCGCGGCGGCTCCTGCAGGATAACATTCTCTGGGGGGGGGCTGGATGTACAACAGCGCTCCGCATCTGGTACGGCCCGGATCCCTGTGGCGAGATCCACCCTCCCGCGCGCTTCCGTCTGACGCTAGGTTGCCGCCCCATGCCGATACTGGAGCGGATCTACGGGCTGGGGGTGGCCGCGCTGAGGCCGGCGCTGCCGCTGCTGTCGCGGGGGGAGGGGAAGCTCGCGCGCGGCGTGCGCGGGCGGCGCGGCGTGCTGGAGCGGATGGAGGCGTGGGCGCGCGAGCACCGTGACCCGGCGCGCCCGCTGGCGTGGTTCCACGCGCCCAGCGTGGGCGAGGGGCACCAGGCGCGCGCCGTGATCCAGGCGTTTCGCGCCCGCCGTCCCGACGCGCAGGTGGTGTACACCTTCTTCTCCCCCTCGGCCGAGCGCTTCGCCGCCACGGTGCCCGCCGACTTCGCCGACTACCTGCCGCTGGATGCCGCGCGTGACGTGCGCCGCGCGCTGGACGCCCTGCGGCCGAGCGTGATCGCGTTCAGCAAGTATGACGTGTGGCCCGTGCTCACCCGCGAGGCGGCCGCGCGCGACGTGCGGCTGCTGCTGCTGAGCGCCACGCTCCCCGCGTCATCCGGCCGGCTGCGGGGGCCGTCGCGCGCGCTGCTGGCGGCGGCGTACGGCCGGCTGCACGCCGTCGGCGCCATCTCGGCCGACGACGCGGAGCGGTTCGGGAGGCTGGGTGTTCCCGCCGAGCGGCGTACGGTGATGGGCGACGCGCGCTTCGACCAGGTGTGGCACCGCGCGGCGTCCGTCGACCGAGGCTCGGAGCTGCTGAAGCCGTTCGCCGGGATCGACGAACCGATCCTGATCGCCGGATCCACCTGGCCCGAGGACGAGCGGCACCTGCTGGAAG
>DASSJS010000004.1:0-22602 GCA_035691085.1 Longimicrobium sp.
ACCCGCTGTTCATGGGCGGCACCAGCGTGATGATGCCGCCGGCCGCCTTCCTGCAGCGCCCGCTACGCTGGCTGCAGGCCGTCTCGCGGCATGAAGGGGAGACCAGCGGCGGGCCCAACTTCTCGTACGACCTGTGCGTGGAGCGGGTAACCGAAGAGGAGAAGGCGGGGCTGGACCTGGGCGGGTGGCGGGTGGCGTTCTGCGGCGCCGAGCCGGTGCGCGCGCCCACCATGGAGCGCTTCGCGGCGGCGTTCGCGGGGTGCGGCTTCCGGCGCACCGCCTTCTTCCCCTGCTACGGCCTGGCCGAGGCCACCCTCTTCGTGGCCGGCGGGCGCGCGGGCGACCCCCCGGTGGCGCGTGCGTTCGAAGCCGCCGCGCTCGAGCGCGACCGGGCCGTCCCCGCCGCCGGAGCCGAGGGCGCCGCGACCCTGATGGGATGCGGCGCCGCGTGGGGCGAGGGGCGGATGGAGATCGTCCACCCCGAGTCGCGCGTGGCCTGCCGGCCGGGCGAGGTGGGCGAGATCTGGGTGGCGGGGCCGCACGTGGCGGCGGGGTACTGGAACCGCACCGAGGCTACGGACGAGACCTTCGGCGCCCACCTGGCCGACGGGGATGGGCCGTTCCTGCGCACCGGCGACCTGGGCTTCGTGGACGGCGGCGACCTGTTCGTCACCGGGCGCGCCAAGGACCTGATCATCCTGCGCGGCCGCAACCTGTACCCGCAGGACATCGAGGCCACGGCCGCGGCCAGCCACGCCGCGCTGCAGCCCGCCGGGGGCGCGGCGTTCCCGGTGGATGCCGACGGCGAGGAGCGGCTGGTGATCGTCCACGAGGTGCGGCGCACCGCGTTGCGCGCGCTGGACCCCGCCGCCGTCATGCGCCGCATCCGCGAGGAGGTGGCCGCCGCGCACGAGGCGGCGGTGCACGACGTGGTGCTGATCGGCCCCGCCACCCTCCCCAAGACCTCCAGCGGCAAGGTGCAGCGCCAGGCGTGCCGCCGCGACTACCTCTCCGGATTGCTGGAGCCCGTGGGCGCCCCGCTCCCCGACGAGGCGGACGTCGTCTCGGCCGGCACCGTTTCGCCCGGCGCCGCTTCGCCCGACGCCGCTTCGCCCGACGCCGCTTCGCCCGACGACGCGTCACCGCTGGAGGCGCTCCTGCGCGACGAGGCCGCGCGCGTGCTGCGCTCCCCGGCCGCGGCGCTGCGCCCCGAGCTGCCGCTGACCGCGCTGGGGCTGGATTCGATGGGCGCGGCCCGGCTGGCGGCGGCGGTGGAGGAGGCCACCGGCGTCTCCATCGACCCCGTGCTGCTGCTGGAGCCCACGCCGCTGCGCGAGCTGGCCGCCTCCCTGGCGTCGCTCGCGCCCGCCCATCCGCGCGCGGCCCCGGGTGACGCGCGGGAGGCGGTGGGCGAGGAGCCATTCCCGCTCTCGGCCGGCCAGCGCGCGCTCTGGTTCCTGCACCAGCTGGCGCCGGAAAGCGCGGCGTACAACCTGGCCGTGGCGGTGGGCGTGCGCGGCGCGCTGGACGCCGGCACCGTCTCCGCCGCGCTCAACGAGGTCGTCGCCCGGCACGCGGCGCTGCGCACCATGCTGGACCCGGACGAGCCGGTGCAGCGCGTCCTCCCGCGCTTCGAGCTGGCGCTGGAGGTGCGCGACGCCGGGGGCGGCGCCGCCGCGCTCCGCGAGGCGCTGGACCGCGAGGCGCGGCGCCCCTTCGACTTCGGCGACGGGCCGCCGCTGCGCGCGGGGCTGTATCGGCGCGGGGAGGGCGACCACGTGCTGCTCCTGGTTGCCCATCACGCCGTGCTCGACTTCCGCTCGCTGGAGATCGTCTTCAGCGAGCTGTTCCGCGCCCTCCTCTCACGGCTGGACGGCGGCCCGGCGCTGGGCGCGGCGGGCACGCAGTACCCCGGCTACGTCCGCTGGCAGCGCGACCTCCTAGCCGGCGCCGAGGGCGAGCGCCTGCGCGCCCGCCTGGTCGAGCGGCTGGGCGGCGCGCCGGCGGTGCTGGCGCTCCCCACCGACCGGCCGCATCCGCCGGTGCGCGTGGGCCGCGGCGGAACCGTGCCGCTCGCCGCCGGCGCGGCGCTCTGGGCGCGGCTGCGCGAGCAGGCGCGCGCCGAGGGCGTCACCCCGTACGTGCTGCTGCTGGCCGCCTTCCAGGTGCTGCTGGCCCGCTGGTCGGGGCAGGACGACTTCGTGGTGGGCTCGCCGGCCGCGGGGCGCACCGGGCCGGCGTTCGCGAACACGGTGGGGTACCTGGTGAACCCGGTGGCGGTACGCGCGCGGCTGGGCGGCGCGCCCACCTTCCGCGAGCTCCTGCAGCAGGCGCGGGCGCAGGCGCTGGCCGCGCTCTCCACGCAGGCGTACCCCTTCGAGCGGCTGGTGGAAGACCTGCGCCCCGCCCGCGACGCCAGCCGCACCCCGGTCTTCCAGGTTCTCTTCGTCTTCCAGCAGGCGGAGCGGCTCACCGCCGCCACCGCCTGCGCGCTGGGCGTGGCCGGCGTGCGCGAGGCGATCGGTCCGCTCACGCTGGAATCGGTCGCGGTGGACACGGGCGCGGCGCAGTTCGACCTCACCCTCACGCTGGGCGAGGTGGACGGCGTGCTGGCCGGTACCCTGGGGTACGACGCCGACCTCTTCGACGACGCCACCATCCAGCGCATGGCCGGCCACTTCCACCGCCTCCTGGCGGCGATCGCGGCCGATCCCGATGTCCCCGTATCCGCCCTCCCCATGCTGGGCGCGGAGGAGCGGCGCGCGGTGGTGGAGGATTTCAACGCCACCGCCGTCCGGTATGACGGCGAGGCGACGCTGCATGAATTGGTGGAGGCGCAGGTGAGCCGGACGCCGGACGCCGTGGCGGTGACCTTCGAGGGGCAGTCGGTGACCTACGCCGAGCTGAACCGGCGCGCGGGGCAGCTGGCCGGCCACCTCCGGCAGCTGGGCGTGGGGGTGGAGACGCGCGTGGGCATCTGCCTGGAGCGGTCGATCGATCTGGTGGTGGCGCTGCTGGGCGTGCTGAAGGCGGGGGGTGCGTACGTGCCGGTGGACCCCGGCTACCCCGCCGAGCGCATCGCCTACATGCTGGCCGACTCCGGCGTCCGCGTGCTGCTGACCCAGGCGTCGCTCGCCGCCTCGCTCCCGGAGCACGGCGCGCGCGTGGTGCGCCTGGACGAGGACTGGCCGTCGATCGCGTCCGCATCTCCTTCATACGATCCGATCGACGTGCCGCCGCACGCGCTGGCGTACGTCATCTACACCTCGGGCTCCACCGGCCGGCCCAAGGGGGCGATGAACGCGCACCGCGGCATCGTCAACCGGCTGCTGTGGATGCAGGCGGAGTACGGCCTGGCCGCAAGCGACGCGGTGCTGCAGAAGACGCCGTTCTCGTTCGACGTCTCGGTGTGGGAGTTCTTCTGGCCGCTGATCACCGGCGCGCGGCTGGTGATGGCGCGGCCGGAAGGACATCGAGATCCGGCGTACCTGTCCAGCGTGATCGAGCGCGAGGGCATCACCACCCTGCACTTCGTCCCCTCCATGCTCCGCGTGTTCCTGGAGCATGGGGATGCGGCGCGCTGCGGGTCCGTCCGCCGCGTGATCAGCTCGGGCGAGGCGCTGGGCGCGGAACTGGCCGCACGCTGCCTGGAGCGGCTGCCGCGCGCCGCGCTGCACAACCTGTACGGCCCCACCGAGGCCGCCGTGGACGTGACCGCCTGGCGCTGCTCGGCGGACGACGCGGACGGCGGCGGCGTGCCGATCGGCCGGCCGGTGGCCAACACGCGGGCGTACGTGCTGGACCGCGCGGGCCAGCCGGTGCCCATCGGCGTGGCCGGGGAGCTATGCCTGGGCGGCCTGCAGGTGGGCCGCGGCTACCTGGGCCGCCCTGGGCTGACGGCGGAGCGCTTCATTCCCGACCCCTGGAGCGCCGAGCCGGGCGCCCGGCTGTACCGCACGGGTGACCTGGCGCGCTGGCGGGCCGACGCGGCGCTGGAGTACCGCGGCCGCATCGACCACCAGGTCAAGGTGCGCGGCTTCCGCATCGAGCCGGGCGAGATCGAGGCGGCGCTGGCCGCGCACCCCGCCGTGCGCGAGGCCGTGGTCGCCGCGCGCGACGACGCGGGGGATGAAACGCGGCTGGTGGCGTACATCGTGGCCAACGGCGAGGCGCCGCCGGCGGACGCGCTGCGGGCGTTCCTGCGCGAGCGGCTGCCCGAGCACATGGTGCCGGCGGCGTTCGTGGCGCTGGACGCCATCCCCCTCTCCCCCAGCGGCAAGGCCGACCGCCGTGCGCTCCCCGCGCCCGACCGGGCGGCCGGCGGCACGGCGGCGTACGTGGCGCCGCGCAGCACCACCGAGGCCGTGCTGGCAGAGATCTGGGCGGGTGTGCTGGGGGTGGAGCGGGTGGGCGTGCACGACCACTTCTTCGACCGCGGCGGCTCGTCGCTGGGCGCGGTGCAGGTGGTGTCGCGGGTGCACCAGGAGTTCGGCGTGAGCCTGCCGCTGCACGCGCTCTTCCAGGCGCCCACCATCGAGGCGCTGTCGCTGCACATCGCCCGGGCGCAGCTGGAAAGCCAGCCGCACGACGAGGTGCTGCGCCTGCTGGCCGAGCTCGAGGCCGGCACCCCGGCCGGAGACTGATGCCGGGCCCGGGGATCGGTTGTGCATCCCCATCGGCCCCGAACCTGTCATCCTCGGCTGCCCACCACCGACCTCGGAGGATGGACGGTGGGGTCCCGATCCTGGGGTCGATGAAGCCGCGATGCCGCCGCCGAGCCGGCGAAGCCTCGCGCGGTTCGCGAGGCTTTTCCTAGTTGTTGCCGCGGCTTCAGCCGCCGGTCAGCGGGCCAGGCCGCCGTAGTTTCCATCCAGGCCGCCCTTCTTCCCGACAGGGAGCGATTCGATGCCGGTATTCGGAAGCCTGTACAAGCTCCTGGCCTTCCTGGTGCGCTACACGCGGCACGTGCCGCGGGCGCACCTGATGGGGGCGGGCGTAATCGTGGCGGCGGTGGTGAGCGGCGTGGCCAACACCGCGCTGATCGCCATGGTGAACCGGGTGATCAACGCGCAGTCGCCGGGGACCGCGATGCTCGTGCTGTTCCTGGCCATCTGCGTGGTGTTCCCCGCCACGCGCTACCTGGGCGACGCGCTCCTGATCGACCTGACCGAGAAGGCCACCCTCAACCTGCGGATGACGCTCTGCTCGCGCATCCTGGCGGTTCCGCTGCGCACGCTGGAGGAGTTCGGCGCCGCGCGGCTGAACGCCGTGCTGGTGAGCGACCTTCCCGCGGTGACCAGCGCGATGCCGCTGATCCCCCTGCTGTCGCTGAACATCACCATCGTGCTGGGGAGCCTGGCGTTCATGGGCTACCTGTCGTGGAAGATGCTGCTGGGGGTGCTGGTCTTCCTGGTGGCCGGGGTCACGGCCTACCGGCTGCCGCTGGTGCGCGCGCACGGGCACGTGGTGCAGCTGCGCGACCGGAGCGACGAGCTGTTCCGCCACTTCCGCGCGCTGACCGAGGGGATCAAGGAGCTCAAGCTGCACGAGCCGCGGCGGCACGCCTTCCTGGACGGCGAGCTGCGGGAGACGGCGGTGCGGGTGCAGCATCACACGGTGGCGGCGCAGCGCGCGTTCTCGTCGGCCGTGAGCTGGGGGCAGGTGCTGATCTTCCTGCTGATCGCGGTGGTGGTGTTCGCGCTCCCGGCCATGACCCCGGTGTCGCGGCCGGTGCTCACCGGCTTCACCTTCGCCATCCTGTACATGGTGGGGCCGGTGCAGGTGATCCTGAACTCCATGGCCCAGCTGAGCCGCGCGGTCACCGCCATCGACCGGGTGGAGCAGGTGGGCGGCGAGCTGGCGGCGTCGGCACGCGCGCCGCAGCCGCCGCGGCTGGCGGCGGCCACGGCCGGCTGGCGCTCGCTGGAGCTGGACGGCGTGACGCACAGCTACCGCGGCGAGCGCGATGGATCCACCTTCACGCTGGGGCCGGTGGACCTGTCGTTCCGCCCGGGCGAGATCGTGTTCATCACCGGCGGCAACGGGAGCGGGAAGACCACGCTGGCCAAGCTCCTCACCGGGCTGTACACCCCCGAGAGCGGCGTGGTGCGCCTGGACGGCCGGCCGGTGGGCGAGGCCGGGGTGGAGCGCTACCACGCGCTCTGGTCTACCGTTTTCGCGGACTTCCACCTCTTCGAGAG
Organism: Longimicrobium sp.; assembly: GCA_035691085.1. Taxonomy (GTDB): domain Bacteria; phylum Gemmatimonadota; class Gemmatimonadetes; order Longimicrobiales; family Longimicrobiaceae; genus Longimicrobium. The sequence continues at coordinate 6,201 of DASSJS010000004.1, forward strand.
CCTGCTGGGGCTGGCGCGCGACACGCTGGACCACGACGCGCACCGCACGCTCGAAGAGCTGCAGTTGGACCACAAGGTGACGGTGGAGGGCGGGAAGCTCTCCACCACCAACCTGTCGCAGGGGCAGCGCAAGCGGTTGGCACTGCTCACCGCCACCCTCGAAGACCGCCCCATCTACCTCTTCGACGAGTGGGCGGCCGACCAGGACCCGCATTTCAAGGACGTGTTCTACCACGAGCTGCTCCCCCGCCTGCGCGAACGGGGGAAGACCGTGTTCGCCATCAGCCACGACGACCGCTTCTACCACGTGGCCGACCGGCTGATCAAGCTCGACTCGGGCCGCGTGGTGCACGATTCCGGCGTGGACGGCGAGGGAGGCGGCGAGGTGAGCTTCGCCGGGCCGGGGGAGGCGGTGGTGGTGCAGGGGGCGTGAAGCGGAATCGTCTGAGCCCGCGGCGGGTGAACCGCAACGGCATGAACGCAGAGCAGCGAAGATAGGCAGAGATAGGCAGAGAACTGCAACAGCGGTCCGCGGTTCTCCGTCTATCTCTGCCTGTCTTCGCTGCTCGCGCCAGGGCGCCTTGCCGCGGAATCGCGCTTGGGCCCGGCGCTGCCGCTTGCTCCATGATATGAGGTGCCCCACCCAAGCTACCTCCCGTCATCCTGAGGCCGGCCACACCCAAACCGCATCTACACAAGCGATTGCAGGCCGAAGGATCTATAGCCGGTCTGTGCGAAACACCCAGCCGTAGCGCGTCCGACGTTATAGATCCTTCGCGCTGCAGCTGGCGGAGCACGCCTCAGGTGCAGCGTGGTCGCGCTCAGGATGACAAGAGCGATATGTCGCGTGGCGCTTCTGCCGGGGTAGAGGAAAGAGCAAGGTCCTGCAACGAAGCCGTTGCAGGACCTGATCGCGTATCGGCGACGGCATGGACTGTGGCCGTGACCACGGTCCATGCGAACCGTGGAGGGCAGTCTGCCGCTACGGGGTTGGCCGCGCCGGCCGCGGGAGCGCCGTGGGCGGAATCATGTTGTTCAGGCGCATGTAGTTGGCGAGCTGGCTATAGTGGTCGGCCATGTCCAGCGTGTGGCCCAGCACCATGCTCGCGCGCGTCGCCGGCCGCGACTGGCCGCGGAACGTGAGGGTGATCTGGTCGGCCAGCTTCGCATCGTCGAGCTGCCCGAGCGCGTTCTCGCAGAAGGTGAACGACGCGTTGAGGTTCGCGATCAGCCTCTGCTTGGGCCAGGTGGCCTTCACCGAGTCGGCGGTCGAGGTGTCCATCGCCGCCGGCGGCGCCTTCATGTCACCGAAGTTGTTGCAGAAGAAGTAGTTGTCGCTCGCGAGGTGCTGGGCGATGTAGCCGATGGTGAGCTGCGATGGCGTGGGCCGGTAGGTGAACAGCCGCTCCGGGATCGAGTCGAACGCCTGGGCCAGGTTCCGCTGCAGGGCCAGGGTCCGCGTGCGGAACACCGTGGTGATCGGGTTCGCCTGCGGAGGTGCGGCCGGCTGCTGGGCCGCGAGGCCCGCCGGGAGCGCGAGGGCGAGGAGTACAGCGTAAGTCTTCATACGTCCTCCGGGAGAGGAGAGTGGGGACAAGCGTGGGGGATCCATCGTGATACTCGGTGGCGCGGCCAACTTGCGCAACCGTGCCGTGCGCGCGGAAGTGTCAGGATTTCCGGCGGAAGTGTCAGGATTTCCGGAGCGGGCGAGTGCGCGCTCATGCCGCCGCGACCCGCAGGAAGATACGGCAGTTTCTCAGTGACTCGGGCGATCCCGATCGAGAGCCCGCGTAAACCTATCCCGGAACCTCCCGGAATCAATCTCGCCCCGTATTGACAAGCGAAAGCCCCGACAGCGAACTCGCTGTCGGGGCTTCGATTGGACCAGCGCCCGCGGTAGGACTCGAACCTACGACCCCCTGATTAACAGTCAGATCGCAGGTTCGATGGACGCCGGTAAGCTGTTGTGAATCCTCGATGTTCCGGAAGAGCCTGCCGGAGTTTTTTCACCCAAATGCCGGGCTTTCGCCGCAAACCTATCCCAGAACCTATCCCAGTTGTATGCATTCGAGCGCGCGAGATATCGAGTGCGAATTTGCCCCTCGGAGTAGGTCCGTTTAAGGCCTTGGAGGGGCAACTGGGCGGCCCCGCGGCGGATCCCTCCGACCGCTGTAGAATGCGCCGCGTGAGCTCCGGAGAGTTCGCCCGCTCTCTCGGCGCCTACCGCAACGTAGTGGCAGCTACAGCGCCGACAGGGATGGACTGGCTACGCCATCGGCTCCCCGGCCTACTCTTGATGTTTACTTGACAAAACCACGCCTAATGATGCAATCTCTGTCTGATCTGCTCTATCTGTTATTTGGATTGGGTGTCTCTTCAATCTCAGGAGTACGGCCTGTGTCTCGCAAGGACGAATATCCGAGTTATGCTACGTACCAGAGTCTCCGCAAACGGCCTTCGGTGCTTTCGCAGGAATTTCCCAGACCAGAGCTTTCCGAGCACGAAAGTTATTATCCGGTCAATTCAGTGCTTGCTCGATACTTCTCCTCTGTGAAGGAATTCCATCGCTTCGGAGCTGAAAGCTTCTGTGAGTTTCTTGCTGATACCATCGAGGTAGAGCTCTCTGTCGTGATTCCGGCGGTGGCTTCACTCCGGCGCATCCCCTTTGATATCCCTTCCGAGCCGAGGCAGGATCTCTTCAAAACTGCGACTGATGAGGGTTACCACGCGGAACAGTCGCTTCAGTATCTAACTGATCTCCGAAGTCGTTTCCATCTGCCGAACACCGATCCCTGCCAAGGACCTCTTTTCTTGCGTCGATTGGAGCAGGAAAGGGCGATCGAGTCGGACCCTATGTTCCGGCACTTGATCACCGTGGTAAACGGGATCGTTACGGAGACGAGAATTTCCGTGGAACTAAGTAAATTCGCACGAGACGAAACTCTCGCGGAAACCGTCCGTGAAATATGCCATTCGCATGCGGAGGACGAAGCGGTTCACTCCTCTCAGTTTCGCGCCCTTGGTCGTTGGTTGTGGGAAGAGTTTAATGAGGATGTCAAGGCTAAAGTTGCACGTATTTTGACGGCGTCGACAATTGCACGGAGTATGCCTGATGTCGATCGTTTCGTAGATATGTTTCAGCGCGCTACTGGGCGCCCGCGTGTCGAGTGTCAGCGCATCGTTTTTTCAGCTTACAACGAAGACCTGTTGATTGAACAGATGATGACGGATGCCAAACCTACCGTGTCCTTTATGCGTCAGCTCGGTACCGAGGAGTACCTGTCGTTCGACCACGCACTCGAGGAAGAAAGGAGTAGGCTCGCATTTGAACTCAGGCGTTTGAGAAAACGGCTGGGAAGATAAAATGAAACTCACGCAGCGGCGGGGCTCCCTCGCACTAAGTGCTAAAGAAAGATGAACGAGCTACCCGTTTTCATCAGCTACCGCCAAAGCGACGGCTCCGAACTCGCGTTCTGGGTACACGACGTGATCACCGGTCTAGATGTTACGATTGAAAAGGAAGGGATCTTAATTTCGGCAATCGTATCGCCATATCTCGATCGGTCCAGTCCCGGGATTGACGACTGGCAGAATTTGCATAAAGCCGAACTCGAAAGAGCGCTTGCGCTCGTGGTAATCTGCACACCCGATGCTTCATCCGAGCGCCGCAGTGACGAAACCGACTGGTTATACGAGGAGCTTCGCTGGTGGATTCTGAATCGTAGGAAAATAGCCCCAATACTCATTGCTCCCGAGCAACACGGTCAACGCTATGTGCCCGATATTCTCCTGAAAGAGTGGCCACGTGCACAAGTGATTCGCGTGACTCCTCACGCTTGGGATGGGACACGTGTTCCAACGGCAACGGAAACACGCTCAATTCACAACAGTATTACCGCGATTCGGTCTGGAATCGCGTCGAGTGCGGGAGACATACGTATCGGCCAATCCCCCGAGCCGTGGACTGGTATCGGAGTTTTGTCTTCTCCGGCTGTGTTCGCTTGGGAGAAAGATCGATCGTTCCGCTATCTCAATGTCAACGAAAGCTACGCTCGGGCAGCGGGTTTCGATTCCCCGCATGCTATGATTGGCAAGACAGACGAGAACATGCCTTGGCGGGCCCTTGTCTCCTTATTTCGTGAGGGTGATGCACGGGTAATGGCTGGAGCTGGCCGACCCAGGATATGCAGTAGAGAGAAGGAAATTATGGTGGATCACGTAGCAGATATTATCGTCAATGAGAGCCCACTCCGTGACCGATTCGGCAAGGTGGTTGGGTTGACTGGCTGTTTCATGGATATAACCGGGCTAACAACCACTGAGCGCGGAAACGAGCTACCCCCAGCAGAAATTCCGCTTGGCAGCGCTTTCGGAGACGAGCGGTTCACTGCCACTGAAGTACGGGTGTTCCGTAGTCTGGTTCAGGGACTATCGCGAGGCGAGATAGCAGTAGCACTTAACGTGCGGCGCGGGGTTGTGGACGCGGCGATCCGATGTATTATGCGGAAGCTGCAATGCTCTACAGAGGCCGATATCGTCGTCACGGCTGTGCGGGCCGGTCTGCCACTTGCCTTGTTCGGACCAGTTCTCGGAGACCACAATGGCTGATTATCGTTCACGTGTACTCGTGCTTCAGCACGCCGAGCATGAGCATCTAGGGCGCTTCGTACCTGCTCTTGAACGCCGATTCGTTGGATACACCAATGTCCGCTGCGATCTCGGCGATGTAGTCCCGACTGCACTAGACGCTTTCGACGGACTAATCGTGTTAGGAGGTCCGCAAAGCGTGTACGAAGAGGATAGATATCCGTATCTGCATACCGAGAAAGACTTAGTTCGGCACGCGCTTGCCACCAATGTTCCTGTTTTTGGAATTTGCTTGGGAAGCCAGATCATAGCCGACGTGCTTGGCGCGCGCGTGTATCCAGGAAGGACATTCGAACTCGGTTGGAAGGAGGTTTCGCTTTGTCCGGGAATTGGGGATGATAAAGTTGTTGGGGTTCTTCCGCGGAACTTCACTCCTCTACACTGGCACGGCGATGTTTTCGACCTTCCCCAAGATGCAATTGCGATAGGCTCATCGGCTCTGACGCAATCACAAGGCTTTGTATGGAAACGGCGCGCATGGGGCCTGCTTTTTCACCTTGAGTTCACAATGGAACAACTCACTGCCATGGCCGCCGAGTTTCCACAAGATTTGCGACGGGCCAATATAACACCCGAGGATCTCTTGAATGGTGCCTCTGAGTACCTCCGAGCGTTGTTACAGCCAAGCCAACAGGTGTTCGAGAATTGGATTGATCACCTTCGTGTCCATTGCTGAGGCTCCAAAATGAATTCCGTGTACGAGTTCGCTCTCCTCGGCGAACCCTCTCAAGAGCAGGTTGAGGAGATCACAAGCTTAGTGGCTGACGTGCTCTCAATGTTCAACTTGTCTTTAGGTGTAGAAGTGGGGTGGCACGTTCAGCCGTTGAAGTTTGTCCCTAAACCACTTAGCTCTTCCGCTGTGCTGTTCTTCGGAACTCCAGGCGCTTCGCTTCCGGATGGCGCCGAATCATTCCGGCGATCCGTTCCCATTGTTCCCGTTGTCAGTGACTTTTCAATGGCGAATTTGGAGTTGCCTCCAGAACTTCGTCCTTTGAATGCCCTAAGTTACGCTGAGGCAGGCGCCCGGCGCACCGTTACCGCATTGCTCGAATGTGCGGGCCTACTGCCGCGTCAAAGACGAGTGTTCCTTAGCTATCGAAGAGATGAAGCTCGGAGTGCCGCGATTCAGTTGTTCGATGCCTTTTCCGCTCGTCATTTCGACGTCTTTCTAGACACGCACGGAGTCGCACCGGGCGATGATTTCCAAGCAACTCTTTGGCACCGTCTGTGTGATTCTGATGTGCTGGTGATGCTTGATACCCAAACGTACTTCGCGAGTAGATGGACGAGTGCGGAGTTCGGCCGTGCACTGGCTAAGAATATTCCAGTGCTCCGCGTCGGTTGGCCCGATTGTGTCCCATCTTCGCGCATATCGACCAGCAGCCAAGAAGTGCTTGGTGAAGAAGATATTGATCTTGACAGCGGAACTATGATGCCCGCCGCTGTCTCGCGGGTGTGCAGCCGATTGGAATTACTTCGAAGCGAAAGCATCGCAGTTCGTCGCATAAATTTAATAAGCGGACTTACTCATTCTGTAGAACGCATTGGAGGCCATATCGATGGCATCGGCATGGGCAATGGGATTTACCTCTCCTTGCCCGACGGAAAACGGTTGATCGCATTTCCGAGTGTCGGCGTACCGACTTCCCTAACGCTAGAGGAAGCTCTCGCACTGAGTTCTGATAGATCATCGCTTGTCCTATACGACCACATTGGACTTCACCGTGATTGGTTACGGCATCTCGATTGGCTTGGTTCGCAGATTGCAAAGCCTCGGTGGGTGAAAGCTGCCGAAGCTGCGTGGCAACTCGCTGACTGGGTAGATTAGGATGGCAGCTATCTTTCTGTCCGCGAGCGTTCCCGTTCCTGGCCGGGGTCGCTACTACGAAACCGCTGACGCATTTCTGATCCAGGTAGCCGTGCGAGAGTTGGTCACGGCTGTAATTCGGGACTTCACCCTGGTGTGGGGAGGTCATCCTGCGATAACCCCAATGATCTGGACCATCTGCGAAGACTTGGGTGTGGAGTACGCGAACTCCGTCATTTTGTACCAGAGCAGCTACTTCGAAAATGCCTTCCCTGAGGAGAACGAAAGATTCGCGAATAGAGTCATTGTAGAGGCTATCCCACATAACCGCGAGGCTAGCCTGCTCAAATTACGTGAACAGATGCTCTCTCGCGACGATCTTCACGCGGCCGTTTTTGTGGGCGGAATGGAAGGTGTGGAAGCAGAGTACGACTTGTTTAGACACTTTCACCCTGAACGTAAGATTGTCGCTGTTGGAGCTCCTGGAGGAGCCGCGCGGGAGTTAGCGCAGCGGCTCGCACACCACGATGCGATATACGCCGTAGATTTCGCGCGTCTTTTCCGAAGTTCATTCAGAACCCACTGGTAGTTCTCCGATCATCAACGAGGAGGAGTCAACGATGGCTCGAAGGGTTTTCTTTAGCTTTCACTATGCCCGCGACAGTTGGCGGGTAAGCCAAGTTCGTAACTGCTGGCTGACAAAACAAGGAGCAGATGCGTCTCCATTCTTGGATAAAGCTGAATGGGAGGCGATCGAACGCCAAGGGCAGCAAGCCGTCCGCAATTGGATAGACGCGCAGATGTATGGGACATCCGTGACGGTTGTCCTCATTGGGCGCGAGACTGCAGACCGAGAGTGGGTTCAATATGAGATTCGGAAGAGCCATCACGAGGGCAAGGGGCTGGTGGGTATATATATCCATAATATTCAAAACCAGTATCGGCAGGCTGACCTTCAGGGGTCCAATCCATTTGATCGGATATTCGGTACACTGGAGGGAGTACACTATCCGTTTTATAGAACATACGATTGGGTCTATGACGATGGGTACCGAAACGTTTCCACATGGATAGAGGCAGCCGCGAGGGATGTAGGCCGATAGCGACGCTTATGTATTCGAACCTGGGAAGATACGGAGGATTTAAAACTGATCCGAAGCTTTGCCGACGATCCAGATCCTGACGTACGCATGATTGCCTACCATGGGATTAATCTCCTCCGCTCCGACTCGCCACCGGCAATCAGCCATCCATGGCCGTCCGGCTGCGGGAGCTTGACCACGTACCGCGGCAGCTCCGCCGCGATCAGGTCAGGCGGCGTCCGGTGCACGCCAGCATCCTCGTAGTACCACTTCCGCAGGCGCGCCACAGTCGAGCCGTATGGCTGGCCGCCGTTCAGGAACTTCGTCAACCCGGTGGGCGACGTGCCTACCTTGCGCACGACCGCACGCAAGGTCGTCCGCTCGATCTCGCTTTCAAGCGCGATCTGGAACCGGTCCAGATCTTCGGCCGTGTGGTCTTTCAGCGCGGCCACTCCCGTCCTCCCGATGTGTCAGTGCCCGCCATCAACAGCACTTCTCCCGCAATCACATCCCGCTTCTGCCCGATCAGATTCCCGGTTAGACCAGGCTCCCGCAGCACGTAGCGTAATCAAGCTCCGTGTGGATCGGGTGATCCGGATCGCGCCCGATCCACTCCCGCAGCGGCGCCGTCAGCCCGCGACGCGTGGTCCGGTAGAGCGTCAGCATGCGTGCTGGCCCGCGCTTGCCCTTCTGCTCCCTTGTGCACCCCTCCGCCAGCCCCGCCGTCACCAAGTGCAGCCGCCATACGTGGCGGTGGCATCGTCCCGTGCGTACCGGTCACCGCAGTGAGGCTGTCAGCTCGCTGCTCGCCTACGGGGCGTTGATGAAGGTGTGCGGGATTGTTGCCGCCGAGCGACCCACAGCTGGATCACCTCGCTTCTGCGCCCTCCGCCCGTTCCACCCCGCCGTTCCGCCAACACCCCGTCGTCTCTCATACATAGTCGTGGGGTATCACTCTGCGGAACACCCGGAGCGAGCAAGACGGGGAGGCGGCCAAATTCGCTCGCTCCGCTCGCGGCCGCCTCCCCGTATGCTCGCTTCTCGCTGCGCTCGAAGAAAACACCCAACGACCCGCCCCGCATGCCGTCGCGCCGCACCATCAAGAAGCCGACCCGCTGGACTCCCGAGGAGTGGCGCCACATCGAGGAGGCCGCCCGCGCTCGTGGCGTTCCGCCGCTGCGCTACGTGCGCGAGGCGGCACTCGCCGCCAAGCTGCCGCCGCGCGTGCGCAGGCGCGGCTCGCACGAGCTGGTGAAGCAGCTGATGCGCCTGCTCAACAATCTCCACCAGCTCGAGCGCGTGGCCGAGGCGGAAGCCGCGCACCGTGCCGTCGAGGCGATCCGCGCGACTGGCCCGCAGGCGACGGTGTGGACCTGCTTGACGACGCGGTGCTTGTCACCCGCCCCGCGCGCCACCGGTTGGCACTCCCCCGAGCACCACTTAGTGCCGTCACCCCGGTACATTTCGCGTGGCAGGCCACGAGCGAGCACGAGGCGGCCGACATCCGCGCTGGACGGGCGCGGAGACGCCGGTGGTGCTGGCGCAGAACCCCGCGCTCCCCACCGCCCGCGCCGACCGCCCGCGCCCCGCGAAGGTGCCGGGGGAGCTGCGCCTCGTCTACCTCTCGCGCTCACCGAGTCGAAGAACCTCCTCGGCGCGGTCGAGGCGCTGCGCGGGGTGGAGGGGACGATCGTGTTCGACGTGTACGGCACCATCGAGCGCGAGGAGTACCTGGAGCGGTGACTGGCGTCGATGGCCACCCTCCCGCCGAACGTCACCGCCACCTTCCACGGCCCCGTTCCGCCAGACCGGGTGGAGGAGACGCTCTCGCGCTACCACGTCTTCCTCCTCCGCACGCTCAGCGAAAATTTCGGCCACTCGATCGTGGAGGCGCTCTGGGCGGGGTGCCCGCCGCTGATCACCGACCAGACGCCGTGGCGCGGCCTGGCCGAGGCGAACGCGGGGTGGGACCTGCCCGTCGACGACGTGGAGGGGGTGCGCGACGCCCTCCGGCACGCGGTGGCGATGGACGACGAAGAGTGGCGCCGCTGGGTCGAGGGTCCGCGGAACGGGCCTTGCAGCCCCATGCAGCAAGTGAGGCGTTCGTCTCCGTCCTGCTCCATGCGCTGGCACGCGAGCGCGCACGGCCGCGAGCGGGTTCCGCCTGGCCCGCGCGAGGGCGACGACGCATCCGCCACTCCTGCCACGAGGTGGGCGATGCACGCGAAGCGGTCCGCCCGTGCCCCGCGAACCTTCCCCGCGCGAGGCCTCTCCTTCTACCCCGGCACCCCCCGCCCCGCCCCCGCGGGGCGCGTCCCGCCGCCGCAGCACGCGGCGCGGCCGCTGCGGGTGCTCGCGTTCACCGAGTTCTTCCTCCCCGGCTTCCGCGCGGGGGGCCCGGTTCGCGCGCTCTCGAACCTGGCGCGGCTGCTGGCGCCCGACGTGGAGCTCGCCATCGTCACCCGCGACCGCGACTTCCAGCAGCCGGACCCCTACCCCGGGATCACGGCCGACGCGTGGACGGAGCACGCCGGGATCGCGATGCGATACGTTTCGCCCCGCGGACGCTCGCTCCCGGCGCTGGCGGCGCTGTTGCGCGAATGCGAGTACGACGTGCTGTACCTCAACTCGCTCTGGGCGCCGTTCTCGCGCAAGCTGCTGCTGCTGCGGCGGCTGCGGCTGATCCCCGACCGGCCGGTGGTGCTGGCGCCGCGCGGCGAGCTGGCCGCGGGCGCGCTCAGCCTGAAGTCGAGGAAGAAGAACGTCTACTTCGCCGTGGCGCGGGCGGCGGGGCTGCTGGACGGCCTCGTGTGGCAGGCCACGAGCGCGCTCGAGCTCCGCGACGTGGCCGCGCGCGTGCCGGCGGGCAACCCCGTCCTCCTCGCGCGCGACCCGCTGCAGCCGATGTCGCCCGCCCCCGCGCGGCGCCCGCCGAAGGCGCCGGGGGAGCTGCGTGCGGTGTACCTGGCGCGCGTGACCGAGTCGAAGAACCTGCTGGAGGCGATCGAGGCGCTCGGCGACGTCGAGGGGCGCATCGTGTTCGACGTGTACGGCCCGGTGGAGCGCCCGGAGTACCTGGCCCGCTGCCAGCGCGCCATCTCGCAGCTCCCGCCCAACGTGACGGTCGATCTGCGCGGGCCGGTGCACCCCGACACGGTGCACGACACGCTGGCGCGCTACCACCTCCTCCTTCTCCCCACCCGCAGCGAGAACTTCGGCTACTCGATCGTGGAGGCGATGCGCGCCGGCTGCCCCCCGCTGATCTCCGACCAGACGCCCTGGCACGGGCTGGCCGCGGTGCGCGCCGGGTGGGACGTGCCGGCCGGCGACCTGGGCGCGCTGCAGGCGGCGCTCCGCCAGGCGGTGGCGATGGACGACGCGGAGTGGCGGCGGTGGGCCGAGGGGACGCGCGCGTACGCCCGCCGCTCGGCGCGCACCGCCGACAGCCGGGGCGCGTTCCTTTCCCTGCTGGAGACGGCGATGGAGCGGGCCGGCCGCCGGGCGCCGGTCCGCGTCGCGCACCCCCGGCCGTCGCACCGCCGGCGCGCCGCGGCGGGGGCGGCGTAGCGTCCGGGAACGGCCCCGGCCGCCCCGGCCGTCAGTCGATGCGCGAGAACACCGGGAGCCAGTCGGGGCGGATGGCCAGGAAGTTGGCATACTGGAAGGTCTCGAGCCGCTGGTGGTAGGCGGGGATGAGCTCGATCCCGCGCGCAGGCGGTCCGAGGGAAACGCTCAGACCTCGATCTGGGCAGGACGGGCGGCTTCGGTTTGGGCCGCTTCGTCGTTCATGGGGCCGGGAAGAAGCACGGCGAGGTAGTCGACCTCCATCCCGAGCTGCGTGCGCTGGTGGACGAGGTGCTGTCCACCGGGTACTTGGCCGGAGTCGAAGCGGCGTACAGCCGAGGGGAGATCGAGGACTACTTCCTGTTCCCGGCGGGCAAGCTCCGGCGCGGCATCGTGCCGGTGGAACGCGCTACGAAGCAGCCGCTGGACAAGACCGCCATCCGCACGATGTTCGTGGACGTGGAGCGGAAGGCGGGCGTGGAGCACCAGGAAGGCCGCGCGTTCTACGGTCTTCGCCGGCAGGCGACGGACCTCGCGCCCGAGTTCGAGGCCGACGCGCGGGTGCTGAACACGCTCTCGGGCCACACGGACAGCGCCACGCGCGAGCGGATCTACCAGGAGAAGCAGAACGAGCGGGTGCGCGCGCGCGCCGCCACCACCCGCAGGAAGATGCGGCAGTTTCTCCGCGAGCCGGATGCTCCGGATCGCGAAGCCGCGTAAAACCAAACCTATCCCAGAACCTATCCCACCCCCACCGGGCAAGCGAAAGCCCCGACAGCGTAAACCGCTGTCGGGGCTTTACTTGGACCAGCGCCCGCGGTAGGACTCGAACCTACGACCCCCTGATTAACAGTCAGGTGCTCTAACCGACTGAGCTACACGGGCTTACGTGTGCGCTCCGTTTCCAGAGCGGCCCTGAAGATATCGAATCAGGGCCGCCGTGTCAACCGGGTGACGGCGTATCCATCGTCCTTGTCACCGGTCCCGTCAGACACCTTCCACGAACGGCAAACGCCTGGAAGGCACGGCTGAATCTCACCCGAAGCAGGTCATCACCCGTCCGCCTGCCCGCCGATGCGCCCGGCGGGGGGCTCCTGGGGAACGAACCAGGGACGGCGCATGTGCTGGCCGTGGTGCGCGGGGAACATCGCGGCGAAGTACTCGGTCCAGCCGCCCATCCGCACGCGCACCAGCTCGTAGCGTTCCGGCTGGCGCGCCGCCGCGGCGTAGGTGTCGGGGTCGGCCACGGTCACGGTGAGCAGGTTGGAGCCCACGTTCCCGGCCGCGTACTGCCGGATGAACTCCTCCAGCTCGCTCACCGGAAAGTCCTCGCGGACGTTCAGGTCCACCGGGGCGGCATTGCTGAGCCGGTGGTAGATGGCCGGGTCGTTCCAGCTGGCCATGGCCGTGTAGATGGGCCGGTTGGCACCCGCCACGGGGTTGGGCGCCGCCGGGTCCTGCGCCACGGGCGGCATGTCCTGCGGGATGGGCGTGGGGCTGAAGTCCGACGGGAACGGCTGCCCGCTCAGCCGCCCGCACGCCGAGGCGTTGCTGCTCAGCGCGTCGCCCACGTACGCCTCGAAGGTGCCCACGCCCACCTGCAGCGTGAGCTTCCAGGGGCGGTCCGGGGTGGAGTACTTCTGCTCGAGCCCCTGCAGCGTTCCGGCCAGCGGCTCCGGCGGGTTCTCCAGGATGTCGTGCGCCAGCCCGGCCATCGACTCCGCCACCCAGCGGCCGATCTCGTCCACCTCGGGGTCGCCCATCCCGAACTTGGGGAGCTGCAGCGCGCGCAGGCGGATCTGCTCGAAGCGCTTGGCCCGCTCTCCGGCGCGGAGCCCGCCCGCCAGCTGGCTCTGGAAGGGCTCGATCATGTCGTGCCCCCAGTTGCAGTGCAGCGCCTGCACCAGCTCGGGAAGGGTGCACACCGCCGTCTCGGGGTCGAAGACCAGCTTCTGGATGGCGTACAGCGAGTCGATGGTGATGGACGCGGCCAGGAACATCGGCGAGATCAGGTGATAGCGCGTGCCCCCGTTGGTCAGGTCGCGCCCGCTCTCCACGCATCCCTCCACGAACGGCGACAGCAGCGGGCTGGGGCAGTATGTCCACAGGTTCCCATAGCCGCCCAGCACGCTGGTGAAGAACTGCACCGTCAGGTAGCGCAGGTGGTGAAGGTAGAGCTCCTTCAGCTGGTCGAAGGAGGTGATCCGCGCGGCGTGCGGCGAGCGGAAGCTGAGCTTCCACCCGCGCAGGTACACCGGGCCGTTCTGGTTGAAGCGCGCCCCCTGGTTCAGCGCGCACTCCAGCGCGTCGAGCGTGGTGACGGGGCTGAAGGCGAACTCGCACTTCCCGGCCACCATCGGCTCGTAGCACCCGTCGCACACGTAGTCGCGCGCGGCGTCCAGCGGCAGGCCGCTGAACTGGTGCAGCGCGTTCACCATCCGCTCCTCGTGGAAGAGGATGGGGTGCGAGCCGCCGCTGGCCAGCGCCAGCGCCGCCTCGCGGATGATGTCGCCGCCGATGCCGGGGTACACGCGCAGGGAAAGGACGGGCGCGTTCAGCGGGATGCGGCGGGCGCTGCGCAGGCAGAGCAGCGTCAGCCGGTTGGCGCCCGGGGTGGGCGTCGCGCCGCCGTCGGCCAGGTACCCGCCCACCGTCACCTGCTGCACCCACTGGTTGATCCCGTCGCCCTGCGGGAAGTTGCCGCCCGCGTACGACACGCTGGTGGTGCCGTAGCTCACGTGGTCGGTGGCGTTCTGGCGGTTGTGCAGCGCCTTTTCGCCCAGCTTCACCCAGAAGGCGTCGAGCACCTCCTGCGCCTCGGCCTCGGTGGCCGATTCCCAGTACGGCCACAGCAGCTGGTCGAGCCGGCCCACCGACACGGGCTCGCCCGCCTGGTGCAGGCAGCAGTGCAGGTTGAAGATGCACTGCGCCGCCTCGACGAACGTGCCCGGTTTCTCCGTGGCCAGCTTGCGCATCCGCGCGGCCAGCGCGAGCAGGTTCCGCTGCCGCGCGGGATGCGCGGCGTGATCGGCCGCCATGCGCTCGGCCAGCAGCGCGTAGTTCTGGCAGTACCCCTGCATCCCTTCCAGCGCCAGGACGCTGGACTGGAAGAAGGACTGCTGGTCGGCCAGCGCCGCCTTCCGGCCGGCCGGGAGGTCCGGGCTCGCCAGCGCTTCTTCCGTCTTCGCCAGCCCCGCCCGCACCTCGCTCAGCACGCCGCCGATCCCCAGCCGCAGCAGCTTGGGGTGGTCGGGGACCACGTGCCCCATGGACGAGCTCTCGTCCAGCAGCACCAGGAATCCCTGCAGCCGCTCGGCGTCGGTCAGGTACGGCATCACCTCCTTGCCGCGGCCCAGCGACAGCTCGGGCATCACCCCCACCAGCAGGTCGTCGGGGTCGATGCGGAACACGTCGGCGCGCCAGCACCACGCGTCGCGAGGGACCGGGTACTCGGTGGTGGTGCACACCTGCGTCAGCATCAGCTTGACGGACAGGCCCTTGCGCACGGGGACGGGAGCAGTGAGCCAGTGCTGCTCGCCCGGCGCCAGGACGTCGGCCAGGGGCGGCATGCGGGGGATGTCGAACGGGCGGTACCACTTGTTCTGCCAGCGCGAGAACATCTTGCTCATCAGCCCCAGGATGCGCTGCGACGGCGGGTCGCCCGGGGCATAGCGGCCGGTGCCCATCACCTCCAGGTAGTCGGCCGAGTTGTAGAACATCAGCCCGTTGCGGCTGCGCTCGCGCCAGAACGGGTCCACGCGGAAGTCGGCGTCGCTCAACCCCCTGCGCAGCCCCAGCTCGCGGGCGCTGGGCACGTAGAAGTACCCGCCTTCCACCGCGTTCACCACGCCCAGCAGCTTGTCGGCGCCGCCCTCGGGCCCGCCCAGCATCCGCCGCAGCAGCCGCTCGAACGCCTCGGTGTCGCGCGCCATCCCGGCGAAGTAGATGCCGCGCTCGCGGCCGCCGCTGTTGGGGAGCGGGCCGTAGGGAAGGCTCTGGCGCACCAGCTCCACGTTGCTCTGGTCGTGCTCCACGGCGCGCACGCGCTTGATGTGGCTGCGCTTGTCGTGGTCGGGGATCAGCACGCCCTGGTCGTCGCGGCCGATCACGTTCTGCTGCTCGTTGGTGCTCATGTCGCTGAACGCCGCCCACGCCACCTCGAACTTCTGCGTGATGGCCCAGCAGGCGCCGGGCGACACGTCGCTGCCGGTCTGGAGCACACGGTCCACCACGGTGGCCGGGTCACCCGCGCTGGTGAAGCCGTCGTAGAAGTGCTGGTCCAGGATCTTGCCGTCGGGCGGCAGGGCGCCGTGCGTGGCGCTGCGCCGGGCCAGGAGCGGGCCCACGGTCCGGTCCACGGCGTCGAGGAGCGCCTGGGCGCCGGCGGGGCTCTCGGCCTTCAGGTACAGCCAGAGGTCGCCCCCCGTGCTGCGGAAGTGAGGGCTGCTGGCCAGCACCGAGTTCGGCCCCGGCGCCCCCGGGGGCGCGTGCCCCGTCCAGCGCTCCCACACCTCCGCGGCGATGCCGGCCAGCACGCGCCGCCGGCCGCCCTCGCCGCACGCGCCGTCGATCAGCTCGCGAAGCGCCGCCAGCACGGGCTCCGACGCGGATCCGTCGTCCAGCCAGCCGGTGATGAAGATGCCGTGGGTGGGCATCAGCATCAGCCCCGGCTGGGTGGTTTCGAGCACGGATTGCACGGAGGTCATCGGACGGGGCTCCCGCGAATATTCAGGGTGGAGGATGATCAACCGCCGGGGGCAGGGCAGATGATGTGAGTGGATCGGGAGAGAGGCACGTTTGACGACACCAAGGTCACCCGTTCACGGTCCGCCCGCAAGGATTTTCAGCGGTGACTGCAACGGTTGGAAGTAGCAGTGAGGATTTACGCGTTCGTCGGCGCATCTCCGGGAACGCGATTGTGAAGTGATGCAGGAAAATATGGTTCATCGCGGATTTCGTTGCAGCAGGTCTCCCGCTCGCTCCGATCCTGTCGACGAGTGGCTGCAGGTGGCGCTCGCGCTGAGTATCGAAATTTTTTGGAGAGCCCCCTCGACCCCGCGGCCACACACGGAAGGCCGGCTGTCTCAACGGATCGATCAGGGGATCACGAGACGAGTCCGGCCGTCGTGCACGTCCTGCGCGTCGATGGCAGGATAGCGATCATTCGCCGTATCCACGAAGGCTGCGGAGACGCACGGAGGACCGGGAGGGCTCGATTCCCCCTGATGACGCAGTGAACGAAGCCTGCAGGCGCAGATGACGGGGTGAACGACGGAAGCGGTGTTCCTGCAAAAAAATTTCG
>DASSJS010000005.1:0-16346 GCA_035691085.1 Longimicrobium sp.
TCCGTACGGCATCCTCTGGGGCGAGCGGGTGGTCCGGTCCGTCGCCAACCTCACCCGCCAGGATGCGGAGGAGTTCCTCGCGCTCGCGCCCCGCATCCCCATCCACACCGAGGTGCAGACGTGGGCGCTGGAAGATGCCAACGCCGCGCTCGGCGCCATCCGCGCCGGCACGGTGCGCGGCTCCGCCGTGATCGTGCCGTAACCCCGCCGCCGCATCCGCTCAACCCAGATCGGGCGGCTGGTTGTGCATTTCGGATGAGCTCAAAGCCTGGTCGGCGGCGCGTGGAGGCGGAAAACCCGCCTCACCGTCGACTGGCGAACCGGAGAATCGCCCATCTCGCCACCCAGCATCTCCGATTGCGGGATTCGGGTCTATAATCGAGGTATCGCCATCGTCTGCCTGACGGTAGATCCGTGGCCCGGTGCACTTCGGGAGATGGGTTTCGAGAGCGGGCGATTGACCCTTCAGCCGCCGCCAAGGTTCAGTGCGGACGCGGCTTTGGCGCGGCGGCTCCTTCTGGGTGACCTTCTCTGGGTGGAGGAAGTGCACAACGACTCTCCGCATTCGGTAAGGCCTGGAGGTGCGCGGCCATGCCTGCCACGCCATCAGCCGAACCGCACTTCACGCCGCCGAGTCCGTCCGTGACATGGTCACCGGGAGGTTGGACAGCCTGACCGTCCCCTTCGCGCGGGCCGCCGCATCGCGGTGACTACGGGCCTGGTGAAGATCGCCGGCGGATCCGTCGCCTGGGAATGAGGCCGTGCCGGGGCTCGGGGCTTACGGGGCTCCGGAAAAGAACATCGCCCCCACGGCCGCGGCCATCAGGGCCGCGGTGAGGCCGCCCAGCAGGTTCAGCGGCCAGCGGTTGCGGTGGGGGCCCATCACCGCGGGGTCGTTGCAGACCACCATGATCAGGACCAGCAGCGGCGGAGCCAGCACGCCGTTCAGCACCGCCGCCCACACCAGCATGCGCATGGGGTGCGTGCTGGTCCAGGCGAGCGCCACGGCCGCGAGCATCACCGCGGCCATCACCGCGTAGAAGCGCCTGGCCCGCAGCGGCCGCTCGTTCATGCCGCCCGGCCAGTCGGCCGCTTCGGCCACGGCCAGGGCGGCGGAGCCCGCCAGCACCGACACCCCGAGCAGCCCGGCACCCACCACGCCCGCGGCGAAGAGGAGGGCCGCCGCGCTTCCGGCGAGCGGCCGGAGCGCCTCCGCCGCCTGGTCCGGGGCCTCGATCCGCCCGATGCCCGCCGGGTGGAGCGTCGCCCCGGTGGTGAGGATGATGAAGTACGCGATGACGGTGGAGATGGTCATTCCCACCCACACGTCGACGTTGGCGGCGTGAAGGGCACGGGGGCTGGCGCCGCGGCGCTGCTCCACGGTCAGCTTGCCACGCGCCTTCTCCTCCTCCACCTCTTCGGACGACTGCCAGAAGAACAGGTACGGCGAGATCGTGGTCCCGAGCACCGCGACCAGCGTCACCAGGTACTCGCGGCTCCAGCGCACGCCGGGGATGAACGTGGCGCGCAGCACCTCTCCCCAGTCCGGCCGCGCGAGGAAGGCCGACGCGACGTACGCGAGGAGCGTGAGCGTGAGCCATTTGAGCACGCGGGCGATCAGCGGATAGGTGCCCAGCGCCAGCAGGGTGAGCACCAGCCCTGCCACCCCCGCCAGCCAGAAGCGGCTGTTTCCGCCCGCCACCATCCGCAGGACCGCCGCGACCCCGCCCAGGTCGGCCGCGATGTTCACGGTGTTGGCCGCGACCAGCAGCATGCACGCCGAGACGGCCACCCAGCGCGGGTACCGCTCGCGCAGCACCCCCGCCAGCCCCCGCCCCGACACCATCCCGATCCGCGCGCACATGAGCTGCACGGCCGCCATCAGCGGCAGGGCCGCCGGCATGGCCCACAGCAACCCGAACCCGAACGCCGCCCCGGCGGCCGAGTAGCTCGCGATCCCCGAGGGATCGTCGTCGGCGGCGCCGGTGATCAGCCCGGGGCCCAGGACGCGCAGCAGCCCCCGGCCGCCCGCCGGGCGCGGCGCGTGCGCCGGCGGGGCCGGCGGCGGGGGTGCGGGGCGGGGGCTCCTTACGGGCACGTTGACTCCGGGGAAACCATGGCTGCCACGGGAATCGTGGCCCTTTCGCCGGCGGTCAGGCCGGCGCGGCTTCCAGGGCCGCGCGCACGCTCCCGCGCCCGCGCCGGCGCCACATCGCGGGCGGAAGGAGCAGCACGGGGCAGGGCGCGCGGCGCACCACCGCGGCGGCGGTGCTCCCGATCAGGGCCCGCTTCACCGGGTGGTCGCCGTGCGTGGCGAGCACCAGGAGGTCCGCGCGCTGGCGCCAGGCGAACGACACGATCTCGGAGGCCGGGCGGTCGTTCCAGAGCACCTCCTCGCGCACCAGCACGCGCGGCGGCGACCCGGCGGCCTTCACCGCGGCGTCCACCTCGCGGTTGAGCCCCGGCGGCACGGTGGCGCGGTCGAACGGGGGCTCGGCCACGGCGAGGAGCTGCGGGACCACGTGCACCACCGCGACCTCCGCCTCCGGCACCCCGGGGCCGTTCCCGCCCGCCCCGGCCGCCCCGGCCGCGCCGGCCCCCAGGGCGCCCGCCCAGCGCACCCCCACCTCCAGCGCGGCGCGGGCGGGCTCCGACAGGTCCAGCGGCACCACCACCCGGTGCAGCGGGAGCCCCAGCTCGGTGCGCACCACCAGGCAGGGCACCTCTAGGGTGCGGATGACCCGGTCGGTGGTGGAGCCGAGCACGCCCAGGTGGCTCCCGTGGTGCGTGTGCGCGCCCACCACCACCAGCTCCGCCGCCACCGCCTGGGCGTGCTCCGCGATCGCGCGGTGTGCCGCGTAGATCTCGACGCGCCGGACGGCCACCACCACGCCGGGCGGTACCGTGCGGGCGATCTGCAGGTCCAGCGCCGCCTCGGCCGCCTCGATGTGTTGCCGGAACGTGGGCCGCTGCAGCCGCTTCCCCATGTAGGCGGGCGAGTCGAAGTCGAACGCGTGGATCACGTGCAGCCGCGCCCCCGTCGCGGCCGCGACCGCCGCCGCCGAGCGGAGGACATGGTCCGAGGCGCCGGACAGGTCCGTCGCCGCCAGGATGCTCCGGGTGGGGAGGGTGGAGCGCCGCACCCGCCGCGCGCGCGCGGGGAGCCCGGCGGCCGCCGGGAGCTCCATGGCCGCCGGAAGCTCCGTGGCCGCGGGGCGCAGGGAGGGCGCCGGAGCCGGGGACTCCGCTTCGACGCGGCGCGGCTCCGCGGACGCCGGGCCGGGCTCCGCGGCGGGGCGAGCGACGGCGGCCGGGGGGATCACCAGCACGCTGACGTCGGCCCGGCGCAGGACCGACTGCGCGACGCTGCCCAGCAGCAGCCGGGGAACGCCCCGCCGGCCGTGCGTCCCCACCACCACCAGCTCCGCCCGCCACCCCGCCGCCTCGGCCAGGATCTCGCTCGCAACGTCGCCCGTGCGCACCGCGCCGTCCGTCTCCGCGAGCCCCGGGACCGCGCCCAGGAACTCGCGAAGCTCGCCGGCCGCGTGCTCCACCGACCACTCCGGGATCCCCGCCGCCATCGCCTCGTAGCTCGTGACCGACACGTACAGCGGGCGCAGCCGCGGCTCGGCCGGGTGCGCCAGCGCCCGGGCGAGGTCGGCCCCGGCCGCGAGCGCGGCCGCCGAGTGGGGGGAGAGATCGGTCGCCAGCAGCGCACGCCCGAACCCCGTGCGCCCCGGGCCGCCGTGGAGCGACAGCACGGGGACCGTGGCCGAGCGCAGCACCCGCTGCGCCGTGGTCCCCAGCATGGCCGCCGCCGCGCTGCCGCGCCGGGTATGGCCCAGCACCAGCAGGTCGGCCCCCAGCTCCGCCGCCAGGCGCGGGAGAACGTCGCCGGCGCGCCCGGGAAGAGCGCGGCACGAGATGCGGCCGCGTGGCGTGAGCGCGCGCACCTCCGCTTCCATCCGCGCCCGCAGCGCCGGCGCGCGGGCATCGTCCGCCGCTTCGCCGATGACGTGGACCAGCGTCAGCTCGGCGCCGGTGCGCTCCGCCAGCCGGATGGACGGGGCGAGCGCGGGATCGTGGGACTCGGCGGTGGCGATGCCCGCGACGATGTGGCGCAGGGGAGTGCCCATCACTGCCTCCTCGGTGGGAAGTGTTGGATGAACACTACGCGCCCATGCGCCCGCGGGATGTCGGGCGCCTCTACCCCACCGTGTAGGGCCATCCCCGAACAGCGGCCCGCCACGGGTCCGAGCGCGTCATCCCCCCGATGGCGGAGCCGGAGCCGTCCCGGCGCGCCACGAAGGCTGGGACGGAACCGCGTGATCGCCCGGCTCCCGGCCTCCGCGCCCGGTCTCCCCGGCACGAACGGAAGGACGGGCGTCTGCCCGACGATCGGTTTCCCCCCCGCCGCTTGCCTCGCGACATCTTCCCTACATCGCGATCCAGCCGCTCCTGACGCCAGGCGTGCCGCCGGCACGGCATCCTGGGACATCGGGGCGGAGGCGTCTGCCGGCGTGCGACGGACCCGCCCCGGCTCTTCACGTATCCGGGAGGGAGGATCCCATGTCCACGGTTCATCTGCACCTGCTGCTGAACCACGTGCCGGTGATCGGGATGGTCATCGGCTTGTTCCTGCTGGCGTGGGCGGTCGTACGGCGGGACCAGGGGCTCGCGCGCGTCACGCTCGGGCTGTTCGCGATCCTGGCGGTCGTTGTGCTGGCCACGTTCCTCACGGGCGAGCCCGCGGAGGAGGCGGTGGAAGGGCTGGCGGGCGTCACCGAAGGGACCATCGAGCGGCACGAGGAGGCGGCGCTGCTCGCCACCATCGCGCTGGGCGTGCTGGGCGCGCTGTCTCTGGGCGCCCTCGCCCGCTTCCGCCGCCGCCCGCTGCCCCATGGCGTGTCGGCTCTGCTGCTGGCGGTGGCGCTGGTGCCGGCCGGGGCGATGGGTTGGGCGGCGAACCTGGGCGGGCAAATCCGGCACTCCGAGATCCGCGCGGGTGCGCCGGTCCCCGTCTCCGACGCCCAGATGGCGGGGCAGCGGGGCGGAGAGGAGGAGGAGGGGGAGGAGCGGTGAGGGAGCGCCGGGGTGGTGCCGTGGCCGGGGCGGCACGGTCGTCTGCGGCGGCGTCCACGTCGGCGAGAGAGGTTTTCGAACTGTATTCCCAGGGGGGAGCGCGTGACGTCGCCCGGACGGATCCGCGGGGTCCGCCGTCCGTGTGCCGCAATGTGCCCGGTGGGCCACCACGCCCACGAAGCCCAGCTCCAGGAAAGGAAGGGTCGGCATGAATCAATCCACGCCCGCACTCGCCTTCGAGGTCGCCGCCCGGCGGGTGGACGCGCACGGGAGCGTTGCCTCGTGCAAGGCGGCGACGATCGGCCTGGACACGGACCTGGCGGGCAGCCGCGACGCCTTCAATCCGGCCGAGCTGCTCCTGGCCGCACTGGCCGCGTGCATGATCAAGGGGATCGAACGGGTGGCTCCGATGCTGAAATTCCAGCTTCGCGGGGTCGACGTCCGCATCCGCGGGGTGCGGCACGACGTTCCGCCGCGCATGGAGTCCATCGACTACGAGATCGTGGTGGACACCGACGAGCCGGACCACCGCCTGGCCCTGCTGCACGAGAACGTGAAGAAGTACGGGACCGTCTTCAACACCGTCGCGCCGGGCACGTCGCTGCGCGGCACGCTGGTGCGCGCCCCGGCCCGGGTGGACGAATACGGAGGATCACCCAGAGCCACCCTACACGCCTGAACGCGATTGCCCGACGCCCGGACCGCGCCCGCCTGGCCAGCTTGTGAAGTGGTGGGGCCGGGCGCCGCGTTTTGGGGACCGCGGCCGCCGCATGGGCGGCCGCCCGCACGCCGGCAGCCCCGCAACCGGGAGGGATCGGTGCGACGCACGAGGATGAGGGCGCTGCAGGGCGCGCTGTTCGGCGTGTTCGCGGCGCCGGGCTGGGCGGCGCTCGAGTGCCTGACGCACCCGGGGCACGCCCCGGGCAGCGAGCTCGTGGAGCACGGTTGGCTCTACGGCTACCTGCTGGGCGGGGCCGCCCTGGGCTTCGGCGTGTTCGGCGCCGTGCTGGGGCACCACGAAGAGGCCCTGCTGGAGGCCAACCGGCGCCTGGACGAGCTCGCCGTCTCCGACCCGCTCACCGGGCTGAAGAACGTGCGCTACTTCCGCGCGCGGCTGGAGGAGGCGTGCGCCGCGGCGCTCCGGGCCGGCGAGCCGCTTGCGGTGATCGTGATGGACCTGGACCGCTTCAAGGACGTGAACGACCGCCATGGCCACCCCACCGGCGACCGCGTGCTGCGCGCCGTGGCCGATGCCATCGCCGCGAGCGTGCGCGCGGGCGACACCGCGGCGCGCGTGGAGGGGAGCGTGGCGCGGATGGGCGGCGAGGAGTTCGCCCTGGTGCTCCCGGAGACCACGGCGGCGGGCGCCGCCGTGGTGGCGCACCGGCTCCTGGCCGCCGTGCGCGCCACCGCGGTCGCCACGGGCGACGGCGACGTCCGCGTGACCGCGTCGGCCGGGATCGCCGCGCTGGAGCCCGGCGACTCGGCCGACGACGTGTACGCGCGCGCCGACGCGGCGATGTACGCCTCCAAGGCCGCGGGGCGCGACCGCGGTACCACGTGGGCCCGCCCCCCCGCCCCGGAAGCCGGCGCCGGAACCGCGCCGCCGTCAACCAGCGCCCCGCGCGCACCCGGCCCGCCGCCGGCCCTGCCGGCGTGGAGCGCCCCATGAGCGCCACCCTGGAACGCGCGCCCGCGCCGCCCGCCGTCGCGCCGGTGATGACCGCGCGCGGGCTGACCAAGACCTACCACATGGGCGCGGTGGAGGTCCCCGCGCTGCGCTCGGGCGACCTCGACCTGTACCCGGGCGAGATGGTGATCATCCTGGGCGCGTCGGGGAGCGGCAAGAGCACGCTGCTGAACCTGCTGGGCGGGCTCGACGTGCCCACCGCCGGAACCCTCGTCTTCTGCGGGCACGACCTGACGGCGGCCGGCGACCGCGCGCTCACCCGCTTCCGCCGCGAGCACGTGGGGTTCGTCTTCCAGTTCTACAACCTGATCCCCAGCCTGACGGCGGTGGAGAACGTGGCGCTGGTCACCGACATCTCCGACGCGCCGATGGACCCGGCCGACGCGCTCCGCCTGGTGGGCCTGGGCGACCGGCTGCACCACTTCCCCGCGCAGCTCTCCGGCGGCGAGCAGCAGCGCGTGGCCATCGCGCGCGCCATCGCCAAGCGCCCCGACGTGCTGCTGTGCGACGAGCCCACCGGCGCGCTCGACTTCGTGACCGGGCGGATGGTGCTGGAGGTGATCGACCGCGTGAACCGCGAGCTGGGCACCACCACCGCGGTGATCACCCACAACGCGGTGATCGCGGCCATGGGCGGCCGCGTGCTGCACATGTCCAGCGGCCGGATCGCCTCCGAGACGCGCAACGACACGCGCGTCCCGCCGTCGGCGCTGGAGTGGTGAGGCCGCCATGCGCCCGCTGAACCGGAAGCTGCTGCGCGACCTCTGGCGCCTGCGCACGCAGGTCGTGTCCATCGCGCTCGTCGTGGCGTCGGGGATCGCGGCCACGGTCAGCTTCCGCAGCGGGCTCGACTCGCTCGACGCGTCACGCCTGCGCTACTACCGCGAGGCCCGCTTCGCCGACGTGTTCGCCTCGCTCGAGCGCGCGCCCGAGTCGCTGGCCGGGCGCGTGGGGCGGATCCCCGGCGTGGCGGCGGTGCAGACGGGGGTGGCGTCGGCCGTGGTGCTCGATGTTCCGGGGCTCGACGAGCCCGCGGCCGGCAAGCTGGCCTCCATCCCCCGCGACCCGGCGGCGGCGCTCAACCGCCTGCACCTGTCCGCGGGGCGGATGCCGCTGGCGGGGAGCCGCGGCGAGGTGCTGGCCAACGCGCGCTTCGTGGAAGCGAACCGCCTCCGCCTGGGCGATTCGCTCGCGGCCGTGGTCAACGGCAGATGGGAGCGGCTGCGCGTCGTGGGCGTGGCGCTCTCGCCCGAGTACGTGTACGCGGGGCAGCCGGGCGCCTTCATCACCGACGAGCGGCACTTCGGCGTCCTGTGGATGGACCGCGACGCGCTGGCCGCCGCGCGCGACATGCGCGGGAGCTTCAACGCGCTGGCGCTCACGCTGGCACCCGGCGCCCGCGAGCGCGAGGTGATCGCGCGGGTCGACCGGCTGCTGGAGCCCTACGGCGGGCTCGGCGCGTACGGACGGGCCGACCAGCTGTCGAACCGCGTGATCAGCGACGAGATCCGCCAGAACCGCGCGACCGGCACGCTGATCCCCGCGATGATCCTGGCGATCGCGGCGTTCCTGCTGAACGTGGTGCTCAGCCGCCTGGTGGCGACCGAGCGCGAGCAGATCGCCGTGCTGAAGGCGTTCGGCTACACCAGCGGCGAGGTGGGGCGGCACTACCTGGCGTTCGCCTTCGCCGCCGTGCTGCTGGGCGCGGGCGTGGGGATCGGCGTGGGCATGTGGCTGGGGCGGGGGCTGGTGGGCCTGTACGCCAACGTCTTCCGCTTCCCCGACCTGCGGTACCAGGCAACGTGGCCGCTGGTGCTGGGCGCCTTCGCCGTGAGCGCGGCCGCGGCCACGGCGGGCGCGCTGGGCGCCGTCCGCCGCGCGGCGCTGCTCCCCCCGGCCGAGGCGATGCGCCCCGAGGAGCCCGCGCGCTTCGGCCGCGGGTTCCTCGAGCGGCTCCTTCCGCGCGGGAGCGTGTCGCCCGCGGGGCGGATCATCCTGCGCAACCTCACGCGGCGGCCGCTGCGCACGGCGGCGGCGGTGCTGGGCGTGGGGCTGTCCGTCGGCCTGATCCACGTGACGCTCCTCTTCTTCAGCGCCTTCGGCTACACGCTCGACCTGCAGTTCCGGCGGGCGCAGCGGCAGGAGCTGACGGTGGCGTTCACCACGCCCCGCGCCGGCACCGTGCGGCACGACCTGGCGCACCTTCCCGGCGTGGGGCGGGTTGAGGTGTTCCGCGCGGTGCCGGTGAAGCTGCGCGCCGGCCACCGCGTGCGCTCGCTGGCGCTGCTGGGCGCCGAGCCCGGCGGCCAGCTGAGCCGGGTGCTGGACCGCCACGGCCGCGGGGTGGAGGTGCCGCCCGCCGGCGTGCTGCTGAGCGGCGAGCTGGCCGCCGCGCTCCACGTGGCGCCGGGCGACACGGTGGATGCCGAGGTGCTGGAGGGCGAGCGCCGCACGCTGCGCCTCCCCGTGAGCGCCACGGTGGACGACGTGTTCGGCATCAACGCGTACCTCGGCCTGCGCGAGCTGTCGGCGCGGCTGGGCGAGGCGCCGTCGGTGTCGGGCGCGCACCTGGCGGTCGACCGGGCCGCGCTGCCGCGGGTGCACCGCCAGCTGAAGCGCACGCCGCTGGTGGCGGGCGTCACCTCGCCCGCGGCGATGCTGCGCAACTTCGAGACGCAGGTGGCCGAGAACCTCACCACCAACCTGCTGATCGTCTCCCTCTTCGCCGGGGTGATCGCGCTGGGCGTGGTCTACAACGGCGGCCGCATCGCGCTGGCCGAGCGCGGGCGCGAGCTGGCCTCCCTGCGCGTGCTGGGCTTCAGCGTGCACGAGATCGCCATCATCCTGCTGGGCGAGCAGGGGGCGCTGCTCGTGGTGGGGGTCCCCGTGGGCTTCGGGCTGGGAACGCTGTACGCCTGGATCTGGATGCGGATGCTGAACGGCGAGGCGTACCGCATCCCGCTGGTGTGGTCGGGCGGCGCGATGGTGGTGGCCGCGGCGGTGATCCTGGGGATGGGGGTGATGGCGGGGGTGGCGGTGCGCCGGCGGCTGGGGAAGCTGGACCTGGTAAGTGTCCTCAAGAGCAGGGAATGAGCGGAGGCGACGATGATCACCACGGAACGCCGGATCCCGGCACCGCCCGCGCCGCTGGCGCCCCCTTCGGCGGCCTCTCCCAACGGCACCGGGGCACCGCGGCCCGACCCGCGGAGGAAGCGGCGCCTCCGGCAGCTGCGATGGGCCGCCGCGGCGCTCGCGGTGGCCGCGCTGGTCGCGTGGGCGCTGTGGCCCCAGCCGCTGGCCGTGGAGACGGCGGCGATCGGGCGCGGCGCGCTGCGCGAGAGCGTGGACGAGGACGGCCTCACGCGCGTGCAGGAGCGGTACGTCGTGTCGGCGCCCGTGGCCGGGCGGCTGCTGCGCGTGGGGCTGGACGAGGGTGACGTGGTGAAGGCGGGCGCCGTGGTGGCCCGCATCGCCGCCGCGCCGCTCGACGCGCGCACGGCCGAGCAGGCCCGGGCGCGCGTGGACGCAGCCTCGGCCGGCGTGCGGCAGGCCGACGCGGCGCTGGCGCAGGCCCGCGCCGAGCTGGTGCAGGCGCGCCGGGAGGCCCGCCGCGCGCGGGTGCTGGCCGACGCCGGCGCGCTGAGCGACCAGGCGCGCGAGCAGGCCGAGACCGCGGCCGAGCTGCGCGCCCGCGCCGTCGCGGCCGCCGACGCCAGCCGCCGCGCCGCCGGCGCCGAGCTGTCGTCCGCGCGGGCCGCGCTCGCCGGGGCCGACCCGCTGCGGGTGGCCCCCGGCACGGTGACCGAGGTCCGCTCGCCGGTGCGCGGCCGCGTGCTGCGCGTGGCCCAGCAGAGCGAGACGATGGTGGCCCCCGGCGCGCCGCTGGTGGAGCTGGCCGACGCGCACGCGCTGGAGATCGTGGTGGACGTGCTCTCGGCCGACGCGGTGCGGATCGAGCCCGGGATGCCGATGCTGGTGGAGGACTGGGGCGGCCCCGGCGTGCTGCGGGCGCGCGTCCGCACCGTATCGCCCAACGCGTTTACGCACGTCTCCGCGCTGGGCGTGGAGGAGCAGCGCGTGTACGTGTTCGCCGACCTGCTCACGCCCAGCGCGCGGCTGGGCGAGGGCTACCGCGTGGAAACCCGGATCGTCACGTGGGAATCGGGCGACGTGGTGAAGGTGCCGGTCAGCGCGCTCTTCCGCCGCGGCACCGGCTGGGGCGTGTTCGTGGTGCAAGCCGGCCGCGCCCGCCTCCGCCCCGTCCGCATCGGCCACCGCGGCGAGAGCGACGCCGAGGTGCTGGGCGGGCTGAAGCCGGGCGAGCGGGTGATCCTCTACCCGTCGGACCAGGTGGAGGAGGGAGTGCGGGTGAGTGACCAGTGAGCGAGTCCGCCCACTCTATTTTACGAGGCGCAGGTTGTTTCGTGACCGGGGCGAGGACGTTGTCGCGTCTGCACCTCCGCCCCGGACAGAGCTGAGGATCAGGTTGAAGACCAGCGCATTCAATTCATCGATATCCCAACCAAACTCCGCTGCCACTTCGCGCTTGCCTATCCCGTCAGCACGCAGGGCTTCAAAGATCTTCGGAAACACCTGGCTTTGCTCGCGAGGTGCGCTCTCAGGTTCGGCCGTTCGGTAGCCTTTCGTAGAAATATCACGGAGCAACGCATGGTACTGCCAATCACTGATCAACTTCAATTCGTGCATTCGATACACCAGGGCTGATAGCGAGACATTCCAGATATGCTTCGCTTCGATCAGCTTCGGAATCGTAACAAGCCGCTTGGGTGCAAACGCGCGGATGCTCGTGCCCGGCATGAGGAACGCACCTGCGAACGCATTCGCCTCTCGTTCCTCGGACCGGTCGGGAGTGCCGCCGTGCCTGTGGATGACAAGATGCGCAAGTTCATGAGCCGCATCGAAACGGCTACGCTCTGATGACTTCAGCGTATTGAGAAACACCAGCGGTGTTTCGCCTTGCCAGAAGGAATAAGCGTCAATCTCACGACAATCCTCCGCGAGTGAAAAGACGCGCACGCCCTTCGATTCTAGCAGCCCAACCATACTGGAGATCGGCTTGTCTCCGAGCCCCCAATGTGTGCGCAAAGCGATTGCGGCACCCTCGGGATTATCCCGATAGTGCCGCAAATCGGGCACGTTGACTGGCGGCAGGTCGAACCGCGTATCGATCCAGTCGCTGAATTCTAGAGCCATCTCTCCACCGGCTACAGCGCGCTCACGGTCTCCCGCGCGTGCCTTGCTCAATGCACGGAAGCTTACAGCTTCAACTGGTAGCGGGCTTGGATCTGGCCGTGAGAAGTACGAGGTGGAAAACCGAAGCTTCTTCGCAAGGATTGCGATTGTATCCGGCTCTGGAACGATGTCTCCGGACTCCCATCGACGGACCGTTCGATCTGTAACATCGATCAGCCCGGCGAGGGCGCGCTGGCTTAAGCCGCGCCTCCGCCGAGCTTGAGCGAGTCGGGTCGGGTTGAAATCCATCGCCGGACTAGGAGGCGATCTTCTTCGTGACACTCACCTCGAACTCAGGTCCGGGCTCCGGCGCAAGTGGGATGGCCGGCACGCCGAAATCGCCATCCAGCGGCATGGTCGGGAGAACGATCCGCTCAAGCCAGTATTCTCCCCTGCCATCCGCACCCAGAGCACCAACGAGCGACAACTCGATCGCGAGACCTTCATCCATCCGCGCGACGAGGAGGACCCACGTGAGATAGGGCGGCTCGCCATCGCTCTCAACCACCTCCTCGACGCCGAGTTGCTCGAAGAAGGTAGTCTGAAGTTCGTTCCGAGTGGCAGCTTCGTCCATCCGCGTGCCCTTGGGGCACTTAGTCTTTGGAGTGTACGTGAGCGACCCGGTGTTTTCATCCCCAGATGCGACGACGATCGCGTGCGCTTCATCCGGCGAGATCACCAATTCGCTTCCGCCGACACACTTCTGCTCCCACCCCATCGCGCAAAGCTGATCCCGCAAAGAACCCACGCCGTGCAAAGTACGCCAACATACCGGGAGCAGTGACCGGGTATGTTGCAGGGCAGTTCTCACGCGCCACCTCGCCCAGCAGCGCCGCTTCTCGAAGAACAGGTTGGGTGAGCCCCCCTATCTCCTCTAGGCGGGCATCTACCTCATCGGGCAAGCTCACGATCTTCGGGCAAGGCGTCATGACTAGTCCTGGGCGCGTGCATGTCCTAATTTTCCACCACAATCTTGGGAGAAGAATAGGACACGGCCGCCGCTTAGGCAATGGCAATCTAAAGCCGAGCAGACCGGCACGATACGGCCCGTCGGTTGATGGTTATGTAAGTGACTATCCTGCAATGACCTGCGCTTCAACTGCCAACGGACGTGACAGACGTTCTCAACCGCCATCTCCCATATCCTCCTCCGCCTCCTTCTCCCGCCCCGGGCGCGCGCGCTCCGGCGAACGCGAGTTGAGCGCCCGCTCCAGCCGCGCGTCGAGCTCGTAGAGGTCGCGGCGGAAGTGCACCGCGCCGTCGTCATCGACCCAGGCGGTGCGGTAGAGGATGTAGACGGGGAGCGGGTCGGCGAGCGAAACGGCGCGCTCGCTGCTGCGGCGGGCGGCGGCGTGCACGGCGTCGTGGTCCCACCCCGGCGTGCCGGCGAGCGCGAACTCGGCCAGCTCCAGCGGCTTCTCCACGCGCACGCAGCCGTGGCTGAACGCGCGCTCGTCGCGCTGGAAGAGCGACGGGCTCGAGGTGTCGTGCAGGTACACGTTGTAAGGGTTGGGGAAGACGAGCTTCACCTCGCCCAGCGGATTGCGGGGGCCGGGCACCTGCCGGTAGCGCACGGTGCCGCCGTCGCGCACCGCCTCGATCCCCTCGCGGTCGAAGTACGAGTGGTCGCGCCGCTGCCGCGGGAGCACCTCGCCGCGCAGGATGCTGGGCGGGATGTTCCAGTAGGGATTGAAGATGGCCGTGGTCATGGTGGCGCTGAAGATGGGCGTGTGCCACCCGCTCTTCCCGCCGATCACCCGCGACTCCAGCACTACCCGCCCGCCGTCCACCGCCTGCAGCTCGAACGCGGGGATCCAGACGGCCACGTACCGGTGCCCCAGCGACGCGGGCAGCCACCGCTCGCGTTCGAGCGAGGCGCGCAGCTGCCGGATGCGCCGCTCGGCGCTCACGTTCAGCGCCGCGCGGGTGCCGGGGCCCACCGTTCCGTCGCCCTGCATCCCGTGCCGGCGCTGGAACCGCTGCACGGCGTCCACGAGCGCGCTGTCGTAGCGCGGCGGGTCGGCGGCGGCGGGGAGCGGTCCCTCGGCGTCCAGCCGGGTCCGGAGCGACACCACTTCTTTTCCCGTGTCGCCCGGGTGCAGCGTGCGCCGCGAGACACCCGGCCAGCCTCCCGACGCGTCGATCTGCCGGTACCTTGCCAGCGCCTGCCGCAGCCGCGCGTACTGCGCGGTCGTGGGCCGCAGCCCGGCCAAGGCCTCGGCCACGCGGCCGCGCGCCAGCGCCTGCGCGAGCACCGCCGGCAGGTCGGCCGAGCGGCCCGCGGTGGTCCACCCCGGGTGCACCGCGCGGGGCGGCACGCGGCCGGCCAGCAGGTCGTGCCCGGCGGTCAGGAAGGCGTCGGTGAGCAGCAGGTCCAGCTCGGCGCGGTCGCCGGGCGACAGGCGGCGGCGCGGGTCCAGCAGGCGGTGGATCACGCGGGCGTGGTAGTCGTCCGGCTCCAGCCCGTCGACCGCGATCGCGTCGATGAACCCGGCGAGCGCGGCGGCGGACGGGAGCACCGCCCCCGGCGCGCTCCACCCCGGGCGGAATCCCGCGTCACGGTAGAAGTGGCGGGCCGCATCGCCCGACACCAGCGCGTCGCCCCCCGCGGAGAGGCGGCCGCCTCCCTCGATGCGGGCACGGATGAGGACGGCGGCGGTATCGCCCTGCGCCCGCAGCGGCGCGGCCGCGCCCAGCACGGCCGCCAGCATGAGCGACAGCGGCCGGATCACGGGCCGCGCGGTGGAGATTCCCATGGTACCCTGCCGGGTGTGTGGCTCGAGAGTCTCACGGATGATCGAGGGATCGGCCGGACTCCCGCAGCATCAATCTCGCGGGCGATCGTCAGGGGCGGTGTAAGGAAACGGATGGGCGAGTGTCAGCGTCGGTCAGGTATCGTGCGCCTCCCGCGCGGTGACGAAGCAGGTCCAGCAACGTAAACACGCGGCCCGGAGCCTCGCTCCGGGCCGCGATCGTTGTCGCGCCGGGTTCCGTCGCCAGCCGAGTGCTATCGGCGCGGCGGCCCGGCTCAGGCCGCGGTCGGGCGACGGGCGGCGGAGCGGGAGCGCAGGAGCACGAGGAGGACGAGCACGGCCGCTCCGCCCGCCGCCGCCGCGACTTCGGGGGCGTCCTGCGCGCGGGCCACCGCGATGGCGGCGAGCGCCCACGCCACGGCCAGCGCGTACCCCGCGCGCCGGGTGCGCAGCGTCACGAACGCGCCGATCGCCCCGGCGGCCACCATCAGCACCACGCCCCACGCGCGGCCGGGGAGAACCAGGTCACGCACGCCGGCGAACGCCAGTGCCACCGCCACGTTCGCGACCGTGGCCACGGTCACCCAGCCGGCGTAGACGCCCAGCGGGGCCGCCACCAGCCAGCGCTCCGGCAACGCGAGAGGCTCGCGCCAGCCGGCGACGCGCACCAGCGCCGCCACCAGCGTTCCCGTGATGACGGCGATCAGCGGAACGGTGAGCCACACCGCCTGGAGCTGCGCCGCAACCGCCCACGCGGTGCACGCCGCGAAGGCCGCGGCGGTGAGCCAGCCCACGCGGCGCAGGAGCGGGTCCGCGCGCCGGCCCGGGCGCGCCTGGTAAACGGCGTACGCCAGCGACGCGATGAAGATGGGACCCCAGATGGAGAAGGCGTACCCGGCCGGCGTCACCCACGTGGGCGTGGAGAACTGCTCCTGGATGGGAACGCCGACGCCGGTGGCGCGCGCGAGGTACGGCGTGACCATCTGCGTGACGGCGAGCACCACGTTCAGCCCCTGGCGGAGCCGGTCGCGCCCGCCCGGATCCAGCTTATCCTCGAACGTCATCTCCCGGCTCTCCCGGACGCTGGTTTGGACAGCGAGTCGGAGGTGCATACGGCGAGCCGCCGCCGGCCGGATCCACGCCCCTTCCCCGATCTCCACAGCCGCGGGCTCCCGCACTTCGTCGAATCATCCGGCGGGGGGGGGCCGCTCGTCCGGCTCACCCCGCCGCGCGCGTCCGGCCGCTGGAGCGTTCCGCCGCGGGGACTTCGAAGGCCGGCGCTCCGCCCGCGCCGACGCCCTTTCGACGGCGTGGGGAAATCTCCGTCCTCCGGAACGTCCCACGCCCTACGTGCCGCTCCCGGCCGGTCGTCGGCACCATTACGCGCGATTCGGCTCCTTCCCCGGACACGGGGCGGAACTCGGCTGACAAACGCCCACCGGCCGGCCGCCTAGCTTCATAACCAGTTGGAGGGCGGCCCCGCGGCCGCCCCGGGCAGGGCCGGGAGCGCACCGACGCGCTCCCGGAACGGAGGAAGGACCAATCTGGAGATGGAACGATGAGAACCT
>DASSJS010000006.1:0-35282 GCA_035691085.1 Longimicrobium sp.
GTGCTGATTCATCATCTCGTCATCTCCTCGCTCACACGCCCTTTTCCTCGAGCAGCGCGAGGAATTCGCGGGGAGTCTCGATGGACGCCAGCCGCTCGGGGACGTCGCTCTCCTTGGCGAACTGCGCGATGCGGCCCAGCACCGGCAGGTACTGGTTGCTCACCTCCAGCGGAGGCGCCACGATCAAAAAGAAGTAGTTCACCGTCTGGTCGTCGATGGCCTTGTAGTCCACGCCCCCCTTCTTGCGCCCGAACGCCAGGCGCAAACGGTTGACCACCAGCGAGCGGCAGTGCGGGATCGCGATCCCCCTGCCGATGCCGGTGGAGCCCAGGTTCTCGCGGCGCTTGAGCATCTTGAACAGGATGCCCTGGCTCTTCTCGTCCACTCCCAGCAGACCGATGAGCTCCTTGAGGATCTCGTCCTTGCTCTCCCCCTTCAGATCGAGCTGGATCGCGTCCTCGGCCAAGAACTCGCGAAGTTCCATATCTTCAAGCAGGGTTCGAATTTATTGAAAACCGCTCCCGGGTGCCGGAAAACGGACGCGCCAATGTAACCGCCACCCCCCGCACTGTCAAAACACGATGGGATCTAGGGATACGCGTTCGGCGGATGCCCGCGGCCGATTGCCGCCGCGCCCCCGCTTGCGGCACGTGTTTCCCCGCGCGGCCCGGCCGCGACGCCCGCGAAGGCCGTGCCCCGGCATCGTCCGGCCGGTGGGAATCGTGCCGGGGCGGGCATTCACGTCGCGAGGTGGAGGATCGCGTGACTCTCCACCTATCTTCCACGCGGCGCGCCGGGTAGGTTGCGGCACCGGCGCCACCGTCGCCGGGTTCCTCCCCTCCAGCCGGAGCCAACCGATGCGCGTGTCCCGCCTTCTCCCGCGGTCCCTTTCGTTGCTCTTCCTTGTCCTGATGGCGGGTGCGTGCCACAGCTGGCGCTCGCAATCCAGCCCCGCGCCGCAGGTGGTGGCGTCGATGAACGGCCGCGGCACCGTGCGCCTGCTGCGGAGCGACCAGAGCGTGATGGTGCTGTCGAGCCCGCAGGTAGTGGGCGACAGCATCGTGGGCACCACGGGCAACCCGCCCCAGCGTGCCGCCGTGGCCATCGCCGACGTGCGGCGCATCGACACGCGGCGCGTGAACGCCGCGAAGACCGGGGGCCTCGCGGTGGGTACGATCGTTCTCGTCTCGGTCGTCGTGGTCGCAGCCGCGGTGGCGGCGGTGCTGGGCAACTGGAACTGAGCCACTCTATCCCGGTCTCCCGGACGGATCCCGATGCCGCGCCTCCGCGATCATGCGAAGGCGCGGCTTCTTTTTGCGCGCCTCGCTCCCGCGCAGGCGCGGCACATCACCCGGACGCCGGGTTCAGCCGCGACGGCATGGCCCGCGTGCGGCCGTGGATGTATCGTACTCGCCAGCTTCCCTGCGAAAATCCGTCTTGCCGCCACGAACGAATCATCCATGCGCACAGCCATCGCCCTCCTGGTCTGCGCCCTCAGCGTGTCGTCCGCCGCCGCGCAGGCGGGCGGGATCGCGCCTGTGCGCGCCCACTACGCCGCCGTGGCCGAGATGCCGGGCGGTGGGAGGCAGGACGTGGGCACCCGCGACATCATCGTGGCCGATAGCGTGATTGGCGGCGAGCACGCGTGGGTGGTGGTGAACGTGCTGAAGGTGGGCGGCCAGGCCGGCGCCGACTCGGTGCTGATGCGCGCGGCCGACCTGCGCCCCATCTCGCGCCGCGCGTCGATCGGTGACGTGAGCATCACGGTGGACGTGCGCGACAGCATGCTCACCGGCACGCTCAAGTCGCCCCAGGGTACGGTGCCCGTCTCGATCCGCGCGGGCGAACGCGCCTTCCTGAACTTCTACGCGCTGCGCACGGCGCTGCGTGCGTGGCCGCTGGCGGCGGGGTGGCGGGGGACGGCCAGCGTGCTGGAGCTGAACGACCGCTCGGAGCTGACCCCGCTGGAGCTGGTGGTGGAAGGAGAGGAGAAGGTGCGCGTTCCGGCGGGCGAGTTCGATTGCTGGAGGGTGCACGTCACCGGTTCCGGCGGCATCGACGAGCGCTGGTGGGTGAGCAAGATCGGCGGCCACCTGGTGCGCACCCGCGAGCCCATCGGCCGCCAGGGCGCCGTAATGCAGCTGGATCTCGTCTGGCTCATGATCACGCGGTGAGGCGGCCGCGCAGCTTCGGCTTGAACAACCGGGCGGAGACGGCTAGCGTTCGTCTCCGCCCATTTCTTTGATGTCCCGTAGAATCTCCCGCTGATGATCGACCGCCGCCGCGCCGACCTCGAACGGCACCTCGACGACCTTCGGAAGATCGACGGCTGGCAACCGTTCCAGCACTTCGTTCTCGGGCTGCTGCACCACGAGGGCTACACCGACGTCCGCTACAGCGCCCCGCGCAGCGACTTCGGTCGCGACGCCGTCGCCATCACGCCCGATGGCAAGCGGTGCGTGGTCGCCGTCTCGTTCGAGTGCACGAAGGCGAAGGTGCTGAGCGATGCGACGCGCTTCACCGAAGATCCGGACCGGGAGAAGGCGGAAGTCCTGCTGTTCATCACCTCCGAAGCGCGGGCCGAAACAACGTGGAGCAAGTGGAAGAAGGATGTCGCGAAGCTCGGCCTGGAGCTTCGGATGTTCGGCCCTCCCACCATCCTCCAGGTTGCCACGCGGGATCGCGTCTGGCGCGAAACCGCCGCCCGCCTTGGCCTCTCCGCCGATCGCCCCGGCTTCCGTGTGGTCACACCGTACGATGGCGAGCAGGTCCGTGCTGCGCTTCGGGCCCGCCCGGATGAGTGGCTATCGAAGCGGATCGAGCTGCGCGAGTGGAAGGAGCTTTCCGGCGAACTGCGCAACCGGCTGATCCTCGGTAAGCCCGGCGCGGGGAAGACAACGACGCTCTTCATGCACCTTGAGGCGCACCGTCCGGAGCGCGTGCTGGTGGTTGAGCCGGACCTGCGCGAGGGGAAAGTCGAAGAACTACTCGACTCCGCATCCGGCGGTGCCGTGATCGTGTTCGACGACGCGCACGAGAAGCCGGACGAGTTGCGCGCGCTATTGTCCGCGCTGCGCGCCCGCCAGCGCGACCCCGGCGCGAGCGCGCGCTACCGCGACGTTCGCCTGCTGATTGCCGCGCCTAGCCAGGAATGGGCCGACATGCAGCCGTGTTTACACTCAACTGAACTTCGCGATTTGCATCTCACTGCAAGTTCACAACTGCTGTTGTCGGCGCTTTCTAAGGACCAATGCCGCGAACTTGTAGCAACATGTGTGAGCGAGTGGCAGCTTAAGGCGAATGATCGGTTGATCAATCTTGCAGCAGCAAAGTCGAGCGGCGGGGATGCAACTCCGTTGTATGTTCTCTCGTTGCTCGCACCTGCGAGAATCCACGGTGAATTGAAAGATGAACACCTTACTCACGTTCCACTGAGTGTTCTTGAACTCTGGCAAGATTACTGGCGGCTGCTTTCCCCGGTCCAGCAAGGGGTGTTACGGCTGGTAAAGCTATTTGCTCTGACGCAAGCACCTCAGCAAGTGTCCGTCTTTGATGCAGCGGCAGACGCATTCTCCCTTGCTCCACATGAAGTTTCGGCAGCGCTGTCCGCGCTTGAAAAGGCGCTCTGGGTGTATAGAGTGGATTCAGTGCCGAAGTGCTTAGATGTGCAGTTGCAGTCAATCGTTATGGAAGAGAGTGAGTTAAACCGCTGGGAACGGTTTGTGTTAGGGTATTCAGACGACGGACTTACAAGGCTGCGCCTGCTCAACGGTACTGGCGTGTATCACGCGAAACTACGTGCTCGAACCGCACTTACGATGTTAGATCGCAAAAAAGCGCTTCACGCCGGAATGCGGTATTTTTATGTTCTCGCGACTAGTAAAGGTGAGGCTGAGTCGTATCTCCGCGCTCTAGCGTCCATTAGTCTCTCGACGTGCCATGCCGATCTGGCGAGATTTGAACCGACCCGTGACGGGCGGCTTTCGCACCATCATCGCGCAGTTGCTGCCCTGCAAGAAGCAATCAATATCTTTAACGAAGTTGGCGCAGAACGTGAATCAGCGAAAGCGCTTACAAACTTATCCGCTCAGCTGTTTGATATTGCCGCGCTAGAAAGCGATAGAAATTCGCGCGTACAACGATTCACAGAAGCTCTCAAAGCAGCCACGGACGCTGTTTCGGTTTATCGACAACTGGGAATCAGTGAAGATCTGGTTTTGTCGCTCTCAAACCTCTCGAGCCGCTTCGCTGCCTTAGCCCAAGTGTCAAGTGCTTCCCATGAGGGAAGTAAATTTAGATGGAAGGCGGTCGAAGCAGCTGAAGAGGCTGTTCGCATTTCGGAGGATTTGGACCACGCAAGCGAATCGGCCGCCGCACGTACAAACCTTTCGCTCAGGTACAGCGAAGTAGCTGATGCTGCGAAATCCCGTGCTAACAAAGTAAAGTGGTTGGTACAAGCTGTCGAAGCCGTCAAACAGGCTATCAGTGTACAGCGTTCACTGAACGAGCAGGTCGAACTCGCAATCTCTCTGATCAACGCCTCCAGCTACTTTCTCGCTCTGGTTGAGCAAGAACTTAGAGCCGACGTAGATGACAGGCTTTTAGCCAAAGCCACGGAATTAGTGGATGAGGCTATCGCAATTTATGAAGGGCTTCAGATGCCCAATGAGTTGGCAATCTCTTTGGGAGCGAAATCCAGAACTCTTCGCGCACGAGCGGAACGGTCCGTGAACCGGGTTGAGGCTGCAAAAGACCTACGGGATTCTCATGCTGCGATCCATCAAGCGACGATTCTCCTTCGTGACATCGGAAACACCCGAGAGTTTCTTAAAGGGCTAATGGACCTTGTGATTATATCTTTTCGCCTGACACAAGCGGGTGACAGCGTCAACCTGGAAGCCCTCAAGGGGCTTTGCGTTCAGGGATTGTCTTTGGCTGAATCGATGCAAGATGGAGCGAAGCACTCATTCTTCCAAGCTGTGTTACACAGCGAAGAGAGCGATTGGATGGTGGACTCAGCCGGACCTTAGAGAGGCGGTAAGATATCCTTTATGTGAGCCCCGCCTTGAACCCCCGCCCGCACTTCGGTAACTTTGCGGCATGTCCAGCAACGCTTTCGAGATGCTCCGGAGCGGCCGCGTGCCGCTGTACCTGGCGCCGCAGGCCGGCGTCAGCGAGTCGCCCTTCCGCCGCCTGTGCCGCAGCTTCGGCGCGGACGTGGTGGTGAGCGAGTTCGTGTCGGCCGAGGGGATCCGCCGCCACGACCGCCGCACCCACTCGTACCTCAAGTTCCACGACGACGAGCGCCCCATCGGCATCCAGATCTTCGGCGCCGACGCGCAGGCCATGGCCGAGGCGGCCGCGCTGGTGGAAGAGGTGTATGCGCCCGACTACCTCGACATCAACTTCGGCTGCCCGGTCAAGAAGGTCGCCTCCCGCAACGGCGGCTCGGGGTGCCTGAAGGACCTGGACATGGTGGAGCGCATCATCCGCGCGGTGAAGGGCGCCATCTCCATCCCCACCACCGTGAAGATCCGCAGCGGCTGGAGCGAGGAGATGCGCGACCCGGTCTCCATCGCGCTCCGCTGCCAGGACGCCGGCGCCGAAGTCCTGACCCTGCACGCGCGGACGCGAACGCAGATGTACAGCGGCCACGCCAACTGGGACGAGATCGCCGCCGTGGTCGAAGCGCTCGACATTCCCGTGATCGGCAACGGCGACGTGTGGGTGGGGGTGGATGCGAAGCGGATGCACGACCACACCGGGTGCGCCGGGATCATGATCGCCCGCGGCAGCCACGGGCAGCCGTGGATCTTCGGGCAGGCGCGCGCGGCGCTCGACGGCACGCCCATCCCCGATGACCCCGGCGTGGAGGAGCGCTTCCGCATCATCATTCACCACGCGCGGCTCGCCATCGCCTGGGAAAAGGACGAGGAGAAGGCGATGATCGAGTTCCGCAAGCACCTGGGGTGGTACACCAAGGGGCTCCCCAACGGGCGCATCCTCCGCCAGGAGCTGTTCGAGGTCACCAGCCTGGGCGAGGCCGAGGAGAAGCTGGAGCGGTACCTGGAAGAGGTGCAGGGGGCGGCGGTTTGATCCCCGAGCGGCTGCGGGCGCTGCTGGCGGAGGTGGCTGGCGGCGCGGTGAGCGTGGACGAGGCGGAGCGGCGGCTGGCCTGGAATCCGGTGGAGGATCTCTCCTTCGCGTCGGTCGATCACCACCGCGCGCTGCGGCAGGGCTTTCCCGAGGTCGTCTTCGGCCAAGGGAAGACGCCCGAGCAGATCGTGGCCATCGCCCAGCGCATCGCCGCGCGGGGCGATGGGTTCCTGGCCACCCGCGTCTCCATCGAAGCGGCGGATGCGCTGGCCGCGGCGCTTCCGGGGATCGAGCTGAACCCGCTGGGCCGCACCGCCTGGCTGGCGCCGCCCGAGCGCGTGGAGCGCACGGCGCGCGGCTCCGTCCTGATCGTCACCGCCGGCACCAGCGACCTGCCGGTGGCTGAAGAAGCGGCGGTCACCGCGTCCGCCTACGGCAATCCCGTCGAACGGCTGACGGATGTCGGCGTGGCGGGGATTCACCGCATCCTCTCGCGCACCGACGTGCTGCGCTCGGCCTCGGTCGTGATAGTGGTGGCCGGGATGGAGGGCGCGCTCCCGTCCGTGGTCGGCGGGCTGGTCAGCGTTCCCGTGATCGCGGTGCCCACCAGCGTGGGGTACGGCGCGGCGTTCGGCGGGATCGCGGCGCTGCTGGGGATGCTGAACTCGTGCGCCAGCGGCGTGACCGTGGTGAACATCGACAACGGCTTCGGCGCCGCCGTGGCCGCATCGCGCATCAACCTTCTCCCCCCGGCCTGACATTCCCGGCTCCGCTCGGGCCCGCGCCACCCCTCGGCTGATCGTCGCGGGCGCTGCCTACGTGGCGGCGCTGGCGATCCTCCCGCGTCCGCCCTGGTGGGGCCTCACGGCCGCCGCCGCGGCGCTGGTGCTGCTGGCGCTCTGGGTCCATCGCGCGAGCGCGGGGCGGACGGCGGTGACGATGGCCGCGTGGCCGCCTCTCCACGTTCTCCTCTTCGCCACCGGCTCGACGGATTCGCCGCTGATCGCGCTGGCGGCGGCGTGGGTGGTGGCACTGGGCCGCGGGCGCGCGGCGGCGCTGGTGGGCGGATGGATCGCCGCGGCGGTGCTGGTGCCGGCCGTACAATGGCTGCACGCCGCTCCTCCGTCCGCCGTCTCGCTGGCGCGCTACGAGCTGCTGCTGGCGGTGGCCGCCGGGCTCTCCGCGCTCCGCCGCGTCCGCCCGTCCCTTGCCACGTCCGCCGCGGAGGAGCCGCACGAGCCGCCGCCGCCCGCGGACCCCGAGGGCGACGACGCCGTGCTGCGCAGCGCGATGGAGGTCGTCCGCCGCGCCACCGACGCGCACGAGGCCACCCTCTGGCGCGCGGACGGCGAGTGGCGCTCGGCGCAGCTGGTGGCGCGCGTGGCCGCGCCGGGGGTGCCGCTGCCGGACGCGGTGGTGGCGTTGGAGGGGTCGCCGTACAAGTGGGCGATCGAGGAGCGCCTCCCGCAGCACGTGCGCCGGGGCAAGCGCGACCTTCCGGCGCCCTGGGCCGAGGAGATGCTGGTGGTGCCCGTCGATCTCCCCGAGGGCGTCCTCGCGCTGGCGTATCCGGGGCTCGTTCCGCCGGGGGCCGACGCGGCGGCGGTCGAGGCGGCGCGGCACCTCTCCACGCTCGACGCGCTGCTCAAGCTGCGCGGCGAGAAGGCGACGGACGACGCGCGCGTGAGCGCCATCGCCGAGGCCGCCAAGTCGCTGCCGGGCGAGATCGAGATCGATGCGTTCGCCCGCAAGCTCGCGGCGACGGTGCGCCAGGGGACGGGCGCCGCGGGCGTGGCGGTCGCCGTGGCGGACGAGGGCGGGCGCGGGCGCGTGCTGCACGTGGACGACACCGGCCCGGCGCCGCAGCTCCCCGGCGGCTTCGGGGAGGACGAATCGCGGCTGGGGCTGGCGCTGAAGCACGCGGTGGATCTTACGTACGACGACCTGCGCCGCGAGCGGGACAAGATGCCGCTGCTGGTGCCCGGCGAGCAGTGGCGCGCGGCACCACGCTCCGCGGCCATCTTCCCGCTGGTGGCCGATGGGCGCGCGCTGGGCGCCGTGGCGGCGTGGCACCCGCAGCCGGGCAGGTTCGGCGAGAAGGAGAAGGAGCTGATGCGGCTGCTGGGGTCCATCGCCCCGCTGCCGCTGCGCAGCGCCCGCCAGTACCAGGAGCTGGACCACCGCGCCCACACCGACGCGCTGACCGGCCTCCCCAACCGCGCGGCGTTCGAGGGGCGGCTCACCACGCTCAGCCACGTGTACGACCGCTACGCGCGACCCTTCTCGCTGCTGGTGCTGGACGTGGACTTCTTCAAGAAGTTCAACGACACGCACGGCCACGAGGCGGGCGACCGGGTGCTCCAGCACGTGGCCGCCGTGGTGCGCGCCACCGTGCGCGACGTGGACACCCCCGCGCGCCTGGGCGGCGAGGAGTTCGTGGTGCTGATGCCCGAGACCACGCTGCGGCAGAGCCACGACGCCGCCGAGCGCATCCGCCGCAGCATCGAGGCGCGCACGGTGAACTGGAACGGGCGCCCGCTCTCCGTCACCGTCTCCATCGGCGCCGCCAGCTGCCCCGACTGCACGTCGGTGACGGCCGAGGTGCTCAAGCTGGCCGACGAGGCGCTGTACCGCGCCAAGGCAGACGGGCGCAACCGCGTGGCCAGCGCGCCGAAGGTGACCCGCGCTCCGGGCGTGGTGTGATGGCGCGGCGGGACCAGCGTCATGATCTCGGCGGTTTGCCCCGCCTGACCGACGAGAGCCAGCGTCTGGCCGACACGTACATCGCCTACGAAGCCGGCAAGTCCGACGATGACTTCTGGGCGTGGGACCGCATGATGACGCTGGCGATGGACGAACCGGAGCTGGCGTGGGCGCTGTTGCTGCACGTTGTGGCGCGGGCGCCGGACGAGCAGCTTTCGGCCATTGGCGCCGGGCTGCTGGAAACGTTGCTTTCGCAGCACGGTACCACGTACGGCGCCCGCGCCGTGGAGCAGGGCCGGCGCGATCCGCGCTTCCGCGAGTGCCTGTCCGCCGTCTGGCTCCAGCCCGGCGACGTGCCGGCCGATGTGGCGGAGCGTTTCGCCGAGCTCACGCGCGGCGGCGTGAGGATCTTCTGAAACGACCCAATCGAACCGACTCACCTGTACCGGGGTGGATGATGAACGGGAGCGCGAATGGAATCGGCCGCCGGGCCTTCATGGACCGGGTGCTGGCGCTGGGCGCCGCGATGGGGCTGGGCGGCATCGTCAAGCCGGGCGACGCGCATGCGGCCAACGGGCGGGTGCCGGACGAAAGCTGGATCCAGCGCCTGAACGGCCGCCACAAGCAGCTGTTCGACTTCCCGGCGGTGGACGGCGGGCGCGCGCTGATCCACATCCGCAACTATTACAACGCGTATCGCGACGCCTACGGCCTGCGCGACGCCGAGGTGAGCGCGCTGCTGATCGTGTACGCCGGCACGGTGCCGCTGGCGTTCCGCGACGAGGCGTGGGCGGAGTACGACCTGGGGAAGATGGCGGACATCCAGGACGGCGCGCAGCCTTCGCGGCGCAACCTGTTCCGCGCTCCGCAGGCGGGCTTCACCATCCCGCCGGACGCCGGGCTCGACGCGCTGATGCAGCGCGGGGTGGTGGTGGTGCTCTGCAACAACTCGTTCAGCAAGTGGGTGCGTGACATCTCCGCCACGGGCCACGGCAGCGTGGACGAGGTGCGCGCGAAGATGATGGGGTGGCTGATCCCCGGCATCACGCTGGTTCCCGCCGCCGTCCTGGCCGTGAACCGCGCGCAGGAGTCGGGCTGCACCTACTTCTACTCAGGCTGATCCCCCGGTCCTGCCCCGCCGGAAAAGTGAGAGGAGCCGGGAACACGAAGTTCTCGGCTCCTCGTTTTTCTTGAACGGCAACGGCGGTGAACACGGAGGGCACGGAGATTCACGGAGGACGAGACAAGCGCGGTTCTCCGTGCCCTCCGTGGTACTCCGTGTCCTCCGTGCTGAAAAAGGGCAGTTGGCCTTGGCACGG
This sequence comes from Longimicrobium sp., assembly GCA_035691085.1. Lineage (GTDB taxonomy): Bacteria > Gemmatimonadota > Gemmatimonadetes > Longimicrobiales > Longimicrobiaceae > Longimicrobium. Next base: position 10,119 of record DASSJS010000006.1, read on the forward strand.
CATCATCGCGACGCGCCAGGCGCTCCGCGTTTCGGATAGTAGACGGCGTCCGGCGGGATGGCGGACGCGGGGTAATCCTCGGACTTGTGCGGGAACGAGGGACGCGGCTGGGTGTTGATGTACGCGGCCACCTCCTGCGCCTCGCGGTCCGAGAGCGAGCCGGGTGCGGTGAGCGGCATGGCGTGGCGGATGAAACCGGCCGCGGTGTACACGCGCGCCATCCCCGCGCCGTCGTTCCACGAGCGCGGCCCCCACAGCGGCCCGGGGCGCGCGGTGCCCAGCGCCACGCCCTGCCCATCCGCGCCGTGGCAGCCCACGCAGGTGCGGGTGTAGACGGTGTGGCCGGCCGCCGTGTCGAGCCGCGCCACCGGCACCTGCGCCGCCTTGGCGATGGTGTTGCGGCCGCGCCACTCCGGCGATTTCCCCACCGGCTGCCCGTCCGAGAGCCAGGCCACGTACGCCGCCACGGAGAGAAGCTCGGGGCTGTCGTACGCGGGTGCGGTGCCGTTCATGCTGCGCTCGAAGCAGTCGCGGATGCGGTCTTCCAGCGAGATCAGCCGGCCCGAGCGCGCGCGGAACTCGGGGAACACCGCCGCCACGCCCACCAGCGGCATCCCGCGGTCGCGCTGGCCGGCGTTCAGGTGGCAGTTGCCGCAGGTCAGACCGTTTCCGGTGTACCGGGCGGCGTACTTCCCCGTCTGCCGGAAGATGCGGTAGCCCTGCACCACGCGCGCGGCCACCATGCTGTCGGCCGGGAGCCCGCCGCGCTCGGGATCGCGCACCACGCTATTGACGTCGTTCAGCGAGGCCGTGGCGGGGATCAGTGGCACGGAAGCCGCGCTGTCGGACCGCGTGGAATGCTGTTCGGCCGCGGGCTTCTCGGCACGGGAGCAGGCGGCGAGCGCAAGGGCGCAGGCGGCGAGCAGGGAGGGGGATCGGGGCATGGGCGGGGCTGGGCGAGGGATGGGATGGACCGCGGGGAGAAGATACGTTGCCAGACGCCCGTGCGGCAGGACGGTGGCAGGGGAGGGGCGTGCCGTCGACCGGAGCGGATCTCCTAAGTTGTTGTGCTGCAAGGGGATTGACCGGACGGTGATAGCGGGTTAGATTAGAGGCGTTGATTGAAAATGCGGGTCATGGGGATGACAGGTTTCGACGCGTACGGTGAAGCCGTGGCGGCGTGCCGAGGTGCTCGGAGCACTCGTTAAACCTCCGGGAAACTAGTAACCGCGAACGATAACTTCGCTCTGGCTGCGTAAGTAGACGCCCTTCGGGGCTGTCCTTACCTCCCATTCGTCGGTCAGCCCTACCAGAGGCGGGCCGCCGGGTGTCGATAAAATCTGGCTGGCCTGCGACCGGCGCCGTGACGCCGCAGGCGAGACTTGCACGGCTGGTTCGCGAGGGGCCTTCAGCCGGCCAATGAGCGAGCGAGGAGAACGGAACGGTTGAATACGCACGTAGATGTCGCGGGGGATCAGTAGGCGGACCCGGGTTCGAATCCCGGCATCTCCACTCATGACGAAAGCCGGACTCAGCCAATGGGCTGGGTCCGGCTTTCGTCGTTGTTTCAGGAATGGGTTCGGGAACAGCGAACAGGTGCGCCAGTGCGTGAGTGCGCCAGTGCGTTGGGCTGCGCGGCGAGGCCGGCGGCAGTTCGCTCCGGGGGGCGCGCTTACTTCGGCTTTTTTCGCCCTTTCATCCCCGGGGCGAGCGCGTGGAACGAGCCGGCGCCGTTCGCGGTGCCGCTGATCAGCATCTCGTAGGGCGGCTCTTCGCCCAGCCACAGGCGCGCGGTGCCGGCGCCGGCCAACTCGGCGATGCGCTGCAGGCCCCACGCCTCCAGCCCGCTCAGGTCGCGCACGCCCACGGGGTGCAGCACCAGGTCGGGCTTGGCGCGGCGCCAGCGGCGGCGGCCGCGCGGGTTCAGCAGCTGGTCCAGCGCCCAGCGCAGGGTGCGCGTGGCGATGTCCATGTCACCCACCAGGCAGCGCGGGTGCTCGAAGCCGTTCACCACGCGCAGGTCGGCGCGCCACTGGTCGGCGTCGGTGGCGGCGCGGCCGAACGCCACCGCGGCGCCGCTGCTGTCGATGGCGATCTGGGGGACGTCGTCCACCACGTCGCCCGTGGCCACCCGGCGCAGCAGGATGCGCTGCGGCGAGATCTGCACGTATACCAGGCGCCGCGGCGGGCGCTTGCGCACGATCCTCATCCTCACGCCCTCTCCGCCAGCAGTTCCAGCACCAGCCGCGCGGCCAGCCTGGCGGTGCGACCGTCCTGGTCGTACGGGGGCGAAACCTCCATCACGTCGGCGGCGATCAGCTTGGGGTGGCCGGCGATGGTGGAGACCAGGCCGATCATCTCGCGTGCCGTGAGCCCGCCGATGCCGGTGGCGCTCACCCCCGGCGCAAACGCCGCGTCGGCCGCGTCGATGTCGATGGACAGGTACAGCGCATCGGCGTTGCGCGTGGCGGCGTCGAGCACGGCCTGCGCGGTGCGGACCGCGCCCTTGGCCGCCACCTCGTCGGCGGTGATGAGGTGAATCCCCTGCGCCCGCGCCCATTCCAGGTAGTGCCGCGAGTTGGCGAAGCGGCGGATCCCCACCATCGACACGCGCGTGCCCTCCAGCACGCTGGTCTCCAGCGCGCGGCGGAACGGGGTGCCGCTGGAGAGCGAGGCATCGTCCGCGTACTCGCGCACGTCCAGGTGCGCGTCGATGGTGACCAGCCCCAGCCGCAGCCCGGGCCGCGCCGCCGCCAGCCCGCGGATCACCGACCCCGTGCACCCGTGGTCGCCGCCCAGGAAGATGGGCCGCGCGCCCGCCGCGAACACCTCGCGCGCCGCCTGCTCGATACGGGCGTGCGCGTCGCCGCCGTTCATGCTCGGCAGCGCCACGTCCCCCAGGTCGGCCACGGGCGACAGCTCGCGCTCGCCGTCGTACGTGCCGAAGGCCGAGAGTGCCTCGCGGATCGCCCGTGGCCCAAAGCGCGCGCCCGGGCGTGTGGGAATCCCGCCGTCGTAGGGCAGCCCCACGATCACCGTCTCGCCCGGTGCCGGCCGCGCGGACGAGGGCCACAGCAGCGACGAGGCACGTGGGTCGGGCGGTGCGGGGAGGGCGCGGAGGCCCGCCAGCGGGTCGGGCGTGGCGTCGCTCACGGTTTCATCAGGGATTTGGCGCGGGCTCAACGGGTTGCCGGGGCTTTCCGGCGCGCGCTAACTTAGGCCGCGTGATGCCGTGGGGGCCAGATGTGCTCGGCGCGATCGTCGAGACGGGTGCCGGGATCGTTCCCGGGCCGCTGACATCGCGGCGGGCGGCTGAAGCCACGGCTACGACCACGGCCAGGTCTCACAAACCGCGCGAGGCTGCGGCGTCGGCTCCCGCGCGATCGGCGGGGATGCGCCGCGGCGGCCGCGTGGGAGTCCGCGAAGGCGGACTTCGGGCCGTTGTTGCCGCGAATTCATTCGCCCGGGGCAACCTCGGCACCCGAGGCCCCCCAGCAAGGTCCAGGATACTCCGGCGTTCGCCCGCGGCCGATCGAGCCGAACACACCAACGCCTCCCGCGATGCGGGAGGCTGAATCATCTCAGCGAGCGTAATGAAGCGGATTCTCACAGGGCTGCAGCCCTCGGGCACGTTCCACGTGGGCAACTACTTCGGCGCCATCAAGCCGATGGTGGACCTCCAGGGCCAGGGCGAGCTCTTCATCTTCCTGGCCGACCTGCACGCGCTGACCTCCACGCAGAACGCCGAGCAGCTCCGGCTGTACATCCGCGAGGCGGCGGTCGACCTGCTGGCGTGCGGCATCGACCCGTCGCGCACGCTGTTGTGGCGGCAGAGCGACGTGGCGCTGCACTCGGAGCTGATGTGGATCCTCAGCACCGTCACGCCGATGGGGCTGATGGAGCGCATGGTGGCGTACAAGGAGAAGGTGCAGAAGGGCATCCCCGCCGGCGTGGGCCTCTTCACCTACCCCATCCTCCAGGCCGCCGACATCCTGCTGTACGACGCCGACCTGGTGCCCGTGGGGAAGGACCAGAAGCAGCACCTGGAGGCCACGCGCGACATCGCCATCAAGATCAACGAGGCGTTCGGCGCGGGAACGCTCAAGCTTCCCGACGCGCTGATCGGCGAGGAGGTGGCGGTGGTGCCCGGGCTCGACGGGCAGAAGATGAGCAAGAGCTACGGCAACGCCGTCGCGATCTTCGGCGAGGAGAAGGCCACGCGCAAGCGCATCATGTCCATCGTCACCGACAGCACCCCGCTGGAGGCGCCCAAGGACCCCGCCGGCTCCACCATCGTGGCGCTGTACAGGCTCGTGGCCAGCAAGGAAGAGGTGGCGCGGATGGAGGACGAGCACCGCGCCGGCGGCGTGGGCTATGGTGACTTCAAGAAGCGCCTGTTCGAGGCGGTGTGGGAGTACTTCGCCCCCATGCGCGCCCGCCGCGCCGAGATCCTGGCCCGCCCCGGCTACGTGGACGACATCCTTGCCGACGGCGCCCGCCGCGCCGCCGGCATCGGCGGCCAAACGATGGCGCGGGTGAGGAAGGCGGTGGGGCTGGATTGATGCCGCCTGACCGGTGCGTGAGTGCGCAAGTGCGTGAGTGCGCCTTGGCCCCGGTGCGCCGCTGATTCCGTCGCGCGAGGTGAAGTCTCGCGAGGTGCCGGCTGTGCGAACGGGCGCGTGCGTGCGCGGCACCGGCGCGGGCGTTGGCCCCGTCGCGCAGCCCAGCGCACTCACGCACTCACGCACTTGCGCACCTGTTCGCTTTTCGCCGGTACAAACCCTGCGTTCGGCCCACTGACCCGAACCGCTTGAGGAGACAGAGATGGCCCAGGAACAACGGTACGATTCCGACGACACCACCATCGTGCGCGGAAAGCAGGCGAACGAGGAGCCTCGCGACAACCCCGCGGGTGAAGCCGAGCCCGGGCGCGAGCCGGTGGATTCGATGCTCACGCTGGTGTGCGAGAAGTGCGGGAAGGATTACTTCTTCGACGACGAGCAGCCCCCGGCCGACATGAAGTGCGAGAAGTGCGGCGGCACCGTCTTCCGCTCGTTCTACAGCACCGTGGGCGACGAGGCGGCCGACGACTTCCGCGACAGCACCGAGCGCGACCTGGACCCCGACGACCCCGAGGGTGACGTGCTGCCGGGCGACATCATGGACCTCAACCGGCTCTGAGGCCCCCGATGGCGGACGGTACGGGACCCAACCTGCTGTTCACCGGCAGCGGCGTGGCGCTGGTGATGCCTTTCGATGACGCCGGGGTGAACGAGCCGGTGCTGCGCGAGCTGGTGCGGTTCCATCTTCGGGAAGGCACCGACGCGCTGGTGGTGAACGGCAGCACCGGCGAGGCCACCACCATGTCGCCGGATGAGCAGCGCCGCGCGGCCGAGATCGTGGTCAGCGAGGCGGGCGGGAAGCTGCCGGTGATCGTGGGCTGCGGCGGGAGCGACACGGCGGCGGTGTCGAAGCTGGCGGAAGGGGCGACGGCGGCCGGCGCGGATGCGATCCTGGTCTCTCCGCCGCCGTACAACAAGCCGCCGCAGCGCGGGATCGTGGAGCACTTCCGCCGCGTGATCGACGCGGCCGACCTGCCGTGCATCGTCTACAACGTGCCCGGCCGCACGGCGTGCAACATCCTCCCCGAAACGGTGGAGACGCTGGCCGAGGACCCGCGCGTGCGCGGCGTGAAGGAGGCCAGCGGCGACATCAGCCAGGTGGCCGAGCTCTGCCGCCGCGTGGCCGACCGCGTGGCCGTCTATTCCGGCAACGACGACCAGGTGGTGCCGCTGCTGGCGCTGGGTGGGATGGGGGTGATCTCGGTGCTCGCCAACGTGGCCCCGGCGCCCACCTCGCGGATGGTGAAGGCGTTCCTGGAGGGGAGCGTGGCCGAGTCGCGCCGCATCCAGCTCGGTCTGCTGCCGCTGATCGCCGCGCTCTTCCGCGAGGCCAACCCCATGCCCGTGAAGGCCGGTGTGCGCCTCCTCGGCTTCGACGTGGGCCCGCTCCGCCTGCCGCTGGTGGAGCCGAGCGAAGCGGTGATGACGGAGCTGCGCCAGGCCATGAAGGATGCCGGGATCGATCTGAAGGAATCCTGAGCGCGCGGCGGGGATCACGGCGGATCCGGCCGCGGTCGCGCCGCGCGGGCTCCGCGGAACAGGTGCGGAAGTGCGCCGGTGCGCGAGTGCGTTTGCCACCGGCGCGCGAAGAAGCCTCTCGCCGCGCCGCAACCAGAACGCACTCGCGCACTGGCGCACTCACGCACCTGTTGGCGATCCCTCTCCCGGCACCCAGCCTGATCCGCACACCGCAACCAACCTCCGAGCGATAATCGAATCATGACCGTCCGCATCGTACTGAGCGGCGCAACGGGGCGCATGGGGCAAACGCTGTCGCGGCTGATCCGCGACGACGATGGCCTGGAGCTGGTCGGCGGGATCGGGAAGATGCCCGAGCCCGCCTGCGAGATCGGCTGCCCGGTGGTCGATACGCCCGAGACCGCCGGCGCCTGGATCCGCGACGCCGACGTGGTGATCGACTTCAGCGCCCCGGAGCTGCTGCGCCGCATCGTGGAGATGCACGGCGATACGCTGGCCGGCAAGGCGCTGGTGGTGGGCACCACGGGGCTGGGCGATGACGAGGCGCGGCTGCTGGAGCGGACGGCGGAGCGCACCGCGGTGCTCCAGGCCGCCAACTTCAGCGTGGGCGTGAACCTGCTGGTCGCCCTGGCCGAGCGCGCCGCCGCCGTGCTGGGCGACGACTACGACGTGGAGATCGTGGAGGCGCACCACCGCCGCAAGGTGGACGCGCCGAGCGGCACCGCGCTGGCGCTGGGCGAGGCGGTCGCGCGCGGCCGCGGCGTGGCGCTGGGCGACGTGCGCGTGGATGGCCGCAGCGGCCGCCCCGGCGAGCGCCCGCGCGGCGAGGTCGGCTTCCACTCCCTCCGCGGCGGCGACGTGGTGGGCGAGCACCGCGTGATGCTGATCGGCGACCGCGAGCGCATCGAGCTTGCCCACCTGGCCCAGGACCGCGCCCTCTTCGCCGAAGGCGCCCTCCGCGCCGCCAAGTGGATCGCCGGGAAGCCCGTGGGCACGTACACGATGAACGACGTCCTCGGGTTGTAGCGTCCGGAGCCGGTTTGACTGTCGAGAAGGTTATCCCACGCTCCATTTCGATTCGGCGAAAGATGCCGACGTCACAGCCTCGCGCCGTTTGCGAGGCTTTGTGCCGTACTTGGCCGGCGGGTTCACCCGCTGGGAACCGAGTTCTTCATCCTCGGGAGCCTCGCGCGGTTTGCGAGGCTTCGTGCCGTTCGGCTGCGGGTTCACCCGCTCCAGCGCGATGCCGACACCAACGCGTTGTACTCATCTCATATCAATCAAGCGGCCGCCGCCGCCCTTCGCACGCATGAGATGGAGCCGAAGCAGCAAAAAGATTGATCGGTGTCGTTTCGCACCTATCTTTCACGGAAAGATGTTCGCCAACCTGTCTCCGGCCCCGCGTTTCCCACCTCTCCAGACTGTGACGATCATGTTCAACATCAGGATGCTGGCGATTGCGCTGATTTTTGTCGCTGCACCAGCAACGGGCGCTTCGCAGCGCGCACCATACTCACCTGCTCGCGGGAGCGTCGAGCGGCAGATGATCATCGAGGCGTTCAGGGTTCCTGTCTCACGCGCGGTGCGCCGAACCGTGATCTTCAACGAGGTGCGCCTCAAGGTTCAGAATGGGTGGGCGTTCATCTGGGCGGTGCCTCGATCACCGGATGGACAGCAGGTGCTCGACCTCGACGACCCGGATTGTGTCAACTGTACCGACAATGTCGTTGGCCTGCTTCGCTGGCAGGGTAGTCGCTGGATTGTCTTGCAATACGAGCTTGCTCCCGGAGAGCTGCCGTACAATTGGGAGAGGCGTTACCCGGGAGCGCCGCGAGCCATATTCCCGTGGCATTGGCCGCAGTAGCTGCCTATCGTGCTGACTTGTATCGAGATGAGCCGCCGGAGAATGCCGCGAATGTCGGAAGACGCCGAGATCATCAAGCTGCTCAGCTCACTTGGACCCGATGACAAGCGGAGGGTGCTCGATTTCATGCACAAGCTTGTCCATGGGCGCCCGCGAGGCACGCCCGCAGCCGAACTGCGCGAGCTTGCGGGATGTATCTCTCACGAAGACGCGCAGAAAATGCTGGAAGCCATGGATGGGTGTCGGCAGATCGACCTTGAGACGTGGGATCCCCGTTACAGTCCGTTCGACAACAAATGACATTTCGCCGCCTTCTGATCAGGCGTTCTGCGGCTCCCAAACTCGAAGGCGAAGGAGCCGGCAGGGGGCAATCGCAGTCGGATTACGTGCCACGGAGTGTTTGGCTCGCCTTGCTCCCGCCCTGCCTCCGACACACATTCGTCACCATCCGACGCATGCTGGCCTGACGTACCTTCCCGCCACGCTCCGGCCCCACCTCGTGGAACACTTCCTCATCAGCATCGGGCTCCCCGCGTCGCTGGTTTCGGCGCTGAAGCTGGCGTCGCTCGGCCGGCTGATCCTGGCGAGCCTGCTGGGCGCCACCGTGGGGCTCGAGCGCGAGCTGGCCGGGAAGCCGGCCGGGCTGCGCACCACGCTGCTGATCTGCGTGGGCGCGGCGATGTTCACCGAGTTGTCGCTGAGCATCGCCTTTCTGGCGCAGGGCAATGGCGACGCGTTGCGCGCAGACCCCGCGCGGCTGGCGGCGCAGATCATCCCCGGCATCGGCTTCATCGGCGCGGGAGCGATCTTGCACGGCCGCGGGCGGGTGACGGGGCTCACCACCGCGGCCACGCTGTGGGTGGTCACCGCCATCGGGATCGCGGTGGGCGCCGGGGCGTACGTGGAGGCGATCGGCACCACCATCCTCGTCCTGGCCACGCTTCTCCTGCTGCGCCGCGTGGAGGGCCTGATCCGCCGCCGCCTCAGCCACCGCCGCTACACCGCCGCCATGGACCCCGAGACCGACGCGTTCGAGGAGCTGGTGGAGAGGCTCAAGTCGCGCAAGGTGGTGCTGAAGGTGGAATCGATGGAGAAGGTGGGCAACGAGGTGGAGGTAACCTTCCGCCTGGCCGGCCCCCAGCACGAGCACGATTCGCTGGTCAAGCACATGCTCCGCGAGAAGGGCATTCGCCGCTTCACGCGGAACTGACCCCCTCTGGTCGCGAAGCCTTGACCCTCGTGGTTCCGCGGAAGTGTTGGCGTGGGAGTCCGCGAAGGCGGACTTCGGGCCGTGGTTGCCGCGGATTCATCCGCCTCCTGATCCCTGCCCAACGAGCCCGTCTCTCTCGCGAGAGGCGGGCTCCTTCGCCATCTTGGGCGACGTTCACCGTCAAACATCCGTCCCCATGCGTGTGACCGATGCCGCGCCGCCTCGTCATCAACCTTCGTGACCACCGCCCGGTCTGGGCGATCCCGCCATGGGCGGTGGACGAGATCCGCGCCGCGCTCCCGGAGGATTGGGAGTGCGTGGTGGTGGACGCGGACGCCGACGGCACCGGCGACGGACGCGGCGCCGCGCCCGAGGCGGTGGAAGCCGCGCGGGGCGCCGAGGTCTACCTGGGGTGGGGCGTGCCGCGCGAGGTGTTCGCCGCGGCGGGGCGTGCGCTGCGGTGGGCGCACTCCGCGTCCGCTGGCGTCGGGGGCGTGCTGTATCCGGCGATGGTGGCGTCGGACGTGATCCTCACCAACTCCGCGGGCACGCACGCCGAGCCGATCGCCGACACCGTGCTGGCGATGATCCTCCACTTCGCCCGTGGCTTCGACTACGCGGTGCGCGCGCAGGCGGAGCGGCGGTGGGACAAGGGGCCGTGGGTCGCGGCGGACGCGCCCGTGCGCGAGCTGGCGGAGAGCACGGTGGGGCTGATCGGACTCGGCGGGATCGCGCGCGCCGTGGCGCGGCGCGCGGTTGCGCTGGGGATGCGGGTCGTTGCGACGCGGCGCTCGTCCACGGACGGCCCGGCGGGGGTGGAGGTGCTGGCGGGGGAAGGGGCGCTGGGCCGGCTGCTCTCCGTCTCGCACTTCCTGGTGGTTGCGGTGCCGCGGACCGGCGAGACGGAGGGAATGATCGGCGCGGCCGAGCTGGCGCGGCTCCCCGCGGGCGCGGTGGTAATCAACGTGTCGCGCGGCGACGTGATCGACGAGGATGCGCTGATCGCCGCGCTGGGCGAGGGCAGGCTCCGCGGCGCGGGGCTCGACGTGTTCCAGCGCGAGCCCCTGCCGCCCCAGAGCGCGCTGTGGACCCTTCCCAACACCCTGGTGCTCCCCCATGTTTCAGGCACTTCCCACGGCTTCTGGCGGCGCGAGACGGACCTGGTCCTCGGGAACGTGCGGCGCTATCTGGCGGGCGAGCCCCTCCTGAATACAGTCGACAAGCAGGCTGGATACTGATTGTGAGCACCCTGGAAACGGCCGCGCAGAAGGGCGGTGACCTGCGCGAGGCGGTCGAGAACATCATCAAGGCGGCGGTGGCGCGCGGCGCCAGCGACCTGCACATCAAGAGCGGCGACGTGTTCCGCGCCCGCATCAACGGCCAGCTGATCCCGTTCACCAAGCAGCGGCTGACGCCCGACCAGACGCGCGCAATCGCCGCGTTCCTGATCCCCAGCGAGCGCGACCGGGCACGGCTCGACGACCTGACCGACTACGACTGCTCGTGGGGGCTGGCCGGCGTCGGCCGCTTCCGCGTGAACATCCTGCGCCAGCGCGGGTCGTTCATGGTGGTGATGCGGGTGATCCCCATCGAGATCCCCACCTTCGAGGACCTGGGGCTGCCGCCCGTGCTGCAGGACGTGGCGGGGCACGAACGCGGGCTGGTGCTGGTGACGGGGGTGACGGGGTCGGGGAAGAGCAGCACGCAGGCGGCCATGATCGGCTACATGAACCAGAACATGCGCCGCCACGTGGTCACCCTCGAGAACCCGATCGAGTTCCTGCACCGCGACATCAACTGCTCCATCACCCAGCGCGAGATCGGGGTGGACACCGAGGACTTCCGCTACGGCCTGCGCGCCGCCCTGCGGCAGGACCCCGACGTGATCCTGATCGGCGAGATGCGCGACACCGAGAGCATCGACATCGCGCTGAAGAGCGCCGAGACGGGGCACCTGGTGATCAGCACGGTGCACACGCGCGACGCGGCGTCCACGATTTCGCGTCTGGTCGCCGTATTCCCGCCCGAGGAGCAGCAGATCGTGCGGATGCGCCTGGCCGAGCAGCTGCAGGCGGTGATCAGCCAGCGCCTGCTGCCGCGCAAGGACGGCAAGGGGCGCGTGCTGGCGAGCGAGGTGATGGTGGTGACCGGCACCATCCGCGACTGCATCGTCGACCCCGAGCGCGTGGAGGAGATCCGCGAGCACATCGCCGAGGGCCGCGTGACGTACGGGATGCAGACCTTCGACCAGTGCCTGATGGAGCTGGTGCAGAGCGACCAGGTGGAGTACGAGGTGGCCAAGGCCGCGGCCACCAACCCCGGCGACTTCGAGCTGAAGATGAATACGCTGTCGAGCCGTGGCGGCGGCGGGATGAGCCAGTCGTACTTCTGATCGGACCGCGAAGTACGAGAGTGCGAGGTACGGAGTACGGAGTACGGAGACGACGAAGGTGTGGCGGATCGACGAGATCTGCCGCACCTTCGTCTTCTTGGGTGCCGTCCCGTCCGAGGGCGTCGCGGGCCGAATCATCCCGACGCTCTGGCAGATGCCGTTCTCCCCTTCTTCCGCGGTTCGAGGGAAGGGGGCGGGGGCGGAAGGCTCGTTTCTGGCGCGCCTTCGGCACCCCCGGTATCTTCCCGCCCTTCCCGATCGACCCCCAACTCAGCAGCGGACGGCAAGGCACATGGCGCGGATTGCGGTGATCCCCGGTGACGGCGTGGGCAAGGAAGTCACGCGCGAGGCGGTGAAGGTGCTGCGCGCGCTGCAGGCGCAGGGCGGCCCCGAGCTGGAGCTGGTCGAATGGCCGCACGGCGCCGACCGCTACCTGGAAACCGGCCAGTCCATCACCGACGCCGAGTTCGCCGACCTCGAATCCAACTACCAGGCCATCCTGCTGGGCGCGCTGGGCGACCCGCGCGTGCCCGGCAACGAGCACGCGCGCCAGATCCTGCTGGGGATGCGCTTCCGGCTGGACCTGTTCATCAACTTCCGCCCCGTGCGGCTGTACGACGAGAAGCTGACGCCGCTGAAGGGAAAGGCCACGCGCGACATCGACTTCGTGATCTTCCGCGAGAACACCGAGGGCGTGTACGTGGGGATGGGCGGCACCTTCAAGCAGGGCACGCCCGACGAGGTGGCCATCCAGGAAGACGTGAACACCCGCAAGGGCGTGGAGCGCATCATCCGCGCGGCGTTCGACTACGCGAAGGCGAACGGGCACGACCTCGTGACCATGAGCGACAAGGCCAACGCCATGGAGAGCGCCGGCGGGCTATGGCGCCGCGTGTTCAAGGCGGTGAGCGCCGAGTACCCCGGCATCCGGACCGAGGCGCTGTACGTGGACATGCTGGCGATGGACCTGGTGCGGCGCCCCGAGCGCTACCAGGTGATCGTGACCGGAAACCTGTTCGGCGACATCCTGTCGGACCTGGGCGCGGGGATCTGCGGCGGGCTGGGGCTCACCGCGTCGGGGAACATCCACCCCGGCCGCGTGTCGATGTTCGAGCCGGTCCACGGCTCGGCCCCCGACATCGCCGGGCAGGACAAGGCCAACCCGTTCGCCGCCGTGCTCACCAGCGCGCTGATGCTGCGCCACCTGGGCCACGCCGCCCAGGGCGACCGCCTGGAGAACGCCGTGCGCGCCTGCATCCTCGCCGGCGAGACCACCGCCGAACTGGGCGGCACCCTGGGCACCCAGGACGCGGGCGATGCCATCGTCCGGCAGCTGCGGGCGGCGAGCTGAAACGCGGTGGCGCTCCCGCAGCAGCTCACGCTCCCCGTCGATCCGCCGTCGGAAGTCGAGACGCTGGCGGAAAGCCTGCGCGCGCACTGGCCCTCGATCATGGCCGCGCGGGTGAAGGCACAGGAGCAACTCGTCTTTCTCCGCAGCGAACTCGACGAGCTGATCCCGCACAGCACCAACATGGTTGTGTTCGGCTCGCTGGGCCGCTATGAGTTCACCGCCGAGAGTGACGTGGACTGGACCCTGCTGATCGACGCCCAGGCCGACACCCAGCACCTGGATGCGGCGTTGGCCATCGAGCGGCGGCTGGAAGAGCTCAACGTCAAGAAGCCGGGGCGCGAACGAACCTTCGGCGGGCTTACCGTCAGCCACGACCTGCTTCACAAGATCGGCGGCGAAGACGACACGAACCGCAACACCACGCAACGCATCCTCCTGCTGCTGGAGTCGGTCCCCCTCGGCAGCGACTCACGGGCGTATGACGGCGTGGTCAACAACGTCCTCAAACGCTACGTGCAGGAAGACGTGGAGGGCGCCGGGCTCGACAGTCCGTTCAAGGTCCCGCGTTTCCTGCAGAACGACATCGCCCGCTACTGGCGTACCGTGGCCGTGGACTTTGCCTACAAGCGCCGCCTGCGGGCGCGTAGCGGGTGGGCGCTCCGCACCGCCAAGCTGCGCATGTCGCGCAAGCTGATCTATGCGGCCGGGCTCCTGGCCTGCTATGCCTGCGAGACCGATGCGGGATCCGCTCGTCCCCACGACCCCGACGCGGTGCTTCAGGTGGTCGGCCGCCTTCGGCAGCTCGTGCGCCAGACACCGCTTGACGTGGTGGCGCGGACGGTGCTTCGTTATCCAGCGCTCCTGGAGGCGGGGGCCGGGTTGTTCTCCGCCTACGACGGCTTCCTCGCGCTGCTGGGCGAAGGGGAGAGCAGGCGCCGGTTGTCCGAGCTACGCCCCGACGAGGCCGACCGCGATCCCGTTTACGCGAAGGTGCGCGACTTGGGGCAACGCTTCCAGGACGCGCTCACACGCATGTTTTTTGATGCCGATACACCGCTCCGCGATCTCAACCGCAAGTACGGAGTGTTCTGATGGCTCTGCTCGGCTTCTCCACTGGTTCGGTGGCGCGGGCTGACTTCCGCGCCGCGGTTGCCACGCTGCGGGGGAGCGCCACGTCGGCAATCGAGCTTTCGGCGCTGCGTGCGGACGAGCTTGGGCCGCTCCTGGAGGCGTACGCGGAGCTGGACCTGTCGCCGTACCGCTACGTGTCGGTGCACGCCCCCAGCGCCTTCGCACTCTCGGACGAGCCGGCAATCGCGCGGGCACTGCTCCCGCTGGCGCATCGCGGGATTCCGATCGTCGTGCACCCCGACACCATCCACCAGCACGCGCTCTGGCGCCCCTTCGGACGGCTCCTGCTGGTGGAGAACATGGACCCGCGCAAGCCCGCCGGCCGCACCGCTGCCGAACTCGCCGGGGTGTTCGCGCACTTGCCCGAAGCCTCGCTGTGTTTCGACATCGCGCACGCGCGGCGGTATGACACCTCCATGCTGGAGGCTTACCGCATCCTTTCGTGCTTCGGCGGCCGCCTGGCCCAGGTGCACATCAGCGAGCTCGATTCGGATTGCCGCCACCGCCGCATCTCGCCCGCCGCGATCCGCGCCTATCGCGAGGTGTCGGCGCTGATCCCGCGGCATGTGCCGGTGATCATCGAATCCGACGTTGCGGCCGGCCAGGTGGATGCCGAGCTCGCCGCGGCCCGTGATGCGCTCGGATGGAACCGTCCGCGGCGAGCGCGGCTGGACCGCCCGGGAATCGCGCGACGCGGCGGCGCCAGCATTGGCACGCTCGGCCGGGCGCGCCGCAACTGCGCCTGAAACCCGCGGCGGCGCGGGAGAGTACGGTTGCGGGGGCTCCGGTGCCGTAGGGTGCCGGGGCCCGCGTCACGTCTACCACTCAAACCATATTCACGGATTTGGTCCGATGAATCGCCCGATCTCAATCGCGGCGCTCCTGGCCGCTTGCGTGGCCGCGGGGCCGCTGCGCGCGCAGGACACGGCGAGCCTCGCCGCGATCTACGACCGGCATGACTGCTTCGCGGCGCGCGACGCGCTGAGCACGGCGTCCGCGAACGCGGCGGGGCTGGCATTCTACCGCGGCTGGGTGGCCGCCGCCTTCAACCGCCCGGCCGACGCCGCCGCACAGCTGCGCCGCTACCTGGCCTCGGACGATGCCCGCGCCGACGCCCGGCACCGGCGCGCCGCCGAGAACCTGCTGGCCGACGTGCTGGTGCGCGAATTCCGCTACGGCGAGGCCGCCGACGCCTACGCCCGCGTGGCCGCCGCCACCAACGACAGCACCCGCGCGGACCTGGCCAACAACGCCGCCGTGTTCGAGGCGCTCCGCGGCGAGCCGGCGCAGACGGTCACCTTCGCGTCGGACGTGGACGTGCCGCTCACCCGCGACCGCGCCAACCTGATGAACGTGCCGGTGGAGGCGGCGGGTAAGCACGAGGCCTTCGTCTTCGACACCGGCGCCAATCTCTCCACGGTGGGCGAGACGATGGCGCGGGAGCTGGGCTTCCGCATCATCGACCGCCAGATCACGGTCGGCACGGCCACGGGGGCGCGCGCGTCGTCGCGGCTGGCGATCGCGCCCGAGCTGAAGATCGGCGGGGCGACGGCGCGCAACGTGGTGTTCCTGGTGCTCCCGGATTCGGCGCTCTCGTTTCCGCAGATCGGCTACCAGATCCGCGGCATCGTGGGGCACCCGGTGATCGCCGCGCTCGGCGAGGTGACGCTCACCCGTGATGGGCACCTGCGTGCCGCGGCTCGCCCGTCCACGGCGGCATCGGCGGGGGAGGCGAACCTTTGCCTGGACGGGCTCGACAACCTGGTGCGCGGCCGCATCGGCGGGCAGACGCTGCTCCTGGGGCTGGATACCGGCGCCCGCAACTCGCAGCTCTTTCCGCCGTGGTACCGCCGCAACCAGGCCGCCGCCGATTCCGGGCGCGCCGCGACCATCCGCATCGGCGGGGCAGGGGGGATGCGCTCGCTGAACGTGCGCTACGTGGGCCCGGTGGCCATCACCATCGGCACCGCCACGGCCACGCTGCCGCAGGTGGCCGTCGCCACGGAGCCCAGCGGCCAGCGCAGCGACTACGCCGACGGCGACATCGGCCAGGACGTGATCGCCGCCTTCGCGGAGATGACGCTGGACTACCGCGCCATGCAGCTGCGGTTCAAGTAAACGGTCCTGCCGGAGCAGGGTTTTCCTGCCATGAGACACGGAGGGCACGGAGTACCACGGAGAACTCCATCGCAGTTCCTCCGTGCCCTCCGTGAACCTCCGTGCCCTCCGTGTCTCATGGCTGTTGCCGTTCTTTTCACCCCGGTCTCAGGCCGCGACGGACTCCTCCGCCTCGACGCGCCAGTAGACGCCGCTCTCGCGCGCCATCAGCCGCGCGCCGATCAGCTCGCGGCGCAGCGTGGCGAAGTCCGGATGGCTCCGGCCGATGATTTCGTTCACCTCGCGCTCGGCGTAGCGGCGGCCATGCTCGAACCGGTCGGCCAGCCACACCAGGATCACGTCGCGCTTCTTCCGCACGTCGGGGATCTTGGTGAGGCGCTCGCCCTGCAGGTACGTCTGCAGCACCTTGCGCTCCCACGCGCCGGTGTCGGCGTGCTCAGCGAGCGAGGTCACCTTCTCGGGCGTCACCAGGTCGCGGCTCAGCTGCTGCAGGCGGTCGGCGCACAGCGCGTAGAAGTGCACGTTCCCCTCGCGGCGCATGGAAACCAGCCCCGCCTCGGAGAGCCGGGCCAGGTGGTGCGACACCGTGGGCTCCTTCAGCTCCATGATCTCGGCCAGCTCGCCCACGCTGCGCTCCTGCGTCGCCACCAGGCCCAGCAGCTTCAGCCGCGCCTCGTTCGCCAGCAGCTTCAGGTGCGAGACCAGCGTCTGCACGTCCATCGTCTCCATCATCACCTCCCGGCATGAAAACCTAGTTCGATCATGGTCTAATTAGATAGATATCGAAATAGATCCACGAGCACAAGTCCCGCGTTGGCGCCGGACGCGAAAGACCCGGCGAGGATCGAAATCCCCGCCGGGTCTCCGGCGTTCAACCTTGGGCGCGGCGCGCGGCTTACGCGGCGGCGTCACCGGTCCAGGGGTCGTGGTTCTTCCAGTTGCGGTCCACCGGCGAGAAGAGGAACACCAGGCCGCCCTGCGCTATCTTGGGGATCAGCGTGCGGGCGCGGCTCTCTTCCATCGCCGGGCACCCCTCGCTGCGGCCGGCAGTACTGGCGGTGACGTACGGGGCGCCGTGCACCACCACGCCGCGGGCGCGCGCCGCGCTGTTGAACTTGCCCGACAGGCCGGTGAGCCGCAGCCCCACCGAGCGGTACGCCTTGCCGCCCGTGTGCCCCACGAAGGCGTAGGTCTCCTGCGCCAGGAACAGCCCCAGCGACGACGCCGCGCTCCCGTTGCCGTTGCCGAACCGGGTGGGCACGGCCTGCCCGTTGGCGGCCGAGCCGCGCCCGTGCGCCACGGTGAAGGGGCCGTCCACCACCTTCAACTGCTTCATGTCGAACACGTAGCCGCGCGGCGTGCCGCTGCCCAGGCCGTAGTCCACGAAGTACAGGTACGGCTTCTTCACCTTCTCGGGGTGCGCCGCCTGGTAGTTGAAGTACGCCTTGAAGGCCGTCTTCAGCGCCTGCGGATCGCTCTGCTTCTTCACGTGCGGGCTCAGCACCGCCAGCGCGCGGCCCACCTGCGACTGCTCGGCCGCGTTCTCGATCCCCGCCGTGGCCAGCACGCCGCGGGCGGCGGTCAGCACGGGGTGCGCGTACGCCGGGGCGGGAGCCACCACGGGGGTGGTCTGCACCAGCGCGGCCGGGGCATTGTGGCCCGGCTCGCTCATCAGGGCGCCGCCGGCGCCCCCGGCGGCCGCCAGCGCGGCGAGAATCAGCAGGTCTCGGCGCATCGTCCTCATCATCTGGTTCAAGGGCCTCGGGGCGAAACCCCCCGGCCCGTTCAATCGAGCGCGCCGCCGAACAGAGTTCGGAGGCGCGTAATCTCGCGCGTCGGGCGCCGCCCAACAGGACCGGCGGCGCCTGCGTGCCTTTCAAAGCCTTGTTTGGTGTGCATCTAATATAGTCAAAGCCTAACCTCATGTCAATTAAGGAGATATGAGAAATGCGAGGTCCCAGCGGCAATCGGCTCGTCCGCGTGCTGACGCGAGAGACGCGGAATCGTCAGCGAGTTTGGGAGGATCAATGCCGATGAGCCACCCGCAGAGCCGAGGACACCGCCAGACCGGGGGTAAAGCTCTTTAGGTGCCGCTACGGAGTGGGTTGGCCCGTATCGAAGCGCCACCGTGCGTACACTTGTTGGAAGTGTTGTAGGGGATGTTACGGGTGGAATTCAGATGTTTTCACCTCCGCCCGTCTCACGCCACGTTGCGAACATCCATGCGGAGGGCGGCTTAGCGGATCCAGTGCCCGCGCGGCTTTGTGGAAAAGCGGCCCAAGTACACACCCTATGCAAGTTTACGCTACACACCCGGCCCTTGCTTCGGGAATTCTTCGGATGTATATTTTACCGTACAAAAGCCGTAAGCCATGCGCCAGCCACTGACCGCTTGGAAGGAGCCAACGATGGACCAGCCGACCACCGATACCCAGCAGCAGCACCGTGGGGCCACCGTGCAGCATCTGCGCGAGATGGCGGCCGCACGGGTGGAGAACACCTCGCTGCGGGGCGTGGCGCGGGAGATCGGAATGAGCCCCACCGGGCTCAAGAAGTTCCTGGGCGGCACCTCGCCCTACTCGCCCACCCTGCGCCGCCTGCGCAAGTGGTACCTCCAGCACGCGTCGCTGCCGACGGGTGAGGTGAGCTATCACGACGCCTCGGCCGCGCTGGTGGTGCTCACCCACGACCTGCAGCCCGAGCCCCGCCGCGAGGCCAGCGAGTGCGTGCTGGAATGCCTGGAGCGCGGTTACGACCTCAGCGGCCGCGCCCGCCCCCGCTGGGTTACCGAGCTGCGCAACGAGTACGGCCTGCGCAAGGCGAGCTGATCCTCACGGTCGGCTCGGTCGACGAACGACGTCCACGGCGGGATTCGGGCGTATCCCCGCTGCGCGGGGCCGGGCTGCGCGCGCGGTAGGCAACGATACCGCCGTTGCCAACCGCGCCGGCCCACCGCCGCGCCAAGCTTCGATGCCGATCCTCCCCATCCGTGCAGGCGCGGCGCCGTCCCGGCCCTCCGGGCGCGCATCCCTCACGCATCGCGGCAAAACTCCAGCATCTCCGCGGCCTCCACCAGGCCGATCCTCCCTGATCTCCGCCGCTTTCCCCGCCCGAATCCCCACCAGGAGTCTCTTCAGCGGACGAGCCCCGACGCCATTTCTGGCATCGGGGCTCGCTTCGCATCGGAGAAGTCCGCACTCAGCACTCAGCACTCAGCACTCAGCACTCAGCACTCAGCACTCAGCACCCAGCACTCAGCACCCAGCACTCAAGCGTTGGAATCGCGCTCCGGCGGCTTCACGGCGTCACCCATGCGCGCGATGGCGGCCACCTGGCGCAGGTGCTCGCGCACGCCGTCCATCCCGCCCGCGCGGAAGATGCGCAGGAGCTGCTTGTACTTGTCGTTGAAGTACAGCCCGTTCTCCGCCTTCCAGAGGTGCTTCGAGAGGAGATAGGCCAGGCCGGTGATCTGCCGGTCCTGCGTCTTGCGGTCTTCCACCTGCTCCGGCGCCATCTCGGCCAGCGAGTAGGTGGCCTGCGCGGGCACCACCAGCACCTGCGCGAACGGCTCGCCGGTGCGGAAGATGTGCGTCTGGCCGGGCGCGGGCGCCTTGAACACCACGAAGAACATGCGCGGCCAGAACCGCTCCAGGTGCCCGGGAACCGCCGCGGCCACCGTCCCGGTCTCGTCGGTGAAGAAGCGGGGGTGCGGCTCGATTCGCAGCACGTGCCCGGGCGGGGGCAGCAGGTCCACCGCCGCGCTCATCCCGTAGTGGTGCGGCGCGAACACACCGAACGGGTTGGACATGATCTGGCCGGGCCGGTTCACGCGCTCGATCTCGGCCGTGAAGTCACCCTCGAAGTGGATCGCGCCGTCCTCGCCGCGCGTGACGCGGCACTCCGTCTCGAACCCGTACACCAGCTCGACCCCGTACGAGGCCGCGTCCACGAACGGCCGGCAGTGCCACGGCTGCGCCCGCGCGCCGTCCCTGGCCGGAACGTCTTCGCCGGCCCAGCCGGGGATGCCCAGCTTCACACGGCGCGGGGGGAGCTCGGCGTTCATCACCCGGTAGCTCAGCTCGATGCGTACGGGCTCGCCCGCGTCGGCGGGCGGTGGGCCGCTGGGCCTGGGTGGCGGAGTGAAGATCGGCATGGCTGCGGGATGGGAGGGCAGTCGGTTCGCTTCGCCACAAGCTACACACGGCGCACGCTTCCGGCATCCCCCGGCGCGACCCCGCCTCTCCCGCAATGAAACCGGCCCCCGGGCGACGCATCCCCCGGGGGCCGGTCTGCTCTCGCCGCGGTCGTCAGCGTCGCTCGTCGTCGTCCGCGTTCCTGGCGTCGCCGCCTGCCCATTCGCCGGGGGCGCGAGGTTCGGCGTTCTTGGGCGCCGTGCCGCTGCCGATGGGGTGCACGCCGGTGAGGCCCACGTCCTCCACCCGTCCCACGCCGCCGCCCGGAAGGCCGCTCTGGTTCGTGGGCGTGGGGTCGGGAGCGCGGTCGCGGCCGGTGGCGGCCACGGCGCGCTCCGCGATCTCCTGTGGCGTGCGCTCGCGCGGCCGGCTGTCGCGACCGCCATCGTCCCTGCCGCCCTTCTCGCCGGCCGACGGCGCGCGGCCCTTGCCCTGCCTGGCGTCGCCCGATGCGGAACCGCCCGACGCGGTGCCGCCCGGCGCGCGCTCCTGCTTCACCTCTTCGCGCGAGATCTCGCGGGTCTCCTCCACCACCTTCACCGCGCCTTCGTCGGGGAGGATCCCCTGGCCGCGCTCGTTGGCCCACGTCTGCGTGAACTCGGCGCCGAAGAGCACGATCATGCTGGTGTAGTAGATCCACACCAGCATCACGGCCATCGACCCGGCTGCGCCGTACGCCTTGCCGGGGTTGCTGTTGCCCAGGTACAGGCCGAGCCCCCACTTGCCCACCTCGAAGAGGACCGCCGTCACCAGCGCGCCCACCCACACGTCCTTCCAGCGGATCTCCGCGTCCGGCAGCACCTTGAAGATGGCGGCGAAGAGGAGGAAGACCACGCCCAGCGAGATCACCGTCTGCAGAATCCCCGCGACGATCGCCGAGCCGCCCGGGATCAGCTGGCCGATCATCCCGCCGATGGCGGTGAGCGCCGCGCTCAGCGCCAGCGACACCAGCAGCATGAAGGCGATCCCCAGCACCATCCCCAGCGACAGCACGCGCTTGAAGATGAAGTTCTTGATCCCGCCTGCGTTGGGGTCGGGCTTCACCTCCCACGCGCGGTTCAGCGCGGCCTGCAGCTGCAGGAACGCCCCCGTGGCGCCCAGCACCACCGCGCCGATCCCCAGGATGGTGGCGATCACGCCGCCGCCGGGCTGCTTGGCCTGGGTGATCATGGTGGTCACCAACTTGGCGCCGTCCGGCCCGATCATGCTGCCGAACTGCCCGCTCAGCGCCTCCTGCACCGTATCGCGGCTCACGAAGGCGCTCACGATCATCAGCAGCAGGATCAGCATCGCCGGCATGGCGAACACGATGTAGTACGCCAGGGCCGCCGCCATCCGCGGGCACTCGTCCTCGCCAAAGTCCTTGCCGCTCTTCTTCAGCAGCTGGAAGACTTCTTTCGCACTGATCGCCATGGCAAGTTCCCGCCTGGGTTGTCGAACCTCAATCGAATGGCGGGAGCGTTGTGCAAGGCTGATTCCAGCGCGGGGTTACGGGGGAACAGCAGGGAACAGGGAACAGGGAACAGGGAACAGGGAACAGGGAACAGGAAGGATCGCGCGTCCGCGGCGCGAGAGCCCCCATCCGGAAAACGCGGACGGTACTGCATGTCCGCGTTTTCCGACCTCCCCCCAAAACAGCCGGGGGGAGGTAAGTGCTTTCCTATTCTCTATTTCGAGCGGGGCGAGGGGGTACCCGCGTCCTGCCAGCCCAACCGTGCCGACTCGCAGTTCTCCAAACAAACACCTCCCCCAGGTCGTTTTGGGGGAGGTCGGAAAAGGCGGACAGCAGTACCGTCCGCCTTTTCCGGGTGGGGGCCACCAGCCGCGGCGCGCGCAGTGCTTCGGCGGCCGGGCTGCCGATCTATCGCCCTCCGCCCATCATCTCCCGCGCCGGCATCCTCGTCGTGCCGGGGTAGGGGACGCCGGGGCCCTTGATCGCCTCCCACAGGATCTGGTTGAAGAGCACCTCGTCGGCCACGTCCTCCTGCCGCAGGTCCAGCCGGGCGCTGGCGCGGGCCAGCGCGGTATTGGCGGGGTTCAGCTCGTCCAGCCGCTGCTCGGGGATCAGGGCGGTGTAGGGGGTCAGGTCCGGCTCCGCCGCCCAGATGTCGCGCAGCGGCCGTCCGAACCCGTCGAAGTGCGAGAGCGACGCCAGCCCCAGGATCTCCTCCATGGTTCGGATCACGTCCGTCGTGTTGGCGAAGCGGTGGATCACGCCCGGACGGTTGTACGCGCTGATCACCAGCAGCGGCGAGCGGTGCGAGTCCACGTGGTCGGCGCCGTTCTGCGCGTCGTCCTCCAGCACGAACATCACGGTGTTGCGCCAGAACGGCGAGCGCGACAGCGCCTCCACCATCCGCGCCAGCGCCAGGTCGTTGTCGGCGAAGGCGGCGCGCGGCGTGGGCATTCCCGCCCGCGCGCCGCTGGTGTGGTCGTTGGGGAGGCGCACGATCTCCAGGGCGGGCATGCGGCCGGTGCGCACGTGGCCGCGGAACTCGGCCAGCCACACGTCGGCGCGGTGCTGGTCGGATATCGCCAGCCCGAAGCCGGGAAAGTCCGGGCTGGTGTTGGGCACCAGGAAGGGCTTGGTGCCGCGGTACCGCACCGTGCGGCCGTTCTCCTTCTCGTCCACCACGAACTCGCCGTAGTTGCGGAAGGTGATCCCGCGGCGGCGGGCCAGGTCCCACAGGTAGCCGCTGGCGGGCTCGTTCACGTCGTCGTCGGGGATGTTCTCCACCTCCCACCCGCGGTTGGTCCCCTCGTAGTCATAGCTGCGGCCGCGGCCCGAATAGCGGCTGGGGACGGTCTTCTGCAGGTAGTCGGTGGTGTAGGCCGCGGTGGACCAGTTGTGCCCGTCGGGGCTCACCTCGGCGTTCACGAAAAAGCGGTCGAACAACCCGAACCGCCGCGCGAGCGCCTTGTGGTTGGGCGCCGAGCGGGGGCCGAAGAAGAGCAGGGTGGTGTCGCCGTCACCCTCGGGAAGGTCGCCGAGCACCTGGTCGTAGGTGCGGTTCTCCTTGATCACGTAGATCACGTGCGTGAACGGGGGATAGGCCGCCGTGCGCGTATGCGGCCGGTCCCACCCGTTGGCGCGGATCACCCGCGCGGTGAGCGCCGCCAGCCCGGCGCCGGTGGCCCGGGCGACCGGCGACACCTGCAGCGCGCCCTCGATCTGCCGCAGCGTGGTGTTGCCGCGGGGCGTGCCGCCGTGCATCACCGTGGCCGCCGGCTGCGGGCCGTCGGGGTTGGCGCGGGTGCCCAGCCCCTTCCCGTTCCCCACCAGCAGCGTGTCGCCGATGGCCAGCACGGCGCTGGGGTACCACCCCGCCGGCACCCGCCCCGCCAGCCGGTCCGCCCCCCGCGCCGCCGCGACGCCCGACGTGCGGGCCGACAGGTCGAAGATCGCCACGGCGTTGGCATCGCCCTCGGCCACGTACAGCCGCGTTCCATCGGCGGAGAGGGCGAGAGCGTTGGGGGTGGACCCTTCCGCGGGCCCGGCGGGGGGCGCGTCGCTCAGCCGCGCGGTCACGCGGCGGGTGCGCGTGTCCACCACGGCCACCCGGTCGGTGCTCCCCGACGCGGCGAACAGGCGCCGCCCGTCACGGCTCAGCAGCAGCGCCGACGGGTGCCGCCCCACCGTGATGCGCCCGGCGGGGACGATCCCGGCCGCGCGCGGCGTGAATACCGACACCGTGCTTCCGCCCCACGCCGAGACGTAGACGGTCCCGTCCGGCGCCACGGCCACGCCGTACGGGTACAGCTCCGTGGCGAAGCGCGCCGCCACGCGGCCGGACCTCAGGTCCACCATGGCCAGCGAGTCGGCCAGGTTCTCGGCCACGTACAGCCACCGCCCGTCGGGCGACACGCCGATCCCCGCCGGGTAGCGCGTCCCGTTGCTGCGCGGCTTGCGCACGGCCAGCACCAGGCTGTCGCGCAGGGCGGCCGTTTCTCCGTCCCACGCGTAGCGGTACACCACGTCCTGGTCGCCGCCCGAGGCGTACAGCGTGCGTCCGTCCGGCGAAAAGGCGAGCCCCACGAACGCCGCGGGCTGCTCCAGGGCCTGCAGCACGCGTCCGTCCCTGCCGGCCACCAGCAGCCCCTGGCGCTGCCACCCGCAGGTGAGCATCACCACGCGGTCGCCCCCCGGCGCGCGCAGCATGGCCAGCGGCATCGGGGCGATGGGGGTGAGCGCCCCCTCCGGGTCCAGCCGCACCCCCGTGGGCAGCCGCGGCCGCAGCGAGTCCGGCGACACCCGCAGGGCCACCGGCGCGGCGGCGGGAGCCGTCGCCGGCGCGGGCGATGGGGGCGATGACGGGGCCGCGGACGCAGGCGACGCGGCGGCGGAGTCCGTCCGAGGCGGTGCCGGCGCGGGCGCGGGCGACGGCGGCGCGCAGGCGGCGAGCGCGACGGAAGCGGTTGCGAGCGCGAGGACGCGGCGGTGCATCAGCCTCTCGGTGCATCGGTGGATGGGGATGAGTGGAACCGAATGTAGCCCTCGGCCCATCCCCCGGCACGGGGACCGGTGTCGACCGTCCGAACCTCTCCGCCCTGCGCCGCGCATCCAGCCCCTCCGATCCGGCCACCCTGATTTTCGCGCCCGCTCGACTCATTTCCGTAGAAACACCTGTCGCTGCGGATGACGCTGGTGTGAGGTAAACCCTCTGCTCTGCCGCGTCCGGCGGCAAAAATTTTCTCGAATTCCGGCAAAGTTTCCGCTGGACGCGTAGGGAGCCGGGCATGGGGAGCATCCGCTCGCCTGCCGTTTTCTAGCGGGAACGCGTTCGGGCCGCGTTCCCGCCCGCGT
>DASSJS010000007.1:0-22871 GCA_035691085.1 Longimicrobium sp.
CACGCTGCCTGGCGGGCGGGGAACGGGCGATGCCCCTCACAGGCGTGCCGCCGCGGCCGTGCGCTGCGGCGGGCCACGCACGTCTCAACCTCCTTTGACTGGAAGGCCGGCATGCGCACCCCACGCCCGCTTCGTCTCTTCATCGTCCCCTTGCTGGCCCTGGCCGCGTGCAAGCGCGAGGACGGGGCCCCCGCGCCCAAGCCCGTGGAGTTCGAAGCCGTCGCGACGACCGCCGACACCACCGGCACGGCGCCGATGACCGCGCAGGCGCAGGAGATGGAGCCGCCGCTTCCCGGAGACAACTCGCCCGCCGACGGCTATAACCGCGAGCAGTACAGCACCATCGTGGAGAACGAGTTCCGCGACGTGCGGAACAACCCGCTCAGCACCTTCGCCATCGACGTGGACGCGGCCTCGTACGCCAACGTGCGCCGCTTCCTTGGCGAGCAGCGGCTGCCGCCGCCCGACGCGGTGCGCATCGAGGAGCTGGTGAACTACTTCGACTACGACTATCCGGATCCCGTGGGCGATGCACCGTTCTCCATCACCACCGAGATCGCGCCGGCGCCCTGGAACCCCGCGCACCGGCTGGTGCACGTGGGGCTGCAGGGGCGGCGGATGGACCCGCGCTCGCTCCCGCCCGCCAACCTGGTGTTCCTGGTGGACGTGTCGGGGTCGATGGACGAGCCCAGCAAGCTGCCGCTGCTGAAGGAAGCGTTCGGGCTGCTGGTGGAGAACCTGCGCCCGCAGGACCGCGTCTCCATCGTGGTCTACGCCGGCGCGGCGGGGATGGTGCTGCCGCCCACGCCGGGGAGTCGTCGTGACGACATTCTCGAGGCCATCAACTCGCTGTCACCCGGCGGCTCCACCAACGGGGCCGAGGGGATCCGGCTCGCGTACCAGCTGGCGCGCGATGCCTTCATCCGCGGCGGCAACAACCGCGTGGTGCTGGCCACCGACGGCGACTTCAACGTGGGCGTGAGCAGCGACGCCGAACTGGTGCGGATGATCGAGCGGGAGCGCGAGGCCGGGATCTTCCTGACCGTGCTGGGGTTCGGCACCGGCAACCTGCAGGACGCCAAGATGGAGCAGCTGGCCGACAAGGGGAACGGCAACTACGCGTACCTGGACGGCATCCAGGAAGCGCGGAAGGTGCTGGTGGGCGAGATGGGCGGGACGCTGTTCACCATTGCCAAGGACGTGAAGGTGCAGGTGGAGTTCAACCCGTCGCACGTGCGGGCCTACCGGCTGATCGGCTACGAGAACCGCACGCTGGCCGCCGAGGACTTCAACGACGACCACAAGGACGCGGGCGAGCTGGGCGCGGGGCACTCGGTGACGGCGCTGTACGAGGTGGTGCCCGTGGGCGCGGCCGAGACGCCGGCGCGCGGCGTGGACCCGCTGCGCTACCAGCAGGTGCGCCCCACCGCGCACGCCGGTGGCAGCGGCGAGCTGCTGACCGTGAAGCTGCGATACAAGGCGCCGGACGGAAACGAGAGCCGCCTGCTGGTGCGGCCGCTGACGGACCGGCGCATGGGGCTCGCGGCCACCTCGGCCGACTTCCGCTTCTCGGCTGCGGTGGCGGAGTGGGGGATGCTGCTGCGCGGCTCGAAGTTCCGCGGCCAGTCGAGCTACGGGCAGGTGGCCGAGCTGGCCCGCGGCGCGCTGGGGAGCGACCGCGGCGGCTACCGCGCCGAGTTCCTGCGCCTGGTGGACAGCTCGCGGCAGCTGGCCGGCGCCCAGGGCGATCGCGACGAGCCGGTGGCGGGCCGCTGACGCCGCGGCACGGCTCCTGCTTTGTGGAAGCTGTTGTGCAGGCTGGAGTTGCGCACAGAGCAAGGAGATGCCGATGTCACGCGAACGAGAGTTGATCGAGCCGCACGACGGCGACAAGCGCTACATCCGCCGCGACGAGCGGGGGCGCTTCACCGAAGACCAGGTGGACGTGGGCCGCTCGCTGGCCGCCGACCGCCGCCAGCACGCCAAGACCAGATCCCGCTCCGGCCACGGCGACGAGGGCGACCGCTGACCGGCGGGACGGACCAGGTGCATCAACCTACGCGGCGCCGGGAACTCACTCCCCGGCGCCGCTGTCTTTCGCCCCTCATCTCCCGAACGTCACGCCGGCTGACGTTTGTCTCGTCATTCCAGCCTCGTGCGACCGTCCGGCTCCCCGATCGGGGTAGCGGGTGATTCGACGGCATCTCGAATTGAAACCCACTCCGTTTTCTTCCGGTACTCGTTGCCGTCGCGGGGATTTTGTTCCGGCCGGAAGGCGCGCGCGGGCAAGGTTTCACCGAGGATCGTGGCCGATCCGGCGGCGTGAAGATCTGGCAAAAGATTTGCGGCTTCGTTCGGGGCTGGCACACCCGCCTCGAGCGCATCGTTATGCGCCACGATAACCCTTGATCCGGAACGGCGGCGCATATAGAATGTCGCCTCCGTCCACGTGGCGCTTCTCCAGCGAACCCGCGCATCCCGGATTGCCCGTGCACCTCGGCTCCAGCATTCTCCGCGACGGCCTCCTTGCAGCCGCACCGGCCTTTTGTGCCGTGGCGCGCGGCCAGCGTGGGCAGTGTGCGGCGTGGGTGAGGAGGGGCGCGTGAGCGTGGCGCTGGAGACGTTGGGTGACGCCGTGCTGGAGTGCGCCGGCGTGGGGATCGCCGCGTGCGACCGCGAGCTGCGCTGGGTGGCGTGGAACGCGGCCATGGAGGCGGCCACCGGCGTTCCCGCGGGCGAGGCGCTGGGCGCGCCCGTGGCCGTGGTGGCGCGCGCGCTGGCGGGCGACGCCCCGCGCGAGCTGCTGGGCGCCGTGCTGGACGGCATGACGGTGGACCTGGACGACCGGCCGCTGGGCGACCCCGCCGACCCCCGCACCCGCTGGGCGGCCACGCGCTGGTCGCCGCACCGCGGGCCCGAGGGCGAGGTGGCGGGCGCCGTGGTGGTGGTGCACGACGTGACAGCGCGCCTGGGCGGCGACGCGCAGACACAGCGCCTGGCCGCCATCCCGCGCGAGTCGCCCAACCCCGTGCTGGAGTGCGACCCGCACGGCAACGTGGTCTACTCCAACCCCGCCACGCGCCACCTGCTGGCCGAGGTGGGCACGCCGCTGGAAGACGGCTTCCTTCCCCGCAACCACCGCCAGCTGGTGGCCGCCGCGCTGGCCACCGGCCACCCCATGCGCACCGTGGAGGTGGTGGTGGACGACCGGGTGTTCAGCTGGGCCTACCATCCGCACCCCCAGCTGGGCGTGGTCCACCTGTTCGCAGACGACATCACGGCGCGGCGGGCGGTGGAAGACCAGCTGCGCCACGACGCGCTGCACGACGCGCTGACCGGCCTGCCCAACCGCCACCTGTTCATGGAGCGCCTGGCCCGCGCGGTGCTGCAGGAGCGCCGGCGCGAGGGGTACCTGTTCGCCGTCCTCTTCCTGGACCTGGACCGCTTCAAGGTGGTGAACGACTCGCTGGGCCACAGCGTGGGCGACGAGCTGCTGGTGGCCGTGGCCGGGCGCCTGCGCAACTGCGTCCGCGAGACCGACACGGTGGCGCGCTTCGGCGGCGACGAGTTCGCGGTGCTGCTGGACGACCTGGGCGCGGTGGAAGACGCGGTGCGCGCGGCCGACCGGATGCAGCAGGCGCTCACGGCCCCCGTCAGCCTGAGCGGGTATGAGGTGTTCACCAGCGCCAGCATCGGGATCGCGCTGAGCTCCACGGCCTACGGAAGGCCCGACCACCTGCTGCGCAACGCCGACATGGCCATGTACCGGGCCAAGGCGGCGGGGACGGGCCGGCATGAGCTGTTCGACCGGGCCATGCACGCGCTGGCCCTCACCCGGCTGCAGATGGAGACCGACCTGCGCCGCGGGGTGGAGCGCGAGGAGTTCGGCGTGGCCTACCAGCCCATCGTGAGCTTGCGCACGGGGCGGATCAGCGGGGTGGAGGCGCTGCTGCGCTGGCACCACCCCGAGCGCGGGTGGATCTCGCCCGGCGACTTCGTCCACACGGCTGAGGAGACGGGGCTGATCCTGCAGATCGGCCGGCGCGTGCTGGGGGAGGCGTGCCGCCAGCTGCGCGAGTGGCAGGCGGCCACCGAGGCGGCGGCGGAGCTGTGCGTGAGCGTGAACCTGTCGGTGCGCCAGTTCAGCCAGTCGGACCTGGTGGAGCAGGTGCGCGAGGCGCTGGACGAGAGCGGGATCCGCCCCGGGCTGCTGCGGCTGGAGATCACCGAGAGCGTGGTGGTGGACAACCTGGAGGCCGCCGCCGCCACGCTGGGCCGGCTGCGGGCGCTGGGCGTGCGGGTGTACCTGGACGACTTCGGCACCGGCTACTCGTCACTCAGCTCGCTGCACCGGCTGCCGATCGACGCGCTGAAGGTGGACCGCTCGTTCGTGTCGCGCATCGGCGAGGGGGGCGGCGAGCAGATGGTGGGGACGGTGGCCACGCTGGCGCGCAACCTGGGGGTTGCCGTGGTGGCCGAGGGGGTGGAGACGCAGGCACAGCTCCAGGCGGTGCGCGCGCTGGGGTGCGAGTACGCGCAGGGGTTCCTCTTCTCCGAGGGCGTGGACGCGGCCGCCTTTCTCCCGCTGCTGGAGGCGGCGCCGCGCTGGTAGGCGCCGTGCCCCGCTCACGCTGGAACGCCGCGGGCCGAAAGGCGCGAAACCACCGCACCCCGAAAGAAACCTTTTGCTCTTGGGCCGCATGGCCCCCTATAATCGGAGTGTGAGGAAAAACACAGGTTTGCGGGACCACCCGGCCGCCGCGTCCGCACGGCGGCCGCGCAGCCGTCCCCGCGAGCCGGCCCCCCGCGCCACCCCCGGGTCCGCATGGCCCCACCCTCCCCCGCGCCCCCCCTGACCCATCCCCAGCTCGCCCGGGTGGTGGAGCAGTTCTTCGGTACTCCCGAGGCCGTTCCGCCCGCGCTGCACGCCTTCCTGTCCGCCGTCGATCAGGCCTTCGACGGCGCGGGCGACGGCCGCGCGCTGCCGCAGGACGACGGCGACGACGCGGGCCCCGGGCTGCTGGAGCGCTACCGCCGGCTGGAGCGCGACCTGCGCGAGCACGGCCGCGTGGAGGCCGCGCTGCGCGAGAGCGACCGGCAGTTCCGCGAGCTGGCCGACCACGTGGCCGCGGCCACCTTCGTGTACCGCGGCACCCGCTTCCTGTACGTGAACGCCGCGGCCACCGAGCTCACCGGGTATCCCGCCAGCGAGCTGCTGCGCATCCACTTCTGGGAGGTGGTGCACCCCGACGACCGCGAGATGGTGCGCGAGCGGGGGATCGCCCGGCAGCGCGGCGCCGAGGTGCCGGGGCGCTACGAGTTCCGCGTCATCCGCGCCGGCGGCGAGGTGCGCTGGGTGGACTTCACCGCCGGCGAGATCACCTACGCGGGCGAGCCCGCGGTGCTGGGGACGGCGTTCGACGTGACCGCGCGCAAACGGGCCGAGGAGGCGCTGCAGCGGCAGGCGCTCACCTTCGCCAACCTGTACGACGCGGTGATCATCAGCGACGGCGAGGGGCGCATCACCGACTGGAACCCGGCGGCCGAGCGCATCTACGGCTTCAGCCGCGACGAGGTGCTGGGGCGCACCGCGGTGGACCTGTGGCTGCACCCCGACGAGGCCGCCGACCTGAACGGCCGCATCGTGGAGGCGATGGACACCGAGGGGCGGTGGCAGGGCGAAGTGCGCTTCGTGCGCCGCGACGGGTCGCGCGGGGTGAGCGAAACGCTGGTGATCCCCCTGCGCGACGGGCAGGGGCGGCGGATGGGCGCGCTGGGGGTGAACCGCGACGTCAGCGAGCGCAAGCGGGCCGAGGAGGCGCTGCGCACCAGCGAGGAGCGCTTCCGGCTGATGCTCACCGGGACGCAGCAGCTCTTCTTCTACGTGCACGACCTGGAGGGCGTGTACGAGTACCTGTCGCCCAGCGTGAGCGACGTGCTGGGGTACGCGCCCGACGAGCTGCTGGGGAAGTCGTACGCATTCCTGCACACCGGCCACGCGATGGACCACGCGGTCGTCGATCAGACGGCGCGCACGGTGACCAGCGGCGTGCCCAACACCTACCTGGTGTTCGCGCGGCACGCCGACGGGCACACGGTGGCGCTGGAGCTGGTGGAGACCGCGGTGCGCCGCGCCGGCCGGGTGCGCGGGGTGCAGGGGTTCGCGCGGAACGTGACCGAGCGCATCCGCGCGGAGGAGGCGCTGCGCGAGAGCGAGGAGCGCTACCGCTCCCTCTTCGAGGAGAGCCGCGACGCGGTGTACATGAGCACGGCCGACGGGCGCATCATCTCCGCCAACCAGGCGTTCCGCGAGATGTTCGGGCTGGACCACGACGAGCTGGCCGCGGCGCGGATCGAGGACGTGTACTTCGACGCCAGCGACCGGCAGCGCTTCCGCGACGAGATCTTCCGCACCGGCTACGTGCGCGACTTCGAGGTGCGGCTGCGGCGGCGCGACGGGGCCCCGGTGCACTGCCTGGTTTCATCCACCCTGCGCCGCGCCCCCGACGGGGCGGTGGAGTGCTTCCAGGGGATCATCCACGACATCACCGAGCGCAAGCGGGTGGAGGACCAGCTGGCCTACGGCGCCATCCACGACACGCTGACCGGCCTTCCCAACCGCGCGCTCTTCGTGGACCGCCTGAGCCAGGCGCTGGAGCGGGTGCGGCGCGGCGGCGAGCGGACCTTCGCCGTCCTCTTCCTGGACCTGGACCGCTTCAAGGTGGTGAACGACTCGCTGGGCCACGGCGTGGGCGACCAGATGCTGGTGGCCATCGCCGAGCGGCTGGAGGCGGTGCTGCGGCCGGGCGACACGGTGGCGCGCTTCGGCGGCGACGAGTTCACCCTCCTGCTGGACCACCTGGCCAGCCCGCTGGAGGCCACCCACCGCGCCGAGCGGGTGCTGGACGTCCTCGCCGCGCCGTTCACGCTGGAGCGGCACGAGGTGTTCACCAGCGGCAGCATCGGCATCGCGGTGAGCACCATGGGGAGCGAGGACCCCGAGGAGCTGCTGCGCAACGCCGACGCGGCGCTCTCGCGCGCCAAGGTGCTGGGGAAGAACCGCTACGAGGTGTTCGACCGCGCCATGCACGCCGAGGCCATCGAGCGGCTGCGGATGGAGACCGACCTGCGGCGCGCGCTGGAGCGGGGCGAGTTCGCGCTGCACTACCAGCCCGTGGTCCGGCTGGAGGGCGGGCGGGTGGAGGGGTTCGAGGCGCTGCTGCGCTGGCGCCACCCCGAGCGCGGCTGGGTGTCGCCCGCCGTGTTCATCCCCGTGGCCGAGGAGACGGGGCTGATCCACGCGCTGGGGCGCTGGGTGATCGACGAGGCGTGTGGACAGGCCCGCAAGTGGGTGGATGCGTTCCCCGGCCGGCCGCTGCGGATGTCGGTGAACCTGTCGGCCACGCAGTTCAGCCAAGCGGACGTGGCCGACCACGCCGAGCGGAGCCTGCGCGAGTGCGGGATAGCGCCGGGGGTGATGCACTTCGAGATCACCGAGAGCGTGATCCTGCAGCACGCCGAGCCGGGGCGGTCGATCCTGGCGCGGCTGCGCGAGCTGGGGGTGGTGCTGTGCATGGACGATTTCGGCACCGGCTACTCGTCGCTGGGCTACCTGCACCGCTTCCCCATCGACGAGCTGAAGATCGACCGCACCTTCGTCTCGGGGATGGAGTTCGACCGGAGGAACGCGCAGCTGGTGCAGGCCATCGTGGGGCTGGCGCGGAACCTGGGCGTGGCGGTGGTGGCCGAGGGGGTGGAGACGCGCGAGCAGCTGCAGGCGCTGCGGGCGCTGGGGTGCGATTTCGCGCAGGGCTTCCTCTTCTCCGAGCCCGTTCCGCCGGACGACGCCGAGGCGCTGCTGCGGCGCGATACGCGCTGGTGAGACGAAGATCCTGAACCGTTCAACGCAGAGGAAGCAGAGGAAGCAGAGGAACGGCGGTCTGGTGCCCTTCTTCCGCTCCCTCCGCGTTCAAGTTCAGCAGACTCGATCACCGGGAGGATTTATACCAAAATCCGGGTGTTCAGTTGCTTCGGGGAGAGCTTTACGATGTCATCCTGAAGGAGCCTAAGCGACTGAAGGATCTATACTTGCCTCCACGCTCCGGCCAGGGTGGCGATCGGCCCTTCCATCAACGGATCAAGCGGATCTGGAATTACGGCTCCGGTATGCGCCCGTGCGGCGGAGGAAATACGGCGACGGTTGGGACCCGGGCAGACGTCCGCTCGGGGAGTAGAAGCGCCGAACAGAAATAGAAAAAGCGGCCCCGGTCCACCTGGTGGACCGGGGCCGCTTCCGCGATCAGGGGGAGCGAGCGTCAGCTGCCGCCGGTGGTCACCAGGATCGCCCCGCCCGCGGCGTCGTTGCCGAAGCGCCGGACGGCGTCGCTGGGCTCCACGTACTCGATCTTGCTGATGCTCTCCACGGCCATGTCGCGCAGGACGCCGGTGCCGCCGGCCAGCGCGCCGTCGCGATACACCGCGATCACCGGGTTCTGCTGCGTGCTGGAGCTCAGCGAGCGCGACGGGCGCAGGAACGAGGCGCGGATCATCCGGATGCCGTCGTACACGTTGCGCGCGCCCTTCTCCACCATGTCGGCCCGCGTGATCTCGTTGCGGTTGCGGCGCGGGCGCGGGGCCTCGGCGGCGGGAGCCGCGGGCACCGCGGGCGCCACCTTGGCGGCGCTGGCGGTGTCGGTCTGCGCCTGGGCGGGGCGGACGAACGCGGCGGCGGCAACGCACGCGGCGAACACGGTCGCGGTACGGAGATTCATGGCCTTGTGGGTTCGGAGGCACGGCAAAGCCGCGCCGGTGGTCGGGATGGGCCGGGACACATCGGCTGCCGCGTGGGTTCCTAAGCGCGGCTATGTAGTGCGATAGCTTAAAGTTACACGAAATCGCGCCACCCGTCAACGTTTCGCGCGGGTCACGGGTAGCAGGCGATGGGGTAGTCCAGCGGCTCGGCGTCGCCCGAAAGGCGGAAGTGCCACCACTCCTGGTCGTACGGCTGGAAGCCCTCGGCGCCGATCGCGCGCTGCAGGCGCATCCGGTTCTCCATCACCTGGCCGGTGGCGTTGGCGGTGTGCGCGGCCTCGGAGAAGGTGTCGTACGCGGTTCCCATCTCCAGCTCGCGCCCGGTATCGAGATCGACCAGCGTCAGGTCCACCGTGTTGCCGCGGTTGTGGCCGCTGTAGCGCGCCACGTACCCCTGCTCCAGCACCCACCCGTTCCCGGTGCGGCCGGCCCACTCGACCATGGCCAGCGTGGCGCGGATGGGGCGGTAGGCGTCGAACACCTTCAGCCCCAGCCCCTGGGGCCGCAGCCGCGCCTGCACGCGCGCCAGCGCCCGTGCCGCGCCCGGCCGCATCAGCGCCCGGGCCGACTCGTACCCGGGCAGCGGGCGGCCGGTGAAGTTGTTCGCGGTCGCGTAGCGGATGTCGGTGCGGATGGTGGGGTCCACGCGGGTGACGTCCACCAGCTCCGCGCCCGCCGGGATGCCGCCGCGGACGTCACACGCCGGCCGCGGCGCGGCGGCGATGGACGCAGGCACCGGGGATGGAGACGCGGCCGGGCCGTGCGGCTGCGCGCCGCCGCGGCATCCGGCAAGGAGCGTGGCCCCGGCGGCCAGGGCGGCCCGCAGCGCGCGCTCAGAACTCATGGCGCTCCCCATCCTCCCCCAGCTGGGTGTGGGCGAACACCTTCCGCGGCTCCTCGAGGTCATCCTCGCTCACGCCGGGGGGAAGGTGGACCAGGATCAGCCGGCGGGCGCCGGCCTGGAACGCGGCGCGGGCGGCCTCGTCGTAGCTGGTGTGCACGCCGGGGAAGGAGAGCTTCTGCGCCTCGTGCACCAGGATGTCGGCGCCCTTCGACATCTCCACGATCCCCTCCGAGAACGCCGTGTCGCACGAATAGGCCACCACGCCCGCGCCCGCTGCCTCCACCCGCAGGCCCACGACGGGGACGGAGTGGATCCCCGGCGTGGCGGTGACGTGCCAGCGCTCGTTGCGCAGCACCGGCGCGCCGGGGCGGTGCTCCACCCGGTGCCACTGGATCTCGGGGACGCCCTTCCAGCTCCTGGTGTCGAAGCTCTCCCACGCGCGGCGCGCCTGGCTGATGGCCGGCTCGATGCCGTAGACGGGGATCGGCTTCTGGCGGCCGGAGAGCCAGATCTTTTCCATGAAGAGCGGAAAGGCGCCCACGTGGTCGGCGTGCTCGTGCGTCACGATCATCGCCTCGATGCTCTCCAGGTCCACGCCCGACACCTGGAGCCGCTGCACCACGTCGCCGCCGCAGTCCACCACCAGCGTGTGGCCGCCGTTCTCGAACGCCAGCATGGTGGTGGTGCGGCGCGCGTCGCTGAACGCGGCGCCGGTGCCCAGCAGGTGCAGCACGGCCATGGTGCGTCTCCGTCACCGGTGAGTGGTCAGGCCTCCGCGCGTCGGTCCGCGCCCTTCTCGATCAGTCATCGCAACGCCGGCGAGCGCGATGTTCAGCTGTCCTCGTCCTCGTTCTTGCGGTTGCAGGGGTGGTCGGGGTTGTTGGCCGCCATCTGCATGTCGGTGGCGAAGCGGTTGGCGGCGTTCCCCTGCACGGTGCCGGCGGGCGCCACGGGGGGGCGGGCCTGCTGCGCCTGCCGCGCCAGGTTGGTGGAATCGTCCTTCGATTTCGCGAAGGCGGCCGAATCGGCCAGGTCGGCGCTGCGGCTGAAGGCCTCGGCGTAGGCTTGGTACGCCTCGGCGAACTGGGCGCTGGCCTGCACCACGTTCGCCATCGGGCTCCCCTGCACCGCCACCAGCTGGGTGTCGAGCCGCGCCGCGCGCTCCTTCCCCGAAAGCGCCAGCTCGGCGGCCACGCAGCTGTTGCGGCGGGCCTGCTCGCGCGCCGCCTTTTTCGCGGGGCTTTCGCCGCACGCGGCCGTAACCGCGGCCGCGGCCAGCAGCAGCGCCGCCACGGGGATCAGCCTGGGAGCTCTCATTCGCCTGGATGGTGTGAGGGTGCCGGGTTCTGGAATCGTTTTCAACGCGCGCGCTCAGCCGTCCGTGACGGTTTCGGGGAAGAGCGCCCGCTCCACCAGCTCGCACAGCAGGTGGATGAGCGTGATGTGCGCTTCCTGGATGCGCTCGGTGGCCCGCGCGGGCACCACCAGCGGCTCGTGGCTCAGCGCCGCCAGCTGGCCGCCGTCGCGCCCCAGCAGCCCCAGCACCACCGCGCCGCGCTCGCGGGCGGCCTGGGCGGCGGCGACCACGTTGGCCGAGTTTCCGCTGGTGCTGATGGCCACCAGCACGTCGCCGGGGCGCACCATGGCCTCCACCTGGCGGCGGAAGGCGGTGGCGAAGTCGTAGTCGTTGCTCCAGCAGGTGAGCGTGGGGCCGTCCACCAGGTGGTGCGCGGGAAGCCCCGGCCGGTCGCGCTTGTAGCGCGCCACCAGCTCTTCCACCAGGTGCATGGCGTCGCACGCCGAGCCGCCGTTGCCGCACGCGTACAGCCGCCCGCCGCCGCGAAAGCACTCCGCCAGCCGCTCGGCCGCGCGCACCACCTGCGGCGCCAGGGCGCGCAGGGCCAGCTTCACGCGGGCGGACTCTTCCAGCGCCTGGGTAACCACGTCGATCGGGTGGGTTTCGGGCATCCGGCTCTGGTCTACAGGGTGCGTGGTGGTGCGTGGCGCGGAAATGTAGTGTGCCGCGCGCCCGAGCGGGAGAACGGGCGGGTGGCATCGCGTTTGAACGGGCGTGAAGGGCAGGGAAGAGGGAACAGGGAAGAGGGAACAGGGAACAGGGAACAGGGAACAGGGAACAGGGAACAGGGAACAGGGAACAGGGAACAGGGAACAGGGAACAGGGAACAGGGAACAGGGAACAGCGGGCGGGAGGTTCGCCCGCATGTTCGATCGGGGCGGCGGGGATCGGATCCGCGGCCATCATCGCGACACACGCGCGCTGGCGGGGCGGTTGATCCATTACGGGCGGGTTCACACCATCGAATTCCATCTCCCGAAAGCCATGGGGCGAGGCGGGTTGCGGGGCATTGTGCTCGCGCTGGCGCTTTTCGCCCTGGCCGCGTGCCGGAAGACGGACACGCTGAAGACGCTGGAGCGCGTGGCGCTGCGCGACAGCGTGGCGGCGGACGCGACGCTGTGGCTGGACGGCGCGGGGCGGGTGTGGATCGGCGGGCCGGGCGGGCTGGTGGCGTTCGACAGCACCGGGCGCAGGCTGGGCGGGGTGAAGGTGGGGCTGAAGGGAGCGCCGGAGGTGCTGTGGACGTCGCGGGGGCGCACCTACCTTCGTGGCGACGGGGCGGCGGCGGTGCTGGATGCCGCGGGGAAGCAGGCGGGGGTGCGCCGCTCGGGTGCGCCGCTGGTGGCCGACCCGCGCGGGCGCTGGGTGTACACCGCCACGCGCACCGGCAGCGTGCTGGGGCTGTCGCCCGAATCGCTGGGGATCCGCTGGGGATGGCCCGACGCGGGGTCGGCGGTGAGCGCGATGGCGGTGTCGCCGCTGGGCGACCGCGTGTACGTGGCGCTGGCGGGGAGCGGCGAGCGCGACGTGGACCCCGGCATCGAGATCCGCGACGCGCTGAGCGGCCGCGTGCTCTCCACCCACGCGATGGCGGCCGGGGCGGCGGCGCTGCGGGTGGGGCCGGACGGCACGCTCTACGCCCTGCTGGGCGGCAGCGTGGTGGCGCTGCGGCACGGGCCGCAGGGGCTCAAGGAGATCTGGTCGCGGAGCCTGGGCGGCATCGGTCGGCCCAACCCCGACGCGCTGCGCGTTTCGCCCGACGGGAAGCGGCTGGCGGTGCTGGCGCGCGGTCACACGCTGCACCTGCTGTCTGCGGGGGATGGAACGGTGCTGCAGGAAAGCAAACGGGCGCCCCGCGACGCCGCGTGGGACGCCTCGGGACGCCTGTGGGTGCTGGGGGCGCGCGAGATCCGGATCGTGCGCTAGGCGCGCGCCCGCGCCGGGCTCAGTGCCCCAGGTCGGCGCCGCCCTTGTTGCCGCGCATCAGGAGCCCCGCGGCCACGAACGGCAGGGTGTTGAGGCTCAGGCTGAACAGCGCCGCATACGCCAGGACATGGTTGCCCACGATCAGGGCATACACCAGCGCCACGATGGCGGGGAGGGTGATCAGCGCGGCACCAATCAGCGCGAACTTCATCTTCTGGGCTCCGGTCCGGTTCTTTTCTGGCGTGGGTCGTGGCCTGGTTTCCGGGCCGCAACCTAGTCCGCTTGCGGGGTTTCGGCAAGTCAGGGGCCGTTGGTTTCGCATCGGTCGCGGCGTGACGCAAGGATCGCTGAACCGGTGCGCAAGTGCGTGAGTGCGCGAGTGCGTTTTCGCGGACGGGAGTCACCCTTTCGGGGCGTGAGGGGAGATTTCCCACGCTGGGTGGGGATGGGTGCTGATTATGCCGGGCGGGGCGTGTTGTGATCTTTCCCGCGTCCAGATCAAACCGACGAGGGAAAAATGAGCGAGACGGTGCAGACGGAGAGAGGGACGCGAGCCATGCAGCAGCCGGTGAGACGTTTCGACCCGGGACCCGCGAAGAAGCTGGCGCCGGTGCCGCCGCTTGGAACGCGCCTCTGGCACGCGGCGCGGCTGCGCTGCCCGGTGTGTGGCAGCCGCGGCCTGCTGGAGAGCTGGATGAAGCTCAAGCCCCGCTGCCCCACCTGCGGCCTGCGCGTGAACCGCGGCGAGCACGACTTCTTCCTGGGCGCCATGATGTTCAACATCGCCCTGGCCGAAGGCACGCTCGCCCTCATCCTGGTGGGCCTGCTGATCGCCCTCTGGCCCAACGTCCCCTGGCTCGCCCTGGAGATCGGCGCGCCGGTAATGATGATCGTCGCGCCCTTCATCTTCTACCCGTTCAGCCAGACGACGTGGCTGGCGTTCGACCTGCTTCTCCATCCGCTCACGGAGGAGGAGTTGGACTGGCACCGCACGAGCGAAGAAGGCGCGATGCGGAAGTCGGACTACTGATCAACAGGTGCGCTAGTGCGTGAGTGCGCTAGTGCGTTGAAAAGCAACGGCATCAGTGCGCGCCGGTGGTGGCGCGCAGGGCGGCGATCATGCGGCCGAGCTCCGCGTATGCGTTGAGCAGGCGAGTGCATTCGGGCTCACTCACATACTCGAGTTCGCGCGCAAGGTGGAGCTGGCTGCGAACCTCGGACGCGGAGGCGCGCGCAATCGACAGGAAGCGCTGGAATTCGGCCGTGCTGTAACGGTCGAATCCCTCGGCGATGTTCGACATCGCCGAGACCGCCGCGCGACGAATCTGGTCGCGCAGCCCGAAATCACGGGCGAAAGCACCCGCTCCCGTAACCCGGTAGATCGAAACGGCCAGATCCTTTGCTCGCCGCCATACCGCCAGATCTTCAAACTGCGCAGCCTTCATCAGAGCCTCCCGGTACTTGTCTTGTAGGAAGGCGCCCAAGATGAACAAACTCGTGTCCACATGCAACGGTTTTAAACGCACACGCACTAGCGCACTCACGCACCTGTTGACCCCGCCCGGCACACGCGCTAAACTCAGAGACCGTTCGGTCTCAAAGTGAAGCGAGGATTCATGGTCCGCTCCGGCGAGGAAACGCGAGAAAACATCATCCGGAAGGCGGCCGCGCTGTTCAACCAGCACGGCTTCGCGGGGTCGTCGATGTCGGACATCATGGCGGCGACGGGGCTGCAGAAGGGGGGGATCTACCGCCACTTCGAATCCAAGGAGCAGCTCGCCGTCGAGGCGCTGGACTACGCGGTCGATCTGATGGGGCGCCGTTTTGCCGAGGCGCTGGAGGGGAAGACGCACGCGCTCGACCGGCTGAACGCCATCGTCACCGTCTTCGCGGCGGTGCCGCACGACCCGCCGGTGCCCGGCGGCTGCCCGGTGATGAACGCAGGGATCGAAAACGATGATGGAAACCCCGTGCTGCGCGAGCGCGCCCGCGCCGCCATGGAAGGCCTGCGCGCGCTGGTGATCCGAGTGGCCGAGCGCGGCCGCGAGCGCGGCGAGGTGCGCGCCGAGGTGGACCCGCAGGCGCTGGCCTCGATGCTGATCGCCACGCTGGAAGGCGGCGTGATGATGACCAGGCTGTACGACGACGAGGTGCACATGACGCGCGTGGCCGAGCACGTTCGCCTGTACCTGGACCAGAGCGTCCGCGCCCCGTAAGGCGCCGCCGCTCTTTTCTTTTGCCCTTGAAGAGACCGATTGGTCTCTAATGACGTGCAGTTGCAGTTGGCGCACTGGCGCACTCACGCACTAGCGCACCTGTTTCCCCTCAGCCGATCAAAACTCATCGGAGGCGGGAAGATGACCACGAACGACTATGACGCCATCGTAATCGGCGGCGGGCCGGGCGGATACACGGCGGCCATCCGGCTGGCGCAGCTCGGCAAGCGCACGCTGTGCATCGAAAAGGAGAGCTTTGGCGGCGTGTGCCTGAACTGGGGGTGCATCCCCAGCAAGGCGCTGATCACCGCCGCTGGCACACTCACCCGCATCCGCGAGGCGGGGGCGATGGGGATCACCGCGGGCGAGCCGTCCATCGACTTCGCGGCCACGCAGCGGTGGAAGGCGGGGATCGTGGAGAGGCTGACCACCAACGTGGGCACGCTGATCCGCGGCAACGGCGGCGAGACGGTCTTCGGCACCGCGCGCATCATCGACCCCAGGTCCGTCGAAGTGACGGCGGCGGACGGCGCGGTGACGCGCTACTCGGCGCGCGAGGCGATCGTGATCGGCACGGGGGCGCGGCTGGCCACGGTGCCGGGGTTCGAGGCGGACGGGCGGCACGTGATCACCGCGCGCGACGCGGTGGACCTCCCCGCCATCCCCCGGTCGCTGCTGGTGATCGGCGGCGGGGTGATCGGGCTGGAGCTGGGGATGATGTACCAGCGGCTGGGGACCAAGCTGACGGTGGTGGAGGTGACGGACGCGCTCCTCCCCGGCGTGGACGCCGACCTGGTGCGCGTGGTGGAGCGCAAGCTGAGGAAGCGCGGCGCCGAGATCCTCACGGGCGCCCGTGCGACCGGCTGGGAGGCGCGGGATGGCCGGGCGGCGGTGTCGGTCGAAGCCGGCGGCGAGACGCGGGTGATCGAGGCGGAGAAGATCCTGGTGGCCGTCGGCTTCCGCCCCAACACCGCGGGGCTGGGGCTGGAGGAGGTGGGCGTGCGGCTGGACGAGCGCGGCCACATCGCGGCGGACGAGCGAATGATGACCAGCGTTCCCGGCATCTACGCCGTGGGCGACGTGACGGGCGGGCCGTACCTGGCGCACAAGGCCTTCCGCGAGGCCGAGGTGGCCGCCGAGGTGATCGCCGGGCGCCATGCGCGGGCCGACTGGCTGGCGCTCCCCGCCGCCATCTTCACCGACCCCGAGATCGCCACCGTGGGCATCGGCGAAACCGAGGCGAAGCGCCGCGGCATCCCGGCCACCATCGGCCGCTTCCCCTTCGCCGCCAGCGGCCGGGCGATGTCGCTGAACGAGACGGAGGGCTTCATCAAGATCGTCTCCGACGGCGAGCGCGTGATCGGCGTGCAGATCGTGGGGCCCGAGGCCAGCGAGCTGATCGCCGAGGCGGCGTTCGCGCTGGAGATGATGGCATCGCCCGAAGACGTGGCGCTCACCATCCACACGCACCCCACGCTGGGCGAGGGAGTGATGGAGGCGTTCAAGCACGCGCTGGGCGAGGCCGTGCACATCATGAATCGCCCCGCGGCGAAGCGGGTCTCGCCACCGCGGCCGGAACTGGTGGCGGCCTGAACGAGGCTCGGCGGATGAGCGTGGGGTGAACGAGAGCGGCGCGGGACGCAGTTGCTGCGTCCCGCGCCGCTTCGCGTCGGGGCGATCGAAGGTCGGTCAGCCCTTGCCGCGGATGGCCTCGATCAGTGCCTGCTTGTCCATCTTGCTGCGGCCAGGGATGTTCTTCTCCTTGGCGATATTGTACAGCTCGTCGCGGGAGCGGGCCTCGTAGCCGCGATTGGGGTTGCCGGTGCCCTGCGTGCGATTGTTGGGCGTGCGGCCCTCTTCGCGACGCTGCTTGTTGACGGTGCGGGCGGCGATCTCCTCGGCGCGGCCCTCGCCCATGCCGCGGTCGAGCTCGGCCTCCTTCACGTGTTCGTACATCCGCTCGTCCTTGCTGCTCCAGCCCTTGGGCATGGCTGCCTCCTTGTTCGTGAATCCGGGCACATCACCAGCATCGGCCGTCCAGATCCGCCAGACCCATGCCACGCAACCACTTGGTCGCAGCCGCCCGCGTGCATTCCGTGCCCGGCGAGATCCGGTCATCCGAATGGAACGTCCGTCCGCCCGCGTCGCGCACCGGC
Source organism: Longimicrobium sp. (assembly GCA_035691085.1). Lineage (GTDB taxonomy): Bacteria > Gemmatimonadota > Gemmatimonadetes > Longimicrobiales > Longimicrobiaceae > Longimicrobium. The sequence goes on from DASSJS010000007.1 coordinate 17,311, forward strand.
GGCTGAAGCCGCGGCAACAACGACGAGAAGCCTCGCAAACCGCGCGAGGCTCCAACAGCCTGGGACTCGTGCGACCCGTTTCATCCTCCGGGGTCGGCGCAGCCGGTGGGCGACTCGGGATGACGCCCTCGGAGACGGCGCGGAATGCACGAGCAGCCTTGCGGCTTCGCATGGGATGGGGGGATGATTCCCCCACGTGTTATCTTGCTGTCCCCTCACTGGCGACGGGCGCCTGGTCCCGTCCGATCCAACCGTACGATTCCGCGGCCTCGTGAAGCTCCGGACCTTCCCGATCCACATCTTCCCAGTTCTGGCCTGGGCTGCCGCGTGCCCGCTGGCGCTGGCCGCCGCGCCCGCCGCCGCGCAGGTGCGCGAGGTGCGGCTGGTGCTGGATAACGACGCGTACGATTTCTGGATCCCCGTGGAGGCCCGCCCCGACGAGGACTACACCAACGGGATTCACCTCTCCGTGGAGATGGCGGGCGCGCCGCTGCTGGGCCGTCTGCTGGCCCCGCACGCCGCCCGCTGCGCCGCCGCCGCGCCGGCCGACAGTGCGTGCACCGCCACCAATCTTTCGTTCGGGCAGAAGATCTTCACCCCCGAGATCGACGGCGAGTCGCCCGTGGCGGGGCAGCGTCCGTACGCGGGGTGGCTGTACGCGTCCGCCGTGTCGAGCGTGCAAACCGCGCGGCGGATGCGCGGCGTGGGGGTGGAAGTGGGCGTCACCGGGCGGCCGTCGCTGGGCGAGGCGGTGCAGACCACCTGGCACCGCATCGCGGGCTTCGTTCCGCCCGAGGGGTGGGAGAACCAGCTCGGCTTCGAGCCCGCGTTCCGCGTGCGCTACGACGAGGGCGTGCTGCTGGCGGACGTGTGGAGCGGCGGCGTGCGCGTCGCCACGCTGGCGCCCGCGTGGGGCGCGGACGTGGGGACGGCGCACGTGGGCGCGCACGCCGGCGTGGCCGCGCGCGTGGGGTGGGCGGTGCCGCACCCGTGGAGCGCCGCGGCCGACCGGGGCGCCGGGCCGGTGTCGGTGTACGCGACCGGCCGCGTGCGGCAGGATGCCGTGGCGCGCGACCTGTTCCTGGACGGCAGCACCTTCCGCCGCAGCATCCGCGTGCGGCGGCGGCCGCTGGTGTGGGAGTACGAGCTGGGTGCCGGCGCGCGCTACCGCGCCCTCACGCTGGAGTACCGCGCCCTCACCCGCGGCCGCGAGTACCAGACCCAGCTGGAGCCGCACACCTGGGGCACCTTCGAGCTGCGCTACCGCCTGCGCTGATCGCCGCCACCGCCACCGCGGCGAGGCCGGTCGCACGCGGTTTGGCCGGCGTGAGCCGTGACGCGGCTGTTGGTTGACGCGGAGTGGCGCGCGGCAGCATCTTGATCCGTGGCGCGGCGGGACCTCCGCAGGAGCTTCCGCCGCGCCGTTCTGCCGTTTCGGATGCCCGCCTCTCCGTGCACCGCGCCGGCTCCGCCCCGCAATCGCGCAGCGTCCCGATGTCCCTGTCCGCAGCCGCCGGCGTACCGAACGTTCTGATGGCCGACCTCCCGTTCCGCACCAGTGACGCCGCCCTGATCCCGCTCGAGGACGGGCAGGCGGTAAGCGCCGGCTGGCCCGAGTCCATCGGGGCGCACCCGCTGGGGGTCACCTGGCACTGGACCGTCACGTGGGACCTGGAGCTCTGCCGCCGCCTGCTGGGCGGGCGCAACGCCGAGCGCAAGGGCGAGGCGTCGGCGCACTACGGGGTGGGGCGCAGCTACGCCGAGGGGGTGGACCGCTACGTGAGCCTCGACAACCGATCGTGGCACGCGGGGAAGAGCCAGTCGCTGCGCTGGGACGGCCGCGCCCTGGGCCACCCCGACTACAAGGGCTCGCGCAGCACCATCGGCGTGGAGACGGTGAACATCGGCTACGCCACCGCGCCGGGGATGGCCGAGGACGACTGGATCGCCGCCGCCACCCCCGACGGCAAGCCGATCCGCGTGCAGCCGTGGACCGCCGAGCAGGTGGCGATGATGATCGAGGTGGGGCGCGAGATCGTCGCCCGCTGGCCGCACATCGGGCCCGACGACCACCACGGCCACGCCGACATCTGCCCCGGCTACAAGGTCGATCCGAGCGGCTTCCCCTACGCCAGGGTGCTGGCCGGCATCTACCCCGATCACTCCATCGTGGACCACTGGACGCCCACCCGCACCGTGGTGCAACGCCAGCGCGCGCTCCTGGCCGCGGGGATGGAGCTGGGCGCCTTCGGCGCCGACGGCAACTGGGGGCCGCGCAGCCTGGCCGCGCTGAAGCACTTCCAGGACGCGCACGGGCTGGTGGTGAACGGCTACTGGAGCACCTTCGTCTCCCGCCGCCTGGCCGAGGTTCTCGCCGAGCGCGGGATCGACATCGCGGAGGCGGCGGGGCCGGCGAGCTGACGAACCAGCACCGGGCCGGTTCCCCGCCGGCCCGGTTGTACCCGCCGGTACCGCGAATTCCCTCCACGCCGTCCAACCAATCATTTGCATCTGGCCCGGCAGGCCCCCGGCGCGACGGTCGTTTCTCCTCTCCCCCCGCAGTACCCTCCCACTCCCAGGTGACAGACATGGCGTCGTGTATCGTGAATGGTGGAGGCGGACGGATCGTGGTTCGGCTCACGGCGGACAACCTCCTGGTCGCCGGCGCGCGCTTCGAGGTGAAGGCCGCGGACGAGGCCGTGCTCGAAACGTGGACCATGAAGACGGGCGACGATGGGGCCGATGAGCACACCCTGGCCACCTCGGCTTCGCGCCTCCAGAACTGCTTCATGCAGTGGCGGATCAACACCTGCTCCATGCACCACAACGTCGATGCGGGCACGGTGGCCGTGACCGTGGGCCAGGATGGCGTGAACCGGCCGGTGGTGCCTCCCACCGTGTACGAGCTCACCGACGTACCCCAATGCTCCGCCGGGAACGCCACGCAGATCGACGACTCCCTGGACTGGGTGGTGGCATGAACCTCCACATCTCTCTCCGCACCGGGCGCGCAACCCGCCTCCTGTGGGCGGCCGCGATCATCGCCGCCGCCATCGCTCCGCCACGTGCGGGTGCGCAGGTGGATACGGCGCGGGCCACCCCAGCCGCGCCCGCCGCGCCCGATCCCCTGATCCCGGTGGCGGCCTCCGGGAGCACGGCCCGCGACCAGCAGCCGGCCGGGGGAATCCCCGCCTACAAGCTGGTGCTGGATTACGACGTTCCCGAATCCCCCGCGTTCGTGGCGCTGGACGTTTCGCCCGAGAAGGTGCTTACCGGGAGCGCGGCCAAGCCGGTGGCCATCAACTTCCTGAGCCAGGTGGCGGCGGGAGGAAAGGTGCAGGCCGGGCTGGCGCTGGACTTCTCGCCCTACTTCCTGGCCGGCGGGCGGTTCGAGAACATCAACGAGTACCGTAGCAACCGCCTCAAGCGGCTGCTGGCCAACACCAACGTCTCCTTCGCCACGGTGCAGGACCCCACCGACTCGGCGTCGCTCCGCTTTGGCGCGGGCGTGCGGCTCACCCTGTTCGACGATCACGACCCGCTCCAGAACGCCGAGGTGACGCAGGCCGTCGAAAACCTGCTGGTTCCCCAGGGCCCGCTCGGCCCGCGGCCGCGCAACGGGCCGGTGATCACGAAGTCGGTTCCGATCAAGGGGCTGGCCGAGGCGTACGCGGCCGCGGTGGACGAGGTGCGGCGCAAACCGGGGCGCGCGCTGGCGGTGGGCTGGGGCGTGGCGGGAACGCTGCGCAACGCGGTGCTGTCGGCCGACAGCGTGACCCGGACGCGGCACAGCTTCTGGGGGGGATACCGCGAGACCTTCCGCGGCTCGGTGGAGTTCCTGGGCGCCGTGCTGGTGGGCGGCGCGGCCGGTGGCGACCAGGAATACCGGCTCGGGGGCGCGCTGCGGGTGACCGGCGAGCGCATGCGCCTGACCGGCGAGGCCGTCTACGAATCCTCCACCGGCCAGATCCATCCCGGCGGTGTGGCCGAGTTCAACGTGCTCCCGCAGATCTCGGCCGTGGCCAGCCTGGGCTCGGAGCCCTCGGACGACGGCGCCGACGTGGGCAAGCTGCGCTTCCGCACCATGCTCCGGTGGAACATGAGCCAGAGCGGCCCGCGGTAGCGCTTTCCCGCCAGCGCCCGGGCTGCTACTCTGACCGCGCCGACAGGCGGCCACCACTCAGAGCAGCAGCCCGGGCGCTTTTCACGTGAACATCCTGGTTCTCAACGTCGGTTCCAGCACGCTCAAGTTCCAGCTCGTGGACACCGACGAGCAGCGCATCGGCGAGAACGCGGACGTGCGGCTGGCGCGCGGGAACGTGGAGCGGATCGGCGGCGAGGCAGTGTGGACCTATCGCGCGGGGAGCGGCCCGGCGGTCACCGGCCAGGCCTCGCTGCGCGACCACCGCGCCGCCGTGGACCACCTGCTGGGGTGGATGACGGGCGACGACTCGGGCGTGCGCATCTCCAGCGTGGCCGAGATCGGCGCGGCGGGGCACCGGGTGGCGCACGGCGGCGAGCGCTTCGTCCACTCCGTGGCGGTGGACGAGGAGGTGCTGCGCGGGATCGAAGACACCATCGACCTGGCGCCGCTGCACAACCCGGCGAACCTGAAGGGGATCCAGGCGGTGCGCGCCGTCCTTGGCCCCGGCGTGCCGCAGGTGGCGGTGTTCGACACCGCCTTCCACCACACCCTTCCCGAGCGCGCCTTCCTGTACGCCATCCCGTACTCGCTGTACCGCCGCTACCGCATCCGCCGCTACGGCTTTCACGGCACCAGCCATCGCTACGTGAGCTACCGCTATCGGCAGCTCACCGGCAGAACGCGCGAGGAGACCAACCTCGTCACCCTGCACCTGGGGAACGGGTGCTCGGCGTGCGCCATCCAGGGCGGGAACTCGGTGGACACCTCGATGGGCTTCACCCCGCTGGAGGGGCTGGTGATGGGGACCCGCTCGGGCGACGTGGACCCGGCCGTGCTCGACTACGTGGCGCAGAAGGAAGGGCTCTCGCTGCGCGACGTGGAGCTGCTGCTGAACAAGCAGAGCGGCCTGCTGGGGATCTCGGGGCTCACCAACGACATGCGCGAGCTGCTGGCCGAGGCCGACGAGCACGACGACCGTCGCGCGCGCCTGGCCATCGACCTGTTCGCCTACCGCGCGCGCAAGTACGTGGGGAGTTACATGGCGGCCATGGGCGGCGCCCACGCCATCTGCTTCGCGGGCGGGGTGGGCGAGAACGCGGCGGTGGTGCGCGCCCGGATCTGCGAGGGGCTGGAGTTCCTGGGCGTGCACCTCGACCCCGCCGCCAACGAGGCTACCGTGGGCGGCCGCGAGGGCCGCATCAGCGCCGGGGAGGGGAAGCCCGAGGTGTGGGTGATCCCCACGGACGAGGAGCTGCTGATCGCCCGGGATACGTTCCGGGTGGTGCACGGGATCGAGACGAGATACTGAAAAACGGAGTGCTGAGTGCTGAGTGCGAGGTGCGAGGTGCGAGGTGCGAGGTGCGAGGTGCGAGGTGCGAGGTGCGAGGTGCGAGGTGCGAGGTGCGAGGTGCGAGGT
>DASSJS010000008.1:0-11335 GCA_035691085.1 Longimicrobium sp.
CCAGGTCGCCGGCCAAGCGCGCCGTGGTCTCGCAGCACTGCTCCGTCTGAATGCCGGTGATGGCCAGCCGCCGCACACCCAGCTCCGCCAGCACGTCCGCCAGCCGCGTGCTGGTGAAGGCGTTGCGCGTGTTCTTGTGCAGCAGCGGCTCGCCCTCGCGGGGCTCCAGCCACGCCTGCACGCGCACCCACGCGCTGCCCGGCTTGAACGCCTGGTCGCCGTCGGTGTGCAGAATCCAGATCACCGGCAGCTCCGCGGCGCGGTACGCTTCCACCAGCCGCGCCAGGTTCTCCTCGAACGCCGGGTTGCTTCGCCGCGCCCACCGCGCCCCATCGGCCTTGAACGAGTCCTGCACGTCGATCACCAGCAGCGCCGACCGCTCGATCGGCTCCTTCGCCTTCGCTCCCATCGTTCCCTCCGCGTGATGTTGTCGTGTTTCCACCCACACGATGAAGGTAATCGGCCCAATCTTCACCCATGAGTGGAGATCGGGCCAACGCGGCGGTGGAACGGGACAGGCTTGGGAGTACGAGAGTGCTGAGTGCTGAGTGCTGAGTGCTGAGTGCTGAGTGCTGAGTGCTGAGTGCTGAGTGCTGAGTGCTGAGTGCTGAGTGCTGAGTGCTGAGTGCTGAGTGCTGAGTGCTCAGTGCTCAGTGCTCAGTGCTGAGTGCTGAGTGCTGAGTGCCGTGGTGAGATGCGCGGTGCGACGAATACGATGGCGTGAGCGCGCTGTCCTGTCCCGCGGAAATCCCCTTGGGATGTCATCCTGAAGGAGCCGCCGCACTGAACCGGCATCCACACCGGGCTTTGGCGGCGACTGAAGGATCTATCGTCTGCGCTCGGAACCAACCGTCCGAAGCGCACCAGGCCGGAAATCCACCGTCGGACAGACGATGGCGTGGGCGCGGCGATAGATCCTTCGTCGCGCCCAGGTTCTTGTGCCGACGCGGTTTGGGCTCGGGCGCTCCTCAGGATGACGACGGTGGGGAAGTGGTCGATTCCATGGGCGAAAGCTCTGGGCCAACGCACAGGAATTGTGAGCGTGTGACGCTCATCAGCGAATGAGATCAGCAGTGGAAGAAAAGCAGCCCACGAGCGTCAGCCGAGGAGGCGAAGGCGGCCGGGGAAGATCGAGATGTCGAGCTCGCGCGCGTCCTCGGCCAGGATCTCGCCGTCGGCGTGGACGGGGAGGGGGGTGTCGCTGGTGATGCGCACGTGGCGGACGCGGCGCATGTGCACACAGCTGGCGCCCACGTGCGTGCCGCGGATGGTCTTCGGTAAGAAGTTGAGGATCTGCAGGCGGCTGAGGCCGTCGCACACGCACACGTCCAGCAGCCCGTCGTCGATCACCGCGCCGGGGCAGATCCAGAAGCCGCCGCCGTGCCGGCCGCCGTTCCCCACCGTCACCAGCGTCAGCGGGCGCTCGATCACCTCGCCCTCGTCGGTCTCCACGCGGATCACGGGCGGGCGGAACGAGCGCAGCACCTTCGCCAGCGCCCACAGGTAGATCCCCATCCCGCGCAGCCGGCGGTTGCGGTTGGCCTCCACCGCCACGCGCGCGTCCAGCCCCACGCCCACGCCGTTGGTGAACCAGCGCTCCCCCGCGCGCCCCACGTCCACGCGCCGCTCGCCCGCCAGCAGCGCCCGCGCCGCCCGCGCCGGGTCACGCGAGAGCCCCGCCAGCAGCGCGAAGTCATTCCCGCTCCCCACCGGCACCACCCCCAGCGCCGCCGCCGTCTCCGCCAGCCCCTCCGACGCGCGGAGAAGCCCGTTCGCCACCTCGTGCACCGTGCCGTCGCCGCCGAGCGCCACCACGGCCGGCCACCCCGCCCGCACGGCCGCCTCGGCCAGCTGCATCGCGTGGCCGCGGCCGGTGGTTTCCACCATCTCCACCTCGGCCCCCGCCTCCCCCAGCACCGCGTGCACGGTGGACCACGCGCGCCGCGCGGCGCCGCGCCCGGCGGTGGGGTTCACGATCGCGTAGAAACGGGTCAAAGGCGGATGAACCGGTAGGTGGGGATCGAAAACGCAGCAGGAAATCAAAGGAAAGAGCCGTTGAAGTCCGCGAAGGCGGACTGCGTGCCGTTGAAGCCGCGAGTTCACTCGCAAACGTCCGCACACATAACGCCCCGCGTGCGAGGCAAACCCGGCTCACGACCGCGCCCAACTGCATCGCCCGGCGCGTGCACCGCGTTCGCTTCGCCGCGGATGATCGGGCCTGGCGCGGCGCGGCGCGGCGCAACGAGCACCGCGCCGCCGGGGCATCTTCTACTGCCGTGTGTAGACGATCGGCTCCGGAGCCACGCCGGTCACCGTGACGCCGGTGGCCACGCCGCCCTGCCGCGCGAAGACGACGGTGATGTCCGGCTCGCCCACCGCGCGGAACTCGTTTCCGCCCACCGGCAGCATCGTCATCCCCTCGCCCTGCACGTGGGCCACCAGCCGGCCGTTCTCCACCCGCGTTTCCAGCGGCGGGGCGCCAAGCGCGGAAAAGGTGCCGGCGTATGCGGCCAGCTCGGCCGGTGACATCTCCACCGTGCGGGTGGCCAACGGGCGCGTGCGGAAGGGGATGCGGTGCACCGAGGCCACGCACGAGGCGTCCAGCCCCTTCGCGTCGGCCGTGCGGATGAAGCCCACCATCAGCCGCGACACGCACGGTTCCACGCCCACCAGCCCGCCCAGCCCGTGCCCCCCGTCGGGGATCACCAGGTGCCGGCCGTTGGGGAGCGTCCGCAGCGCCTCGTTGCCCTGGCTGGGTGGCGTGGCCGGGTCGTTCTCGCCGGTCAGGATCAGCACCGGCACGTCCGAGCGCACGGGCTCCAGGAACGCGCGGCCCACGGGCCGCGAGGGCCACGCCGCGCACGCCGCCGCCTGGTCGCGCAGCCGCGAGTCGCCCACGAAGCTCCCGCGGGACGCGCGCACCGCCGCGTCCATGTCAACGAAAGGCACGTCCTCGGCGCAGGTGACGGACAGGTACACGCCGTGGCTGCCGTCGTTCACGATCCTGCGCCGCATCCCGAACGCCAGCTCCGCCGCGGGCCCCAGGTCACCGGCCGCGCCCTGGTGCAGCACGGTGGGGATCAGCGCGGCGTTGCCGGCCGTGTACAGCATGTAGCGCAGCCCCTCGGCGAACAGCTCGCGCGAGAACGGGATGGTCACGGGCTCGCCGGTCTCGGCGTCGGCCACCGTCACCTGCACCGGCCCCGCGGCCAGCCGCCCGAGGATCGCCCGCAAGTCGTCGCGAAGCGCCGGGAACGCGGCGTTACAGGCCGCCTCGCGCTCGCAGTCTCCGATCACGCCGTCGAGCGACGCCTGGGCGGCGGGGGCAAGGCCGCTGGGCATGCGCACGCCCGTGTGCGCCACGCCGTGCAAGATGGCGCTGCGCACGTGCTGGGGATGGCGCCGCATGTACACCAGCGCCGTGCGCGTGCCGTACGAGGTGCCGTACAGGTTCAGCCGCGCGTACCCCAGCGCGGCGCGGATGTCGTCCAGGTCGTCCACCGCGTCGTCGGTCGTGTACCGCGCCAGGTCGGCGCGCGCGGCCCACTCCCCCGCGCACCGCCGCACCCGGCCGGCCGGCATGAACGCGCCCAGGTACTCCGGGAGCGAGGGGCCGTACAGGCGGCAGTCGATGGGGGTGGAGGTGCCGGTGCCGCGCGCGTCCGTGAGCAGGATGTCACGCGTTTGCCGCAGCTCGCGGAACTGCTCGGCCACGTAGGAGGCCATCGGGATGGTGGCCTGCCCCGGCCCGCCGGCGATGGGCACCACCGGGTCGTCCGACGCCGTGCCCGTGGCGGGGACGACCACGAAGCGGAGCGTGATCTTCCGCCCGCTCCCCGCCGCGCGGTTCTCCCACACCTCCACCGAGCCGCAGCGCGCCGCGCCCACGCCCGGCACCGTACACGGCGCCACCGCCGCCCGCGGCGGCGTTTGCCCCGCGGCGATGGAAGGCGAGGCGGCGGTGAGCAGCGGAGCGATCAACCGGAACGGTTTACGAACGCACATAGATCCTCTCGGGCCACGGGGGAAGATGACGATACCATGAGGAGTGCGCGGGTGCGTGCCTCTTCTGACGTGTGCCGGAGGCGAATGGTTTCGCTCCCGTAAACCTTTCCGGGCCGGGCGGCGGACGGGTTCCCGCAACGCTCTGGAGGAAGGGTACTTAGCTCTCCAGGGGGTGCGGCGGGTCTGTTGAAAAGTAGGGCAAGTGCACGCGGCGCGCACGTTTACGGCAAGTCACAGGACTTGTTTCGGGAATACTTCGGTATTATTCTTACCGTAGAAAATCCGTAAGTCGAATCGCCCCTGAATCCTCTGGAAGGAACCGGAAGATGGACCAGCCGCCCACCGATCCCCGGCAGCACCGAGACGCCACCGTGCGGCACCTGCGCGAGATGGCGGCCGCGCGCGTGGAGCGGACGTCGCTGCGCGGCGTGGCGCGCGAGATCGGGATGAGCCCCACCGGGCTCAAGAAGTTCCTGCTCGGCACCGACCCGTATTCGCCCACGCTGCGCCGCCTGCGCAAGTGGTACCTGCAGCACGCCGCGCTCCCCACGGGCGAGGTTTCGTACCACGACGCGGCGGCCGCGCTGGTGGTGCTGATCCACGACCTGCAGCCCGAGCCGCGCCGGCAGGCCAGCGACTGCATGCTCGACTGCCTGGAGCGCGCCTACGAGGCCAGCGGCCGCTCGCGCCCGCGCTGGGCCGCCGACCTGCGCGCCGAGCACGGCAAGCCCGGCACCGACCGCAAGTGAGCGCGCGGCACCATCCGCCGCGCGCCCCGCTCCGCCGCGAACCTTCCGCCTGATCCGGGGCGGTCCCGGATCGTCCGCTCGCCCAGGCCCGTGTGACCTCCCCGTCACGGCGGCCAGAACACCCCAACCGCATCCACGCCCCCGGGCCGCCCGCGCGCCCGGGGGCGTTGCGTTCCCGCCCGTCGCGGAGCGCGCGCCGAGCGGCTACTCTGATGCGCATCCCCTGTCGCCCGACCCGATGTGATCCGGAGGACGTGATGCTCCCTGCAAGCCCGCGCCTGGAAACCGAACGGCTGGTGCTCCGCCTTCCCGCGCTGGAAGACTTCGACCGCTGGGCGGAGATGATGGCCGACGAGAACGCCGCGCGCTTCATCGGCGGGGTGGCCCGGAAGCCGGCGACCTGGCGGTCGATGATGCTGATGGCGGGTGCGTGGGCGCTCACCGGGGTGGCGATGTTCTCGGTGATCGAAAAGGCGAGCGGATTGTGGATCGGGCGGATCGGCCCGTGGCAGCCGTACGGATGGCCGGGGCCGGAGATCGGCTACGGGCTGCACCCCGACGCCTGGGGAAAGGGCTACGCCGTGGAAGCCGCCGCCGCCACCATGGACTACGCCTTCGACGTGCTCGGCTGGGCCGACGTGATCCACTGCATCAATCCCCAGAACACCGCGTCGCGCCGGGTGGCGCAGCGGCTGGGATCCACGCTGCGCGGGCCGGGCCGCCTTCCCCCGCCCTTCGAGAACGACGAGATCGAGATCTGGGGCCAGACGCGGGACGAGTGGCGGCGGCACGTGGAGCGCGCGTGACGCCGATCCGAGGCCGTTCTCCCGGACGCCGGCGAATCCGCGCCCGGTCCCGCTCCGCGTGGCGGATCCCCGTTCGCCCGCAGGTCAGCCGGTGACCGATCCCGCGCGCCTCGCCCGCCCCGCTGCGCGCAGGCGGGGCGCGGCCCACGCGAACACGGCCACGCACGCGGCGAACGCCAGCGCGGCGGGGAGCGCGAGCGCGCGCCCGTGCGCCGCGGGATCGAACGAGGGGAAGATCCCGCCGAAGATCAGCACGCCGGCGTTCCAGGCCATGTGCAGCGCCACGCCGCTCCAGATCGACCCCGTCGCCCACGCGGTGAAGCCGAGCGCCGCCCCGCCGGTGAGGTAGATGGGGATGCCGCTGGGGGCCAAGTGCGCCACCGCGAACGCCAGCGCGGTGACCGGGATGGCCACCGCCGGCCCGAAGCGGCGCTCCAGCGGCCGCTGCAGCCATCCGCGAAAGGCGAAATCCTCCAGCAGCGGAAGGAGCCCGGCGATCAGGATCACCAGCACCACGGTGCCGCCGGGCCGGTCGGCATACTTCAGGATCGGGTCGGGGAGCGCGCGGTCGCCCGCGATGCCCAGCGCGCTCAGCAGCATCCACATCGCCAGCGCGGCGGTGGACATCACCGGCGCCAGCAGGGCGAGCCAGGCCCACGCCGCGCGCGGAACCGGCCGGGCGCGCGACGTAGCCCGCCACCGCGGCGAGCCCCACCCCTCGGGCGCCGCGTTGCACCAGCAGAAGAATGCCGCCACGCCGATCAGCCAGACCACGGCCAGCCGCGGCGGCAGGTTCAGGAAAGCATAGATGGGGAGCTGCCACAGCAGCCAGATCAGGATCGCGATCGCCGCGTCCTTCAGCGCGGCGGCTGCCCTGGCGAGCCGCGCGCGGGGCGCGGGGTGATTCGTGTGGACGGGACTCAAAAACCGGCTCCGCACCTGCGTGTGACCCAATCGAGTAGCAGTGAGCCGGAAAGCTAGCGGCACGCGCCACCGGCGCGGTAGGGATGACGGCCGAAACGGGACGATCGAGATTCGCCTCGACGGCCACGTCCACGTCCGCCTGCATGGGCTACCGTCTCCGGCGTGTGCGCGGCACACCCGCGGGGTCCCGGGCTGGCGTTGGTTTGACGCAGAGCACCAGAGGACCAGAGCACCAGGGAACCCCGGAGGATATGCTCGAAGTTCCTCTGGGTCCTCTGGCCCTCTGGCCCTCTGGCCCTGGCCCTCTGGTCCTCTGGTCCTCTGGGTCCTAATCAACGTCACCTCGACTGAACGAGCGGCCTCCGGGCTGGCATGTGGCCTCTCGTAGTTGTTGCCGAGGTGACTTGAACAGCGAGGCGGATTCCGGCGCGGATGCACGGAGGCCGGGGCTCCGCTCGGGAACCCCGGCCTCGGTGTCGGCCGATCATGACCGTCGTCAGTCCATCGATCGAATCCGGCGGCGATCAGCGAATCCGCGCCAGGCTTAGCGGTGGATGATCGGGTCCGGGTTGCCGTCGCGGTCGCAGCTGGCGGAGCCGTTGGAGCGCGCGGAGCCCAGCAGCAGCACGCCGGCGGCGTGCGGGGCGGCCATCGAGGTGCCGCTCATGCTGGTGGTGCCGCCGCCGCGCCGCAGCGACACGATGCTCACGCCCGGGGCCGCGTAGTCCACCGGCGGGTTGCCGTAGTTGGACCAGCTCGGCATGCAGTCGTTGCTGTCCACCGCGCTGATGGTGTACACGTTGGCCGCGTTCAGGCGGGCCGGCGTGGTGGTGCCCGCGTTCACCCCCTCGTTGCCGGCGGCGAGCACGAACTTGATCCCCTTGGCGGCCGCGTCGCGGATGGCGTTCTCGAGGGTCGCGTTGGAGCCGCTGCCGCCCAGGCTCATGTTGGCCACGTCGCCGTTTCCGCCGTTGGCCGCCACGAAGTTCACGCCGTTCACGATCCCCTCGTAGCTGCCGCTGCCGCTGTTGCCCAGCACGCGCACCGAGCACACGTACGCGCCCGCGGCCACGCCCACCACGTCGATCGTGTTGTTCTTCGCCGCGATGGTGCCGGCCACGTGCGTGCCGTGCCCGTTGCCGTCATCCGGGCTGGTACCCTGGAAGTAGGTGTGGCAGTTGCGGCTGGTGTTCAGGTCGGCGTTGGCCAGGTCCACGCCGGTGTCCAGGATCCACGCCGTCTTGCCGGTGCCGTCGCCGGCGCCGCCCACGCGGGTGATCCCCCAGGGCGTGCTCTGCCCGGTGCCGCCGCCGCCGCCACCCGGCCGCGCGTTCGACTCCACGGGGAACACCAGCTGCACCACGCGGTCGGGCTCCACCAGCTTCACCCGCGGGTCGGCCTGCACCGCCGCCAGCCGCGCCGCCGGGATCACCGCGCTGAAGCCGCGGGCCGCGAACTCGCGCACGTGCCGCAGCGCCAGGCCGTTGCCGCGGGCCATGTCGGCCGCGGCGCCGCGCACGTCGGTCACGCCGTCGTTGAAGGTGACCAGGTAGACCGGCGCGTTCTCGCTGCGGGCGGCCACGGCCCCGCCGGCATGGCGGGCGTCGGTGGGGGTCGCGCCGTCGCAGGCCGCGAGCGCGGCAACGGACAGCAGGGCCAGGGGAAGGGCTCGGCGCATCGGGTCTCTCTCCTTCGGTGGGGGAAGGTCACGGCCGCACGGGCGCGGGAAACCGGCCGGATCGGGCCGGCGGGGGCGCGGGTACGGTGTGATCTGAGCGGGGTCGATCACAGGCACGCGCGGTGCCCAATCCGCCGATTCGCCGCAACGCCCCTTCCCCCATGTGTTTACCTCGCGTTCTCCCCACCCGCCGCGAACACGCGGGGTGCACCGGAACGGTGCGGGGCCACCAGATTGTTGCGCCCGCCGCCCGTTCGGGTGCTCCCGCCCGGCGTGCGGCGAGGCCATGGATGGAACGCCACGCGCCCTCGTGACGTACGGCAGGGCGTGGACGCCGCGCCGCGCCCCGGCGGGGGCCGGCTCCGCTTCCGCCGCCCGTTCGGAGCGCGTACATTCGTCGTCCCCCGCCCACCCGCCGCCGTCCCCACTCACCTCGCCCCAGACGCACGCGTGACCGAATCCGCGCCGCAATCCCCCGAACCGAGCGAAGCCGCCGTGGCCGCAGCCGCGGCGGGCGGGCGCGAGCGCACGGGGGTGTGGCGGTGGGTGTCGCCGATCATCGCCCTGGCGCTGTTCGCCGCCGGGATCGCGGTGCTCCAGGCCGACCTGCGCAAGATCAGCTACGCCGGCGTGCGCGCCACCCTGCGCGCGCTCCCCGCCGACGCGCTGGGGTGGGCCATCCTGTTCACCGCGCTGAACTACGCGGTGCTCTGCCTGTTCGACCTGCTGGCCTTCCGCTACATCGAAAAGAAGCAGAAGTGGTGGAAGGTGGCGGTGGCCTCGTTCACCGGCTACGCCATCAGCAACAGCGTGGGGTGGGCGGTGATCAGCGGCACCAGCGTGCGCTACCGCTTCTACTCGCGCTGGGGGCTCACCGCGGGCGAGATCTCGCGGATCATCATCTTCTACAACGGCACCTTCTGGCTGGGGCTGCTGGTGCTGGGAGGCTACGCGCTGGCCTTCGACCCCCACCCCGACCTGGTGACGCTGGCCGGCGCGTTCACGGTGCACGCGGCCGGGGCGCTGATGCTGGCCGCCGCCGCGGCGTACTTCCTGGCCTCGCTCTTCGTCCGCCGCCCCATCGGGCTCGGGCGCTTCCGCATCCCCGTGCCGCCGCCCAGGACGGCGCTGCTGCAGTTCCTCCTCTCCACGGTGGACTGGGCGCTGGCCGCGGCGGTGCTGTACGTGCTGATCCCGCACACCCGGCTCGACTTCGCCGAGGTGATGTCGGCGTTCATCGTGGCGCAGCTGATCGGGCTGATCAGCCACGTGCCCGGCGGCGTGGGGGTGTTCGAGGGGACCATGGCGTACCTGCTGCGCGGCTACGGCGCCCCGCAGGAGCTGGTGGCCACCCTCCTCCTCTACCGCATGGTCTACTACCTGGTCCCGCTGGCGGGGGCGCTGGGGATATTGGTGGTGGACGAGGTGCGGCTGCGGCGGCAGGCGCTGGCGCGCTGGGGAAGCGCGTTCGGCGCGCTGACCGGGCAGGTGACGCCCAAGGTGCTGGCGGTGTTCACCTTCCTGGCCGGCGTGGTCCTCCTGGCCTCGGGCGCCACGCCGGCCGAGAACGAGCGCATCGGGTGGGTGGGGACCTTCGTCCCGCTCACCATCATCGAGGCGTCGCACTTCCTGGCGTCGGTGCTGGGCGTGGGGCTGCTGTTCATCTCCAACGGCGTGTTCCGGCGGCTGCGCCTGGCCTATTACGTGGCCGCGGCGGTGCTGGCCGCGGGGATGACGGCGTCGCTGCTGAAGGGCGGCGACTACGAGGAGGCGTTCTTCCTGGCGGCGCTGCTGGTGCTGCTGGTGGTGAGCCGCCCGGTGTTCGACCGGCGCGCCAACTTCTGGGAAGCGCGCTTCTCCCCCGGGTGGTTCGCGTCGGTGGTGGCCGTGGTGGGCGCGTCCATCTGGCTGGGGTTCTTCGCCTTCCGCCACGTGGACTACAGCGGCGACCTGTGGTGGCGCTTCGCGCTCGATGCCGACGCGCCGCGCTTCCTCCGCGCGTCGGTGGGGGCCACCGTGGCGATCCTGGCCTTCGGGGTGATCCGCCTGATGCGCCCCGCCCCGCCCGAGATCGAGCCGCCCTCGGACCGGGACCTGGAAGACGCCACGGCGCTGCTGGGGAAGCAGCCGCACACGCAGCCGTTCACCGTCTACCTCCGCGACAAGAGCCTGCTCTTCACGCCGGGGCGCGAGGCGTTCCTGATGTACGGCGTGCAGGGGCGAACCTGGGTGGCGCTGGGCGACCCCGTGGGCGACCCCGCCTGCACCATGCAGCTGATCCGCCAGTTCTTCGGCCGCTGCGACGACTTCGGCGGCACGCCGGTGTTCTACCAGGTCAGCAAGGACAAGCTGCACCAGTACGCCGACTTCGGCCTCACCTTCGCCAAGCTGGGCGAGGAGGCGTTCGTGCCGCTGGACGAGTTCTCGCTCGAGGGCGCCGACAACAAGCCCTTCCGACTGGTGCTGAACCGCTTCAACCGCAGCGGGCTGACGTTCCGCATCATCCCGGCCGAAGAGGTGCCGGCCGTCCTGGAGCGGGCGCGCGAGGTGTCGGACGACTGGCTGAAGCACAAGGCGGCGGCCGAGAAGGGGTTCTCGCTCGGCTTTTTCGACGAGGCGTACGTGCGCCGCTTTCCCATGGCGGTGATCGAGGGCGGCGGGCGGATCGAGGCGTTCGCGGTGATGTGGCCGGGCTTCGGCGGGAGCGAGCTGTCGGTGGACTTGATGCGCTACCGCTCCACGGCGCCGCGGAACGTGATGGAGGTGCTGCTCCTGCAGCTGATGATGTGGGGGAAGGAGAACGGCTACACCCGCTTCAACCTGGGGATGGCGCCGCTCTCGGGGCTGGAGATGAGCGCGGTGGCGCCGGTGTGGACGCGGATGGGCAACTGGCTGTTCGAGCGCGGCGGCGCGCTCTACAACTTCCAGGGGCTCCGGACGTACAAGGAGAAGTTCCACCCGTGCTGGGAGCCGCGCTACCTGGCCTACCCCGGCGGCCTGAACCTCCCCCGCATCATGGCCGACGTGAGCGCGCTGATCGCGGGCGGGTACCGGCGGATTTTCAGGAGGGGATAGGGACAGGGGACAGGGAACAGGGAACAGGGAACAGGGAACAGGGAACAGCAGGCATCGAGCGGCATTGAGGGGAGAGGCGGAAGGGTGTTTCCCCGGCG
>DASSJS010000009.1:0-15670 GCA_035691085.1 Longimicrobium sp.
TCCTCGGTGGCGCCGCGGTAGCTCTGCGTGGCGGGGCGCGGCCGGTCGGTGGGCAGCTCCAGCAGGGCGGGCGCGCCGGCCAGGCGGCCCTTCCACCAGGCCAGCTGGCGGTCGAGCGCCTCGCCGTGCAGCGCCTGCCGCTGCCAGGCCACGTAGTCGGCGTACTGCGCGGGAAGGTCGCCCAGCGGCGACGGCGCGCCCCGGCGGAACGCGTCGTACAGCGCCCACAGCTCGCCGTACAGCACGCGAAAGCTCCACTCGTCGGCCACGATGTGGTGCACGCACAGGAGCAGCGCGTGGTCGTCGCCGGCCAGCCGCAGCAGGCGGGCGCGGAAGAGCGGGCCGGCGGCCAGGTCGAACGGACGGCCCGCTTCCTCGGCGGAGCGGTCGTGGAGCCGGGCCTCGCGCGTGTCGGCGTCCAGCGCGGAGAGGTCGTCCACCGGGAGCGCGAAGCCGGCGAACGGGGCGATCACCTGCACGGGAACGCCGTCGCGGTCCTGGAAGGTGGTGCGCAGCGACTCGTGCCGGCGCACGATCTCGCCCAGGGCCCGCTCCAGCGCGGCCGCGTCCACCTCGCCCCGCAGCCGCAGCGCGGCGGGGATGTTGTAGAACGCGCTCCCGGGCTGCAGGCGGTCCATGAACCAGAGCCGTTCCTGCGCGAACGAGGCGGGCGCGGTACGCGTGCGGCTGACCCTCTCCAGGAGGATCTTCCGGAGCATCTCCTGCTTTTCACTGCGCGAGAGGCCCGCGGCCAGCTCGGGGGGCACCGTCATCGGTAATTCCGGTTCTCAGGTTCGCCGGTGAGGAGGAGGTCGAGCTCTTCCTCGGTCAGCTCGTCGATCACGGCCAGCAGGCGGTTGGGGCTGGCTTCCACCCCCGCCCGCTCCTCGCCCTCGGGGCCCGCCATCCCGCCGAAGTAACGCTCGGCCAGCCCGGCCACGGTGGGCGACTGGAAGAGCGCGCGCAGCGGCAGCTCGATGCCGAAGGTGCCCCGCACCCGCGAAACGATGCGCGTGGCCAGCAGCGAATGGCCGCCCAGCTCGAAGAAGTTCTCGCGCACTCCCACGCGCTCCAGCTTCAGCACCTGGCCCCAGATCTCCGCCAGCATCGCCTCCACCGCCGTGCGCGGCGCCACGTAGCGCTCGGGGGATGCGTACTCCGGCGCGGGGAGGGCGCCGCGGTCCAGCTTGCCGCTGGGGGTGAGCGGGAGCGCGCCCAGCGATACGAACGCGGCGGGGACCATCACCTCGGGGAGGTGCTCCCGCAGGTGCTCGCGCAGCGCCTCGGCGTTCGCGTCGCCGACGACGTACGCCGCCAGCCGCATGTCGCCGGGGGCGTGCTCGCGCGCCACCACCGCGCAGTCGCGCACCGACGGATGGCGGCGCAGCACCGCCTCGATCTCGCCCGGCTCGATGCGGATGCCGCGGACCTTCACCTGCTGGTCGAGCCGGCCCCGGTACTCCAGCGTTCCATCCGCCCGCCACCGCGCCCGGTCACCCGTGCGGTACAGCCTCGATCCGGGCACGGACCCGAAAGGATCGGGGATGAAGCGCTCGGCGGTCATCCCGGCGCGCCGCAGGTACCCCCGCGCCACCCCCGCCCCGCCGATGCAGAGCTCGCCCGGCACGCCCACCGGCTGCGCGTGGAGCGCGGGGGAGAGGACGTAGACCCGCGTGTTGGCGATCGGCCGGCCGATGGGGACCGCCGTGCCCGGCTCGCCCACCTCGTGCGTGGTGGACCAGACGGTGGCCTCGGTGGGCCCGTACAGGTTCACCAGCCGCCCCGGGAGCGCCGCGTGGAGCCGCGCGGCCAGGTCCGGCGGGAACGCCTCCGCGCCGATCAGCAGGCGCTGGAGGCCGGCCAGCGACTCCGCGCCGCCCTCGGCCACCAGCATCCACGCCAGCGAGGGCGTGCACTGCAGGTGCGTGACGCCGTGGCGCCGGATGGCGGCGGCCACCGACCCCGTCTCGGCCGCCTGCTGCAGGTCCGGGTGGACGATCACGCGGAAGCCGCGGGTGAGCGTCCACAGCAGCTCGGGCACGTGCGCGTCGAACGAGGTGCGCGCCACGGCCAGCCAGGTGCCCGGCGCCGGCCCGCCCACGCGCTCGTCCAGCCCCGCGAACAGCGCCGCCGCGTTGGCGTGCGTCACCTGCACCCCCTTGGGCAGCCCCGTGGACCCCGAGGTGTAGATCACGTACGCCGCGTTCCCAGCCGTCACCTCGGACGCCGGTGCGTCCCCCGGCCGCGCGGCGATCTCCGCCGCATGCGCGTCGATCAGGACAGTCCGTATTTCATCCGACGGCAACAGGGCGCGGAGCGAGTGCTGGGTGACCAGCAGCGAGGCCCCGGAATCGGCGAGCATGTGCTTCAGCCGTCCCCGTGGATACGCCGGGTCCAGCGGCAGGTACGCGGCGCCGGACTTGAGGATGGCGAGCATCGCCACCAGCATCGCGGTGGAGCGCTCCACGCACAGCGCCACCGGCATCTCCGGCCCCGCGCCCAGCGCGGCCAGGTGGTGCGCCAGCCGGTTGGCGCGCTCGTCCAGCTCGCGGTACGTCAGCGCGTCATCCCCGTAGACCACCGCCACCGCCTGGGGCGTGCGCGCCGCCTGCCGGGCGAAGAGGTGGTGGATGCAGGCGCGGTCGAACGGCGCGGCGGTGCGGTTCCACGCCTCCAGCACCCGGGCGCGCTCGTCCGCGTCCATCAGCTCCAGCGCGGAGAGGCGCGTCTCCGGGTGGGCGGCCACCTGCGCCAGCACCCGCTCCAGCTGGGCCGCCAGCCGGCGCGCGGTGAACTCGTCGAACAGGTCCGTCGCGTACTCCAGCGTGCCGCCCAGCCCGTTGGCGTGGACGGTGGCCGCGAACGTCAGGTCGAACGCGGTGGTGTTCTGCTCGGGGGGCACGGCGCGCGTGCGCACCCCGCCCACCCCGGCGCCCGCGTCCACCACCCCCGCCCCGCCGATCTCGTCGAGCCGGAAGATCACCTGGTACAGCGCCGAGTGGCTCAGGCTGCGGCGGGGTGCCAGCTCGGCCACCACCCGCTCGAACGGGGCGTCCTGGTGCTGGTAGGCGGCCAGCGCCACCTCGCGCACCCGCTCCACCAGCTCGCGGAAGGCCGGGTCGCCGGAGAGGTCGCCGCGCAGCACCAGCGCGTTGGCGAACATCCCGATCAGCCCCTCGGTCTCCTTGCGCGCGCGGCCGGCCACGGGGCTCCCCACCAGCACGTCGTCGGTCCCCGCGTGGCGGCCCAGCAGCGCCTGGAAGGCGGCGAGCACCACCATGTGCAGCGTGGCGCCCGTGTCGTGCGCCAGCGCGCGCAGCCCCTCCAGCACCTCCGCGGAGGCCCACAGCCGCACGCGGGCGCCGCGGAACGAGGGGGCCGACGGCCGCGGGCGGTCGGTGGGGAGCTCCAGCAGCTCGGGCGCGCCGGCCAGCTGGCGCTTCCAGTACGCCAGGTGCCGCGCCCCCGTGCCCTCCACCTGCGCCCGCTGCCACGCCGCATAGTCGCCGTACTGGATCGGCGGCTCGGGAAGCGGCGAGGGCCGCCCCTGCCGGAAGGCGTCGTACAGCACCGACACCTCGTGCAGCAGCACCTTCACGCTCCACCCGTCGCCCACCAGGTGGTGCAGGCACATCAGCAGCGCGTGGTCATCCTCCCCCAGCCGCAGCAGCGACGCGCGGAAGAGCGGCCCGGTGGAGAGGCTGAAGACGTGGCTCGCCTCGGCGGCGCCGCGGCGGGTTACCTCGCGCTCCCGCTCCTCCACATCCAGCGCGGAGAGGTCGTCCACGGCGAGGGTGAAGCCGCGGAAGGGGGCCACGCTCTGCGCCGGCACGCCCTCCGCCTCGCGGACCGTGGTGCGCAGCGACTCGTGGCGGCGCACCACCTCGCCGATGGCGCGCTCCATCGCGCCGGCGTCCACGGGGCCGGAGAGGCGGAGGACCACGGGGAGGTTGTAGGCGGTGCCGCCGGGCTGCAGCTGGTCCACGAACCAGAGCTGCTCCTGCCCGTACGACAGCGGCGCGTCCGTTCCCGGCGCGCGGCGCGGGATCGGCGCGGCACGCTGCTGCCCCGCCAGGCGCGCCGCGCGCAGCGCCTCCTTGGCCGGCGAAAGCGGCGGGTGCGCGCTCATCGCCCGGCCTCCACGCCGGCGAGCGCCGCCTCGGCTTCCTCGTCGCTCATGGCGCTCAGCTCCTGCACGATCACGTCGTCGATCACGGCGGCAAGGTCGGCGATGGTGGCCGCCTCGAACACCACGCGGAGCGGCAGGTCTACCTGGAAGGTCTCGCGGACGCGGGAGAGCACCTGCATCCCGATCAGCGAGTGCCCGCCCAGGTCGAAGAAGGAGTCGCGCACGCCGATCTCGCGGATCCCCAGCAGCTCGCCCCAGATCCCGGCCAGGAGCTGCTCGGCTTCGGTCGCCGGCGCCTGGTACCCGGTTTCGAGCGACGGGCGCGCGTACAGCCCGCCTTCCGCCCCCTCTTCCCCACCCTCGGCGGCACGTACGGCGCGGGGGGCGCGGAGGCGCTCCACCCGGGCCGTCAGGTCGTGCGTGGAGACCACCACGCGGGGCTCGCCGGCCAGCGCGGCCAGCGCCTGGTAGACCCGCTCCCCGTCGTCGCGCAGAATGGCGCGTTCGGCCAATGCGCCGCCGCCCTCGCCCAGGTGCCAGCGATCCCAGTTCACGCTGGTCCACCCGCCGCCGTGCGCCGCGGCGTGCTGCACCCACGCGTCCATCAGCACGTAAGCCGCGGCCGCGACCGCCAGCCCGGCACCGCCGAAGACGGAAAAGATGGAATTCTGCAGGAGACGGAAATGTAGCGGCAAATCTTCGGTCGCGGCAATGACGATGGACAGTTCGTGGGCCACGCGGGCCAATTCGGCCACCGCGTAAACAGACGATCTCCCCGCCAGCGGCCCCAGGGCGCCGGCCGGGCCCAGCCCCGCCACGTGCACCACTCCGTGCAGCTCGCCGAACTCTTCCCGCGCGGACAGGACCGCGGCCCGCACCGCCGCGGCGTCGTGGCGGTCGGCGCGGAGGAGGAGTGTCCGCGCGCCGCGCGCCTCGGCGGCACGGATGGCGCCAATGAGCGCTCCGGGGGCGGAATCGCCGAAATCGTCCCACTGGGCGCGGTCGGGGAACCCTTCGTCCACCAGCACGGCGATGCGCGCGCCCTCCATCCCCGCCAGGTGCTCCATCAGCACGCCCGCCCCCCCGGCGATGCCGCCGGAGAAGAGGTAGGCGCCGCCCGCGACAAGCCCCGCCGCGTCCGCGCGGGGCCGCGCCGGCTGGAACCCCATCTCCCACCGCCGCGCCCCGCGCAGCGCCACCGGCGCCCGGGTGTCGGCCTCCAGCTCGGCGGCAAGCTGGTCGGCCAGGCGATCCGCCGTCCGCGGAGCAAAGCGGACGTCCACGGTGTGGCAGGCCACGTGGGGATGCTCCTGCGGCAGCACCAGGCAGGCGCCGATGACCGTGGACCGCTCCGGCCGCACCCTCTCGCCGCCGGAAACGTCGTGCACGCCGTCGGTCACCACGACGAGCCGCAGCGGGTCGGACGATTCCGCCGCGAAGGCCGTCGCGATGGCCGCCACGCTGGCGTAGCCGCGCGCCTGCGCGCGTTCGAACGCGTCCGCCACGTCCTCCCCGGCCGGATCGATCCCCCACAGGTGGACGATGCCGCGCGGGCTGATCCCCTCCGCCCGGAGCGCGTCACGGAGCGCGATGAGGTCTTCGGGGCTCCCCGGGGCGGCCGTGTAGCCGACGTCCAGCCGTGCGAACCCGTCACCTGGATGGACGAGAACGACGGTGTGTCCCCGCGTCTCCAGCCGCGCGGCGAGGTGCGCGCCGACGCCGGCCTCGTCCGCCAGCACCAGCCACGCGGCGGGCTCGATGGACGCGGCGGGGTCGATGGGCTCGGCGGACGCGGGGGAGAGCGGCGCGTGCGTCCACACCGGGACGTACAGCCAGTCGGCCGGGTCGGGCTTGCGGGCCAGCGGATCGCCGCCGCGCGGGGCGGCGGGCGCCAGGGCGCGCGGCTCCAGCCAGTAGCGTTCGCGCTCGAAGGGATAGGTGGGGAGCGGCACGCGGCCCAGCCGCTCGTGCGCATGCATCGCGTGCCAGTCCACCGCCGCGCCGCTGGCCCACAGCCGCCCGGCCGCCCCCTGCACGAACGCCGAATCGGAGTGCCGCTCGAACTTGTGGGGGAGCGAGATCACCAGCGTGGGCGGGGTATCGCCCCAGATGTCCATCTGCGTGGCCAGGAAGCCCAGCGTCTTTCCCGGGCCTGCCTCCAGCAGCAGCCGGTAGCCGTCGCGCGCCAGCGTCTCCACCCCCTCCGAGAAGCGGACGGTGCCGCACAGGTGGCGCGTCCAGTACGCGGGGTCGGTGGCGTCGGCCGCGGTGATCCAGGTGCCGGTGACGTTGGAGGCGAAGGGGATCCCGGGCGCGTTGAGCTGGATGCCGCGCAGCAGCCTGGCCAGGCGCGCGGCCACCGGCTCCATCATGCTGCTGTGGAAGGCGTGCTTCGTCGGGAGGCGACGGCAGGCGATCCCCTGCGCCGTCATCTCGGCCTGCAGCGCATCCACCGCGGCGGCGGGGCCGGAGACCACGTTGATCCGCGGCCCGTTGCGCGCGCCGATGCACAGCCCGTCGCGCAGGAGCGGCGTGACCTCTTCCTCGGTCATCACCAGCCCCATCATCCCGCCGGCGGGGAGCTCCTGGATCAGCCGGGCGCGCTCGGCCACCAGCATCAGCGCGTCTTCGAGCGACCAGACGCCGGCGACCGTGGCGGCCACGTACTCGCCCAGCGAGTGCCCCACCATCGCCCCCGGCCGCACCCCCCAGTGCATCCACAGTTGCACCAGCGCGTACTCGGTGACGAAGAGCGCCGGCTGGGCGAAGCGCGTGTCGCCCAGCGCGTCGGGCGCCTCGTCGTCCCCCGCGCGCCCCAGCATCCCGCGCAGGTCCACGGTCCCCGAGGTGTCACGCGGAGGCGCGTCCTTGGGATACAGCACCTCGCGCAGGTCCACCCCCAGGTGCGGGCGGAGGATCTCGGCGCAGCGGTCCACCGCCTCGCGGTAGATGGGCTCGGCCTCGTACAGCCCCTGCCCCATCCCCGCGAAGTGGTTCCCCAGGCCGGGGAAGATGAACGCCACCTCGCGCGCGCGCTCCGGCGCCCGGGCGGTGAACACGCGGTCCGGCGCGCGCGATTCCAGGATCTCGGCGGCCTGCAGGTGGTCGCACGCCACCACCACGCGGCGGTGCTCGAACGCCTTCCGCCCCGCCTGCAGCGTCCAGGCGACGTCGGCCAGCGGCTGGTCGGGGTGATCGCGCAGGTGCGCCGCCAGCCGCTCCGCCGCCGCGTCCAGCGCCCGCGGCGTCCGCGCGGAGAGGGGGATCAGCTGCCACTCGCGCGCGGGCTCGGACGGCCGCCGCGCGGGCGCTTCCTCGAGCACCACGTGCGCGTTGGTGCCGCCGATGCCGAACGAGCTGACGCCGGCGCGGCGCGGGCCCTCCACCGGCCAGGGGCGCAGCTCCGGGTTGACGAAGAACGGCGAGTTGGCGAAGTCGATCCGCGGGTTGGGCCGGGTGAAGTGCAGCGTGGGCGGAATTTCTCCATGCTCCACCGCCAGCGCGGCCTTGATCAGCCCCGCCACCCCCGCCGCCGCGTCCAGGTGGCCGACGTTCGTCTTGACCGAGCCCAGTGCGCAGGCTTGTGTCCGCTTTGTCCTTCCGAAGGCCTCCGCCAGCGCGGCCACCTCGATCGGGTCGCCCAGCTCGGTGCCGCTCCCGTGGGCCTCCACGTAGCCGATGGCCTCGGGCTCCACGCCGGCGGCGGCCAGCGCGCGCTGGATCACCTCGGCCTGGCCCTGCACTCCGGGGGCGGTGTACCCCACCTTGCGCCCGCCGTCATTGTTGATGGCACTGCCGCGCACCACCGCGTGGATGGTGTCGCCGTCCGCCAGCGCGTCGGCCAGGCGCTTGAGGACCACGATGGCGACGCCGCTCCCGTTCACCGTTCCCGCCGCCCGCTCGTCGAAGGCGCGGCAGAAGCCGTCGGGCGAGGTGATGCCGCCGGGGGCGTGGGTGTGGCCGGGGATCAGCCGGAGGCCGACACCCCCCGCCAGCGCCATCCCGCACTCCCCCGCCGCCAGCGCGCGGCAGGCCAGGTGGACGGCCACCAGCCCCGTGGAGCACGCCGTCTGCACGCTCACCGCGGGGCCGTGCACGTTCAGCTTGTAGGCGGTGCGGCTGGCCAGGAAGTCCTTGCCGTTGGCGATCTCCACCTGCAGCGCGCCCAGCGCCTCCACGATGTCGGGGTGCGTCTGCACGTGGCGCTGCAGGTAGCTGCTGGCGGCGGAGCCGGCGTAGACGCCCACCTCGGCGTCCGTGGCCCCCGGCGCGTACCCGGCGTTCTCCAGCGCCTCCCAGGCGGCCTCCAGGAAGAGGCGGTGCTGCGGGTCCAGCACCTCGGCCTCGCGCGGATTGAAGCCGAAGAAGGCGGCGTCGAAGCGGTCGATCCCCTCCAGCATCCCCGTGGCGCGCACGTACCGCGGGTCGCGCAGCAGCGCCGGGCTCACCCCCGCCGCCAGCAGCTCCTCGTCCGTCGGCGACACCACGGAATGCACGCCGTCGCGCAGGTTGCTCCAGAACTGGCCCACGTCGGCCGCGCCCGGGAACCGCCCCGCCATCCCGATGATGGCGATCGCGCCGTCCCCATCCGCCGCGCGGTTCGCGGAGGCCGCCGCTTCCGCGCTCGCCCGCCCGTCCGTCGCGGACCGATCCGCATCCTCCTTCGCCCCGCCCTCAAGATGGCTCGCCAGCGCGGCGACGGTGGGGTGGCGGAAGAGGTCGACCACGGGGATCTCGCGCTGGAGCACGTCGCGGAGCCGCGCCTGCACCCGCACCAGCGACATCGAGTGGCCGCCCAGGTCGAAGAAGTTGGTGTGGACGCTCACCGCCTCGCGCCCCAGCACCTGCGCCCAGACCCCCGCGATCGTCTCCTCCAGCGGCACCCGCGGCGCCTCGAACGCCTCGTCGGCGGACGCGGCCTGGGGCGCGGGGAGGGCGCGGCGCGCCACCTTGCCGCTGGGGGTGAGCGGGAGGGCGTCCAGCTGCACGACGGTGGCGGGGACCATGTACTCGGGGAGGCGCGCCTTCAGGTGCGTCCGCAGCTCCATGGCGTCCGCCGGTCCTTCGGCGACGACGTAGGCGACCAGGCGCCGGTCGCCCGGCACGTCCTCGCGGGCGACCACCACGGCCTTGCGCACGGCGGGGTGCGTGGCCAGCGCGGCCTCCACCTCGGCCGGCTCGATGCGGAAGCCGCGGACCTTCACCTGCTCGTCCACGCGGCCCAGGAACTCGATCTCGCCGTCGGCGCGCCAGCGCGCCCGGTCGCCGGTGCGGTAGAGGCGCGCGCCGGGCTCGCGGGCGAACGGGTCGGGGATGAAGCGCTCGGCGGTGAGCGCCGGGCGCCCCAGGTACCCGCGCGCCACCCCCACCCCGCCGATGAACAGCTCGCCGGGAACGCCCACCGGCGCGGGGAAGAGCGCCGCGTCCACCACGTGGCACCGGGTGTTGGCGATCGGCTGGCCGATGGAGGGGAGGTCGGGCCAGGCGGCGGCGTTCCCCTCCACCGTCTTGCGGGTGACCACGTGCGTCTCGGAGGGGCCGTACTGGTTGTGCAGCGGCGCGCGGAGCGCCTGGAACCAGCGCCGCATCGGCTCGGTCACGCGCACCTGCTCGCCCGCCGTCTGCACCTCGCGCAGGCGCGGCGGGGCGATGCGGCGCGCGCCGGCCGTCTCGGCCAGCTGCTGCAGGGCCACGGCGGGGATGAACAGCCGCTCCACCCCCTGCCGCTCCACCAGTTCCAGCAGCCGCGAGGGGTCGTAGCGCATCTCCTCGCCCACCAGCACCAGCCGCCCGCCGGTGGCCCAGCACGAGAACATCTCCTGGAACGACACGTCGAAGCTGATGCTGGCGAACTGCAGCGTGACCGCCGCCCCCGGCCGGCGCCAGTCGCCCGACTGCCAGGTGATGAGGTTCACCAGCGGCTCGTGCGGCATGGCCACGCCCTTGGGCTCGCCCGTGCTTCCGCTGGTGTAGATCACGTACGCCAGGTTGCCGGGCGCCACCGGGAGGCGCGGCCGGTCGGCGCTCTGCCGCGCGATCTCCGCCGCGTCCGCGTCCACGCGCACGAGCGTCGCGCCGCCCGCCGGGAGCCGTTCCGCCAGGCCGCGCTGCGTGACGATCACCCGGGCGGCCGAGTTCCGCAGCATGTGCGACAGGCGCTCGGCCGGGTAGGCGGGGTCCAGCGGCACGTACGCCGCGCCGGCCTTGAGGATGCCGAGCACGGCCACCAGCATCTCCACCCCGCGCTCCAGGCACAGCCCCACGCGCTCGTCCACCCCCACGCCCAGCGAGGTGAGATGGTGCGCCAGCCGGTTGGCGCGCCGGTCCAGCTCGCGGTAGGTGAGCGAGACGTCGCCGTGCGTGACCGCCACCGCGTGCGGGGTGCGGCCGGCCTGCGCCTCCCACAGCGCGTGCAGGGTGACGGCCGGCGCCTGGGCCGCGGTCCGGTTCCACCCCTCGATTTGCGCCAGCTCGCCGTCGCCAGCCAGCCGCAGCCGCGAGAGCGGGGTGTCGGGGGCGGCGGCCGCCTGCTCCAGCAGCCGGGTGTAGTGCGCCATCATCCGCACGATGGTGGCGCGGTCCCACAGGTCGGTGCCGTACTCCAGCGTGAGGAGGCTTCCCGACGGCTTCACCGCGAGCGCCAGCGTCAGGTCGAACTTGCTGGTGGTGGTCTCGGTCACCACCCCGCTCACCTCCAGCGCCCCGCCCCCCGCGCCGCCCGCCTCGCGCTCGCCCTCGTTCAGCACGAACATCGCCTGGAACAGGGGCGAGTAGCTCAGGGAGCGCTCGGGGTGCAGCGCCTCCACCAGCCGCTCGAAGGGGAGGTCCTGGTGCTGCCAGGCGCCCAGCGCGCCCTCGCGGACGCGCCGCACCACCTGCCGGAAGGTGGGGTCGCCGCCCAGCTCGGTGCGCAGCGCCAGCGTGTTCAGGAAGAAGCCGATCAGCCCCTCCACCTCGGTGCGGGTGCGCCCGGTGATGGGGCTCCCCACCACGATGTCGTCGCCCGCGCCGTACTTCGAGAGCAGCACCTTGAAGGCGGCCAGCGCCGCCATGAACAGCGTGGCGCTCTCGCCGCGGGCCACGGCGTGCAGCCGCTCCACCAGCGCGGCCGGCACCTCCATCCGCTCGGTGGCGCCGCGGAAGCTCTGCACCGGGGGGCGCGGCCGGTCCGCCGGCAGCTCCAGCAGCGCGGGGGCGCCGGCCAGGCGCTCCTTCCACCAGGCCAGCTGCCGCTCCAGCGCGTCGCCCCGCAGCGCCTGCCGCTGCCAGGCCGCGTAGTCGGCGTACTGCGCGGGGAGCTCGGCCAGCGGCGACGGCAGCCCCTGGCAGAACGCCCCGTACAGCGCGAACAGCTCGCGGTACAGCACGCGCAGGCTCCACTCGTCGGCCACGGCGTGGTGCGCGCACAGCAGAAGCGCATGCTCGGGCTCGGCCAGCCGCAGCAGCCGCGCGCGGAAGAGCGGCCCGGCGGCCAGATCGAACGGAAGCTCGCCATGCTCCGAGGCGCGGCGCGCCAGCACGGCCTCGCGCGCGCCGGGGTCGATCGCGGAAAGGTCGTCCACCGGCAGGGCGAAGCCGGCGAACGGCGAGATCACCTGCAGCGGCGCGCCGTCCTCCTCGCGGAAGACGGTGCGCAGCACCTCGTGGCGGCGCACCACCTCGGCCAGCGCACGCTCCAGCGCGGGCACGTTCAGCTCGCCGCGCAGCCGCAGCGCGGTGGGGACGTTGTAGAACGCGTTCCCCGGCTGCAGCCGGTCCAGGAACCAGAGCCGCTCCTGCGCGAAGGAGGCCGGCGCGGTGCGCGCGCGGCTGGCCCGCTCCAGCAGCATCCGGCGCAGCATCTCCTGCTTTTCGCCGCGCGACAGGCCGGCGGCCGCCCGCTCCACCGTCATGCGCCCCTCCCTTCCGGCCGCGCTCCCCGGACCCCCGCCCACGCCGCGACGCGGCACCCCCGCGCGGGGTGCCGCGGCACGGGCCCGCCGCCCGGGGCGCGAACGCCCCGGGCGCGGACGGGCTGAGCCCGGTATGCGCGGCTCGGCTGCATCATGCGTCGAGAGAGTGGGGTCCGGAGCGGGCCCGGCGCTCAGACCAGCGCCGGCTCCAGCGGCTGCACGGGCGTGTAGTCGCGCGCGCAGAGGAAGTCGGGGCGCTCCTTGGCGCCGTCACGCGGGATGTTCAGCACGCTGTTGTAGGTGGCCAGCAACAGCTTGCGGTCGATGGGCGACATGTTGGGCCCCGAGCCGTGGGCCACGTTGGCGTCGAACAGGAGGATCGACCCCGCCGGCCCCTTGGGCGCCACGATCCCGCGCTCCGCCACCCACCCGGCGATCATCTCCTTGGTGAGCGTGTAGCTCAGGTCGGCCGCCACGTCGGCCTGCCACGAGGGGCCGTCGCCCTCGTCGCCCTTGCGCTTGCCGGGGTCCATCACCCCCGCCTTGTGCGAGCCGGGGATGAAGAGCAGCGGCCCGTTGAACTCGGTCACGTCGTCCAGGAAGAGGGTGACGTTGACCACCCGCGAGGTGGGCATCCCGTCTTCCTTCTGCCAGAAGATGTAGTCCTGGTGCCACTCCCACACCTCGCCCACGAACGCCAGCTTGGCGTTGATCTTGAACTGGTGCACGTACACGTCGCTCTCCAGGATCGCCCTGGCGGGCTCCAGCAGGCGCGGATCGCGCACCACGCGGCCGAACAGCTCGTTGGTGCGGTGCGAGCCGTACACCGAGCGTACCTGCCCCGTCCCCTTCTCCAGCACCCGCGCGGGCGTGTCCTCGCTGAAAATCGCGGGGAGCTCGGCGTTCATCTCGGCCACCTCCTCGGGCGAGAACGCCGCGGGCAGCAGCAGGTAGCCGTCTTCGCGGAACTGCCGGACCTGCTCCTCAGTCACGTACATGCTTTCGCTCCTTTTGGATCGTGGCACAGAATCACCGGCTTGGTTGGGCTACCTTCACGCGCTGTTAAGGGCGTGGCCGGCGTGGGATACGGGAGCCCGCCGCTACTCACGGCGGGGTGGAGGGTGGAGGCCGCTCATCTGAATATACGTCGTCAAATACGAACCCGTCGATCCCCCCCTCGGTGGTGGGTGCGGAGAGGAGGCGGTCGAGCTCCTCGTCGGAGAGGTCGTCGAGGTTGGCCAGGAGCAGGTGGGGGCTGGCTTCGGCCCCCAGCGCGGGCTCGGGTGCCGCGCTTGCGGAGGCCTCGCGCTGGCCCAGGAAGGCGGCCAGGCGCTCGATGGTGGGGTGCTCGAACAGCGCCATGAGCCCCACCTCGCCCCCCACCGCCTCGTGGATGCGGCTCACCACGCGGATGGCCAGCAGCGAGTGCCCGCCCAGCTCGAAGAAGTTGTCGCGAACGCCCACCCGCTCCAGGCGCAGCACCTCGGCCCAGATGGCGGCGAGCGCCTCTTCCAGCGAAGTGCGCGGCGCCACATGGCTCTCCCCGGCGCCGGCGTATTCGGGCGCGGGGAGGGCCTTGCGGTCCACCTTGCCGTTGGGGGTCAGCGGGAGCGCGTCCAGGTGCACGAAGGCGCCGGGCACCATGTAGTCGGGAACGCTGCGGCGCAGGTGCTGGCGCAGCGCCTCGTCGTCCACGCGGCCGGCCAGGTACGCCACCAGGCGGCGCTCGCCCGGGGCGTCCTCGCGCGCCACCACCACGCAGTCGTTCACCGCGGCGTGGGCGCGCAGCACCGATTCGATCTCGCCCAGCTCGATGCGGTAGCCGCGCACCTTCACCTGCGCGTCCAGGCGGCCCAGGTACTCCAGCGTCCCATCCGCCTTCCAGCGCACCTTGTCGCCCGTGCGGTACAGCCGCCCCCCCGGATTGGCGCCGAACGGATCGGGGACGAAGCGGCCGGCGGTGAGCGCGGGGCGCCCCAGGTACCCGCGCGCCAGCCCGTGCCCCGCGAGGTAGAGCTCACCGGCGACGCCGGCGGGAACGGGGCGCATCGCCGCGTCCAGCACGTACGCCCGCGTGTTGGAGATGGGCCGGCCGATGGTCTCGGGCCCGCCCGCCGCGCGCAGCGTCCAGGTGGAGTACGTCGTATCCTCCGACGGGCCGTACAGGTCGTACACGCGCTCGATGCCGCCGCGGGCGTAGATCGCGTCGACCAGGTCGGCGCGCAGCGGCTCGCCGGCCAGGTTCACCGTCCGCACCGCCGCGGGGATCGCGTCGTTCTTCAGCAGCGCGGCGATGGCGCTGGGGACGGTGTTGACCAGCCGCACCTCGTCCCTCGCCGGGATGTGCGCCAGCGCCAGCGCGTTCTCGGCCACGATCACCCGCCCGCCCAGCGAGAGCGGGAGGAAGATCTCGTAGACCGACAGGTCGAAGGAGATCGACGTCGCGGCCAGCACGCCGGACATCTCTTCCGCCGTGTAGACGCCCGCCGCCCACGAGATCAGGGCGACCGCGCTCTGGTGCTCGATGGCCACGCCCTTGGGGACGCCGGTCGATCCGGAGGTGTAGATCAGGTACGCCAGCCCCCGCGCCTCCACCCTGCCGCGCGGGTTCTCCACGCTCGCACGGCCGATCGCGTCCGCCGCCTCGCCGTCGATGCTGGCGACGATCACGCCGTACTTCACCGGCAGCCGCTCGCGCAGGCTCTCCTGCGTCACGAGGACGGCCACGCTGGAATCCTTCAGCGTGAAGGAGAGGCGGTCCGCCGGATACGCGGGGTCGAGCGGAACGTAGGCGCCGCCCGCCTTGAGCACGGCCAGCATCGCCGCCACCATCCCCGCCCCGCGCTCCACCCCGATCCCCACGCGCACCTCGGGGCCGACGCCGAGGGAGATGAGATGATGGGCGAGGCGATTGGCGCGCTCGTTCACCTCCGCGTACGTGAGGCTGTCGACGCCGTGCGTCACCGCAACCTGATCAGGCGTGCGCGCCACCTGTGCCTCGAAGAGCGCGTGGATCGAACTGTCCGCCGGATACGCGGCGTCGGTGGCGTTCCACGCCTCCAGCACCTGCCGCCGCTCCTCTTCGCCGAACAGCTCCACGTCGGCGAGGGGGAGGCCGGGGGCGGCGGCCACCTGCTCCAGCACCCGGCCGAAGTGGGCCAGCATGCGGCGAACGGTGGCGGCGTCGAAGAGGTCGGTGCTGTACTCCAGCGTCCCCGAGATCCCGTTCGCGTGGGTGGAGACGGCGAAGGTCAGGTCGTACTTGCTGGTGCCGCTGTCGGCCGCCACGCCGCTCACCCGCAGGCCGTCCGGCCCGCCATCCTGCCCCTGCCCGTCCTGCAGGACGAAGAGGACCTGGAAGAGGGGCGAGTAGCTCAGGCTGCGCTCGGGCTGCAGCTCTTCCACCAGCTTCTCGAACGGCACCTCCTGGTGCTCGTACGCGCCCAGCGTCATCTCGCGCACGCGCCGCAGCACCTCGCGGAAGTCCGGGTTCCCCGACAGGTCGGTGCGCAGGACCAGGGTGTTGAGGAAGAAGCCGATCAGCTCTTCCACCTCGCCGCGGTTGCGCCCCGCGATGGGGCTGCCCACCACGATGTCGTCGCTCCCGCTGTACCTGGAGAGGAGCACCTGGAAGGCGCCCAGCAGCACC
>DASSJS010000010.1:0-3390 GCA_035691085.1 Longimicrobium sp.
CCGCCGCGTGCCACGCGGCGGCGCGGCGGGTTCCTACCCCTTTCGCTTGCGAGAAGGAGGCGAACCATGTCACGGATATTCTTCGCGTTCGCCGGGGCGGCCGTCCTGGGGCTGGCGTGCGACCACTTCCCCTCCGACCCCGAGACGATGCTGACCGACCCCGACGAAGTGCGGCTGTACGTGGGCGAGACCGCGCCGCTGGTGAGCCAGGTGCTGACCCGCACCGGGAGGGTCGAGGCGCCCAGCGTGAACTACTGGTCGCAGGACCTGCGGGTGGCGCGGGTGACCCCCGAGGGCACCGTGGTGGCGGTGGCCCCGGGCGCCACCACCGTGATGGCCGGCTACCGCACCATCGTCGACTCGGTGCGCGTCACCGTCCTGCGCGACACGCGCTCCGAGATCCACGTGCTCGACCTCATCCCCCCCGAGGTGGCGGGGGCCACCTCGGGGGGCACGCTCACCATCCCGTTCATCGCCACCGACGGATACGCCCTCACCCGCTGCACCCCGCCGGGGTTCACCCTGCGCATCAACGCGGCGATCGCCACCGCCTGGAACAGCTCCACGGGCTCCATCTGCTCGCTCACCGTGGCTCCGGCGGCCGAGGGGACGGGGTACCTGGTGGCCACGGTGGACGGGGTGCGCGACAGCGTGCGGGTGACCGTGCAGAACGGCGCCTACCAGGCCGCCTTCACCGAAGACGCGCTGGGCTCGGCGCGCGTGGGCGTGGCCAAGCCGCTGCGGATGCGCATCCTTACCGCGCAGGGGGTGCCGGTGACCGGGCGCGCGGTGCAGTTCTCGGTGTCGATGGGGCGGCTGAGCCCCACCAGCACCGTGACCGACTCGGCGGGCCTGGCCACGGTCACCTGGACGCCGCCGCCCGCGCTGGGCGGCACCAACACGGCCGCGCTGTACGCGCAGACCAGCTTCCCCACCGGGATGTCGGCCACCGTGAGCGGCTACGTGCGGGTGCTGGCCGGCGAGCCCACGGCCATGGAGTGGTACCTGTCGCCGTACAGCTGGTCGTACACGCGGATCACCACCGGGTCGGTCACCACCACGCGCGGCAGCACGCCCACCGTGTACGTGATCGGGCGCGACGTGTACGGCAACCACACCGCCGTGCTGCCGCAGATGACCTACACCGTGCTCACCGACACGCTGAGCCTTGCGCAGCAGCGCAGCGACGCGTGGTGCGGCGGCAACGTGCCGCCTTCGGGCGACTACTACGCCTGCTACGCGGGGGTCACCCTGCAGAGCGCGGTGCGCGGGCGCGTCCGGCTCTTCGCCACCATTCCGGGGCTGGCCACCGACAGCCTGGACGTGGTGTTCCAGTGACCCCGGCGCGGGCGGGCGCGGCCCATCGGGCCGCGGCCCGCACGCTGGCGGGTCTCCGCGCGGCCTCCGTCCTCCCCGGGCGGGGGCCGCGCCGGTTCCAGCGCGGTGCGTTCCCGCCACCCGTGGCGGCTGCCGCCGGTGTGGGGGTTCCTCCCGCCGGAAACGACCAGCGTGGCCCGATGAGGGTGGCGAGATTCTGCCCACCCCGCCCCCCGTCGCCCGGCCGTATCGTTGACAGGGGCACGCCGCCCGCGCCCGGTGCGGGGGCGGTGCCGCACCCCGGGCGGTGCGTGGTTGGGCGCCGCCGGAACGGAAACACGGGAGGCCGCCATGCCGATCGCACGCATCATGACGGTGGCCGCCGCCGCGGCGTTGGCCGCGGGCACGGCCTGCAACGACGCCGCGGGGCCGGGCGGCGTTGCCGTATACCTTCGCTTCGGCACGGCGGAGCCCCACGTGCAGGCGGGCTCCACGCTGCAACTCACCGCCACCGCGCTGGACGTGCGTGAGAACCCCGTCACGGGCGTGGAGATCGCCTACCGCGCCGAAGCGCCCGAGATCGCCACGGTGGATGCCGCGGGCCGGGTGACCGGCGTGTCGCCGGGGCAGACGGCCATCTCCGCGTGGGCCGGAAAGGCGCACGGGCTGGTTCCGCTGGTGGTGGAGCCGCGCGGCGGGCTCCAGGTGGCGCGCTTCGCCCTGCTCCCCGGCGACTCGGTCAACCGGAGTATCACGGTGGACACCTGGGCGCTGGCGCCCCAGGACCTTCGCTTCACCGCCCGCAACGCGGCGGGAGTCAACCTGTGCCCGTACCTGCCGCTGCAGCTGAGCGTGCGCGACCCGGAGATGCTCACCGCGCGACATCAGCCGGGCGGCGATGGCTGCGCCATCCGCCTGGAGGCGCCGGACCGGGCCAGTGCCACGGCCGGCACGGTCCTGTACGCCGGGATGGGAGGGGTTGCCGACAGCGTGAAGGTATTCGTGAACCGCGCCCGCTACCGCGTGGCGCTCTCCATCGAGCCGTCGTTCGTTTCCACCATCCCCGCCGGGGCCCGCGTGCGGTACGAGCTGTCGTTCGTGAGCCCCGACGGCAGCTCGGTGGAGGGGATACCGGTCGGCTTCGAGTTCGACACGGTCGGCCCATTGTGGTGCTGCCTCTCCCAAACGCAGATCCGCGGGTCGGTGACGACCGATGCCTCGGGGCTGGCAAGCTTCACGGTCCGGGCGCCGCGGTCGACAGTGGTCGAGTACTGGGGGTACCCCACGCCCCAGCACTGGCCGGCGCTGTACGGCGGGGTCCTGTACCTGGACCGAACCACCCCCACCGTGTGGCAGTCCATCGGGATGCTCACCGTGGTCGCGGGCGAGCCCGTGCGCATTGGTGTGTTCCGGCAGACGGGGTACGGCCTGCAGTCGTCCACCAGCTCCTACACGTGGAGCGAGGTGATGGAGGGCGATACCATCGTGGTTCCCTTCTATCCGGGCAACGCGACTCCCGAGGAGATGCCGTATTTCTGCCCCCGCTTCGGCTACACGGTGGGAGCGGCGCTGCTGGACGGCGAGGGGAACGCCTCGGGGGTGGTTCCGCGCGTGGCCAGCGGCGCGGACCGGCTCCGCACCCAGGAAGCCCGCTTCAGTATCTCGGGCGTCTTCTACCACTGGTGGGAGTATCACGGAGGCAAACGGCTGGAGGTGACGTTCCTGGCGCGCGACACGGCGGGGCTCGTCACGTTCTCGTACCCCGGGCTGCCCTCGCGCAGCGTGTACGTGGTGAAGCGGTCGCCGCCATCGTCGTGGTGCGGGGGGTGACGAGGCCGTGAGCGGCCGTGGCGGAGGCCCCCCGCGTTCCTGGACGCATCAACGATGGGAAGCCGTGGGCGTGGGGTGTCTTCCGCATGGGATGGCGGATCTCGCCTGAAGCCCCCCGGAACGCATCGTCCGCGATGAATGGCCGGGCGGCCACGACGGTGCTCCCGTGCGCCGGTCCGGCACCCGCCGGGCCGGCGCGCTCGCCTCCTGGCCGCGCCCCCGCCGCCCGACGCTGCTCGCGCG
>DASSJS010000011.1:0-9370 GCA_035691085.1 Longimicrobium sp.
GGCGGAACGGCTGAGGCGTCATTGCCCGATGTAGCTCGAGCGGTACGTGGAGTGGCTTGAACCACGGGGATTTGATGCGCGACCGCCGAGTGTCCCGATGGGTGTTGTTGCTCGCGGCGCTCGCGGGAGGGTGTGTCGCGGCGCCCAGTCCCGTGGCGACCGAGGCCGAGTTCCGCCGGTGGAGCAATGAGGCCCCCGCCAGGGCCGAAGCCTTTGCTCGATTCGAGACGATGCTGAGCGCCGCTGGCGTGGGAGACGTCGTTCCTGCGTACGATCTGTGGATCGCCGACCGTTTG
The DNA here is from genome assembly GCA_035691085.1 of Longimicrobium sp. GTDB lineage: Bacteria > Gemmatimonadota > Gemmatimonadetes > Longimicrobiales > Longimicrobiaceae > Longimicrobium. Next base: position 297 of record DASSJS010000011.1, read on the forward strand.
AAACCGAAGTGCCTCGTCGAGCCCTTTGTCGCCCCACCCAGCAGGGACTGGCCGAACATTGTCCCGGTGCTGCGCTTCATCCGCGATCACGTAGAGCCGGCGATTGGTGATGTGCGGGTCGTCTCGGCCTATCGCGATCCGGCGTTCAATGCCTGCGTGGGCGGGGCGCCGGCCAGTGCACACAAGGGATTTTATGCCATCGATCTGCTTCCCGTGGACCGCGCGGTCACGCGTGAGCGTTTGATTTCCACATTGTGCGCCATTCACCAGCGAGAAGGCGCACACGCCGGGATTGGCCTTGGAATCTATGGCGGCCGGCGTTTTCATCTCGACACGCGCAGCTATCGCGGCTGGGGCGCCGATCATCGCGGTGCTTCGTTTCCCTGTCGGGCCAACGGCGTCCCGGCTCGATCCAGAGATCGTGAGCGCATCGATCCGACGATGTGATGGCGCGCGGAAGGGTGATCCAGTAGAAGCGAAGGGCCCCGGGGACGATGTGTCCGCGGGGCCCTTCGGCTGTCTGGCGATGATCGACGCTACGCGATGCCGGCGAGCTCGGGTTCCGTCGCGTCCACGTCCGCCGATGCCTTCGCGTCCTCAGGGGCGGTGCGGACGAGGAGGCCTTCGGCGAGGAACTCGTCGCGGTGCTCGCCGGGGATGGGGCCGCCGTTCTGGATGGCGAGGAGCGCGCGGCCGGTATCCACGTCCATCGGGATCACCTCGCGGCCCTCGCGGGCATCCAGCAGCAGGTAGAACTCGCCGGTGGGCACGTTGTCCCACGGGAGCGGGTGTTTCTGGAAGGCGCGCTGCAGGATCACCGCGGGGTCGTGGCGGAAGGCCGCCACGCGCACCATCGGGTGCAGCGCCAGCGGGCCGTCGGGCCAGCGCTCGGCGATTTCCGCCAGCTTCGCCTTCGTCCGCCGCGGCGCGATCATCCCCAGCTCATACTGCGCCAGCTCCCACTCCACGATCTCGGCCAGGAACGGCGAGTCGATGCGCCCCGCCCGCACCTCGTCCACCAGCCAGCCGGCAAAGCGGCGGATCTCGCGGCGGGTGGTGAAGTCGGGGGTGGGGTAGGCGGCCCAGAAACGGTCGGCCGTGGCGCGCAGCTCCTTCCCCAGCAGGTGCACGGTGCCGCGCAGCAGGGTGAGGATGGTGGAGCTGCGGTTGGAGCGGTGCAGCCGGCAGTTGATGATCATCCCCCGCTGCGCCGCGGCCGAGGCCACGCGGCGGTGCTCCAGCGGGGTCAGGTCGTACCCCGCCAGCGCCGCCCGGGCGTCGGCGCGCGCGGCGCGGCACAGGTCGGGGCTGGCGGCCAGGTCGGCCATGGCGCGCTGAAAGCCGAGGAGTGACATCGCCCCGCCCTCAGTGGTGGCGCGCCCAGACGGCGCGGGCGCGCTCCAGCTCGCCCTTCACCCCGTCGGCGCCCATGTGCGGATACCAGCTCTCGTCGAACTCGAAGGTGATGCCGCACAGGTTGGGGCACGCCGCCACCACGTCGTCGAGCAGCTCCCACACGCGGCCGGCCACGGGGCCGGCGTGCGAGTCGGTGTACAGCCCCTCGCTCTCGCTGCCGCCGGCGATGTGCAGCTCCACCACGCGCGTCAGGTCCAGCGCGAAGATGAAGTCGCGCGGGTCGAAGCCGTGGTTGGTGGCGTTCACCACCACGTTGTGCACGTCGAGGAGCAGCCCGCACCCGGTGCGCTCGGTGAGCGCGTTCAGGAACTCGGGCTCGGTCATCTCCTGCTCGGGAAGGTCCACGTAGTAGACGTTGTTCTCCAGCAGGAACGGGGCGGGGATGCGGGCCTGCACGTATTCCACGCGCTCGGCCAGCAGGTCCAGCACCTCGCGGTCATACGGCACGGCCAGCGGCAGCCCGGCGCTGAGCGGCGTGTGCGCGTCGATCCCCGGCATGCGGATGAACGAGAGGTGGTCGCTGTGCCAGGGCATCGCGTAACGCTCGCGCCACCGGGCGATCTGCTCCACGTGGCCGCGGTCGAACAGCTCGGCGCTGCCGATGCTGAGCCCCACGCTGTGCCCGATGATGGGGAGCCGCCTGGCCACCTCGCCGAGCAGGTCCACCAATCCCTCCAGCTCGTCGTAGCGCTCGGCCGCGGCCGCACCCTCGTCGCTCCAGAAGCGGTCGGGGATGATGGCCAGGTAGTCGAGCGCGCCGGCGTGGTCGCGCACGAACGCGCCCAGCGACGGGTTGAAGAGCACGCCCACGCCCAGCTTGGGGAGAGCGTCGAGCCGGTGGGCCGATGCGGGCTCGGCCAGGTGCGATACGGTCATGCGGGGTTCACTCCGGTACTGCGGCGAGCGCGGGTTCTGAGCGGGTCCTGATACGTGTGCCCGGGCGGGCCGGAGGGACCGCCCGGGACTTTTGTCGGAAGCCGCGGCTTACATCGACACGGACGAGATGTCCGCCGACTCCGGCGTCGGGAACGGCTCGCCCGAGCAGCAGGCCTGACAACCGGTGGGCTCCCACGGATAGGGCTGGAGGACCATGGTACAACTCCTGGGTGAGGGTTTGCCGGATGAAGAGACCGCGCGGCGGTCCGGGCCGCCGCCGTGCGGTTGTCGCGGTCAAAAGTCCGCGCGCAAGTCGGGTGGAATCGTTCTGGGGGCACTTCGTCCCGCGGCCTTGGATCGCGGGCCACAACCATAACCAGACCTACTTGGATCCGTCAACGAACAACCAGCACGAAATGTGTGTTGCCACAACCATTTGGCTGCTGTTCAAAACGTATGGGAATTCGGGAAAAATCCTTCAGGATCAAGTACTTTCTCGATAAATCGCCGACAATGGAAATTCGCCGAATGATCCTCCGCGCGCGCCCAGCGTGCGAACTCCGCCCTCCCGCTCGTGGCGCGTATGGCACTGTGGCGGAACAGGGAACAGGGAACAGGGAACAGGGAACAGGGAACAGGGAACAGGGAACAGCGGACTTGAGCACTCGGGACTCTGCCGGCTGATTCAAACTCTCCGCCACTCCCGTGCGTCCTATCGTGCGAGCCACCAAGCGCCGGGCAGCGAGCCGGGCGCACCCGACCCTCCCATCGCAGACTGGACAGGTCCCCCATGACCCGCATCCTGAACGCCGCCCTCGCGGCGACGATCGTTACCGCCGCGGCGCAGACCGCGAATGCGCAGCAGGACTTTCGCTGGAACGGCCGCCTTGCCGCCGGCCAGACGCTGGAGATCCGCAACATCAAGGGCGAGATCCGCGCGGAGCCGTCCACCGACGGCCAGGTGAGCGTGACGGCGCACCCGCGCGGCGGCCGCTCCGAGCGCGTGCGGGTGGAGATGGTGCGCCGCGAGAACCGCGTGGTGATCTGCACCCTGTACACCGGCGGTGATGACGGCGGTGGCCGCTGGTGGCGCCACGACAATGACGACGATGATGATTCGCGCGAGCCGCGCGACGCCTGCAACCAGCACCGCGGCATGAACGTGCGTGACGGCGACGCCGACGTGGAGTTCACCGTGCGCGTGCCGGCGGGGGTACGGCTCGCGGCGCGCAGCGTGAGCGGCGACGTGGACGTGCGCGGCCTGCGCGGCCCGGTGGACGCCGCCAGCGTGAGCGGCGACGTGCACGTATCCAGCTCGGCCGAGGTGCGGGCCAACTCCGTGAGCGGCGACGTGTTCGCCTCGCTGGGCCGCATCCCCGGCGACGGGCTGGAGTTCCGCTCGGTGAGCGGCAACGTGACGCTGGAGCTCCCCGCCGGCACCGATGCCGACTTCCAGGCGCGCACCCTTTCGGGCGAGATCGAGAGCGACTTCCCGCTCACCATCGAGGGCCGCCGCGGGCGCGGCGACGATGACGACCGGGGCGGCTGGCCGCGCGTGCGCGTGGGCCACAACATGCGCGCCCACCTGGGCCGCGGCGGCCCCGAGCTGAGCGTGACCACCGTCAGCGGCGACATCACCCTGCGCCGCGGCCGCTGACGCACCTCCTCCCAGCGGACGCGAAACGGGGACGCGGAAGGCCATCTTCCGCGTCCCCATTTCGTTGCCCCAATCGAACCCGTAGTGCTCGCCCTCACCCAGCGGAGCGGGGGAGGGGGGCCGCCGCGGCATGCTCCATCGCCTGTTCAAGACGCCCATCCACGTCGTTGACGCCCGCTCGATCCTCCATTCTGCCGCCTCCGGAACGCTCCTTGTATCGGAGTGTGCGCATGGAGAGCACGACGGCGAAGAAGAAGACGGCGACGAGGCGGAAGGCTGCGGAGCGGTGGTGGCTGCGGCGCGGTGACCCCGAGCACGGGTTCGCCTATCTACGCGCGGACGGCAAGCCGCTGCGCCTGGCGCCCGCGCTGGAGCGCATCCGCAAGCTCGCCATCCCGCCCGCGTGGACGGATGTGCACATCGCCGCCGACGACCACGCCAAGGTGCAGGCGTGGGGGTACGACGCCGCGGGGCGCAAGCAGTACCGCTACCACCCCGACTTCGTGGCGAAGGGAGCCAAGCGGAAGTACCGCCGCGTGCTGCAGTACGCGCACGACCTTCCGCGCCTGCGCGAGGCCACCGAGCGGCACCTGAAGCAGCCCGGCGTGGGCCGCGAGCGCGTGCTGGCGCTGATCGTCCGCCTGATGCAGCGCGGCTTCTTCCGCGTGGGCAGCGAGAAGTACGCGGTGCAGAACAAGACCTTCGGCATCGCCACGCTGCGCAAGAAGAACCTGCGCGTGGAGGGCACCGACCTCTTCTTCCGCTACGTGGGGAAGAAGTCCATCGACAACCGCCGCGTGGTGGCCGACACGCCGCTGGTGGAGGTGATCCACGAGGTGCTGAAGCTTCCCGGCGCGCGGCTGTTCAAGTACGTGGACGAGGAGGGAAAGGTGCGGCCGGTGACGGCGGCGGACGTGAACCGCTACCTGAAGGAGATCGTGGGCGAGCGCTACACCAGCAAGGACATCCGCACCTGGGGCGGCACCGTGCGTGCCGCCACCATCCTGGCCGACCTTGGCCCCGCGAAAAGCGAAGCCGAGGCGAAGAAGAACGTGGTCCTCGTCTGCAAGCTGGTGTCGACCGAGCTGGGAAACACCCCCTCCGTCTGCCGCAGCGCCTACATCCACCCCGCCGTGTTCGAGCGCTACCTGCAGGGCAAGACCATCGCCCCCCTGATGCGCGAGGCGCCCCGTCCCGACGACCAGAACCCCGGCCGCTTCTATCCCGAAGAGGCCGCGCTGATGCGGTTCCTGGAGAAGTGGGGGTAGGAAAAGCTGGTTGATGAGGAGGCGTTACGACGGGTGTTGGAGCGGCCGCGGCGGCCCCCCTCCCCCGGCCCCTCCCCCCGCTGCGCGGGTGGAGGGGAGCACTTCTGCCGAAGTGTTTGATCTGGCGCGTGGGTGGCTGTGTGGGAGTCCGCGAAGGCGGACTTCGGGCCGTTGTTGCCGCGGATTCATCCGCCTGGGGGCGGCCCTGGTGATGATCCGGATCAAACGATCGGGGTGCCCGGCTCATGCCGCGCACCCCGTCGTTCTTTACCCGCGCCCGTTCGATGCCGCGCCGGTTCTCGCGTTCGCTCGATCCCCGGATCAATCCCCCGCGCCCGCCGTTGCCCCCGCGCCCATCGGCGTGGCCTCGGGCTCGGCCGCGGCCGCGTCGTCGCTGGGAACGGCGACGTCGTACAGGAAGTACATGTCGCCGGCGCCGGCGGCGCGCAGCAGCACGTGGCTCACGTTGAACACCGGCACGCCGCCCGGCGTTTTCCCCGCGAAGGTGCCGTGGTGCGCGTGGCCGTGGAACACCGCCGCCGCCCGGAAGCGGTCGATGGGCTCCACCAGGCGGTCGTTGCCCAGGAAGGGGAAGATCTGCTCGGGCTCGCCCATCACCGTGTCGGCGATCGGCGCGTAGTGCAGCAGCACCACCCGCACCGGCGTGGACAGCCGCCGCAGCGCGAACTCCAGCCGCTGCACCTCTTCCAGCGTGGTGCTCACGATCTGCTTGGTCTCGGCCTCGCCGAAGGCGGTGAGCGTGAACCGCCCGAACCCGCCGATGAAGCCCTTCACCCCCGCGAAGCCCACCTGCGCGTTCAGCTCGAAGGGCTCGCCGTCCAGCAGGTGCACGCCGCGCTCGCGCAGGATGCCCAGCCCCGTCTCGGCGTCGTGGCTCTCGTGGTCGTGGTTGCCCAGCACGGTCAGGATGGGGATGCGCACGTCGGCCAGCTCGTTGGCCACCACGCGGAACTCGGCCGGGGTGCCGCGGCGCGTGAGGTCGCCGGCCAGCAGCAGCACGTCGGCCTCGTCGTTCACGCGCGCGAACGCCTCGCGGTAGCGCCCCACGTCTTCCTCGCCGCAGTGGAAGTCGCCCACCGCGGCCACGCGCACCACGCCCTCGCGCCGGCGGTCTTCGCGCCGGCGCCCGCCCTGCCGTGTGCCGGCCGCGCGGGCCGGCCCGCCCCCGTCCGTCATCCCTGGTCGTCCTCCGGCTGGTTCTGGGCGCCGGGCCCGGGCACCGCCTCGCCCGCGGCCTGTTCCTCGTGGCTGGCCACCTCGTCCCACACCTGGCTCGCCTTCAGCGCCACGATCTGGGGGTGCGCGCGCATCCGCTCGGTGTACTCCTGGCGCAGGTCGCGGAAGCCCCACTCGTTCACGTCGATGGCGAACGAGAAGCGCGAGATCAGCGTGCCGCGCGTGGTGTCGTGCTCGCGGTCGCCCTCGGTGTCGACCAGGGCGTCGCGGCCGGCGCGGCCCACCAGCTCCTTCAGCACCCAGTTCGGCACCTGCTGGTGGTACCCGGGATACACGTAGCGGAAGGTCTGGATCTGGGCCAGCAGCAGCGGCCAGTGCTCGCCGGTCTTGGCCAGCAGGCGGTTCCAGTCGAGCTGGTGGCCGTGGGTGAGCAGCAGGTGGGCGATGTCGGCCATGTCCTGCCGGTGCCGCTCGCTGATGAACAGCCGGTGCCAGATCAGCTCCTCGGGTGGCGCCACCCGCACGGGGGTGGCGGCCAGGATGGCCGGCTTGCTGTAGCGGTACCAGTCCTCGTCGATCAGCGCCAGCCCGTTCCCCATCCCGTAGATGATGTCGATGAAGTACGGGTCGTCGAGAGCCTTGGCCAGCCAGTGCGCCTGCTCCAGGCGGGTGCGGAACCCCGCGCCCTTGAGCACCTCCATGCACTGCGCCACGGCGCTCGGCTCGCAGAACAGGTCCAGGTCCTTGGTCTGCCGGTAGATGCCGGTGTGCTCGTAGATGGCGTAGGCGCCGGCCACCACGTAGGGCACCCCGGCCGCGTTGAGGGCGGCGAGCGCGCGCTTGTAGATCTCGCGCTCGGCCTCGGGGATCCAGAACTCGCTGTGGGTGACGGACTTCCTCTCTTCCTTGGAGAGGTTCCGCATGCTGGGCAGCCGGAACGCGGCCGGCTCGGTCTCCGTCTTCGTAGTCGCCATTTCCCCGTCCGTCTGAGAAGCCGTTTACTCTCCGCAGGCGCAAGGACCGGGCCGGGGGCAGGAACCACGTGGCATCCGGCAAGTCGCCAGGCTGCGGTTTTCGAGGGGCGAGTTGACACGGACGAATCGAGCAGCGTGCGTATCCTCGCCTGGGAGAGCTACACCGCCCACGGCGATTTTTCTTGCATCGCGGATCGGAATAAACACATATTGGCGATCCTTGTAGGCCTTCAAGTCCCTGAGCGTCCTGCCGGCGATGTCATCGCATCACCCATCTTCTCTCTCGCTCGTCCATATGCGGCGCGTGTTGGCCGCACTCGTACTGGTATGCGGTTGCGGGCGCCAAGACGCGAAGAGAACTTCGCACACGCCGCTTCTTGCGATTGAACAGGCGCTCGCGTGGCACGGCAGCGTTCGACTGGAGGAGAACCCGTCGGTAATCAACGTGTCGCCGCGGGTAACGCCCGATACCCGGGGTGCATTTCTCGTTACTGACGGACAGGAGCAGCAACTCCGGTTCTACACGTCCGACGGACACCTGCTGGGCACGGCCGGGCGCCGTGGATCGGGACCAGGAGAGTTTCAGAACCTGACTCGTGCCGTTCGGCTCCGTGACGGAAGCATCCTGACGGCCGACATGGGCGGCGCGCTGACGCGGCTCGATTCAGAGGGTGCCCACGTGTTGAGCATAGCGCGGACCGGGCTCCTGCCGATTTACGAGCTGGTCGTGCTCGACGATTCGGTGGTGGTGATCATCGGCCGCAAGGGTGGCCGGATGGAAGGGCCGCTCCTGCACGAGTGGAACCTTGCCACCAGCCGGATTTCACGAAGCTATGACTTGGCTCCCCAAGGACCGCGCGGGTTCTCGGGAGCATATGCGTTTACCGGGTTTGCCGATGCTGCAGCCCGGGGCGACACAATCGCGGTGCTGTTCGCTCTGGAAGACACGGTGCGCCTGTTTGTGCGCGGAGGACGGCCGATCGGCGCAATCCCGGTGCCCTTCCGCGGCTTTCGCCCGCTCACGACGCCACTCGACCCGGCCGCTCCACCCGACCGGTTCCAGGCGTGGATCGAGTCGTTCTCCGCGGCCACCGACCTGTACTGGCTGCAGGACGGCTCGTTCCTCGTGCAGTATTTCGATCAGAAACGATCGGACCATTTGTTCTCGCTGCTGCACATGAGCCGCGACGGGAATCCCGTCTGGGAAGTATCGCACACGCCCAAACTCCTCGCGCTCACTGCGCAAGACTCGCTGGTATTCGTCAGGCCTGGAGCGGATGCTCCCAACGAGTGGTCGATTGCGACGTTGGCGGGGCCGCAATGAGACGCGCGGCAGCGGGTGTTCTCCTTCTGTGTGCCTGCCATGGGCACCATCCGCCGGTTCGTGCGCTCGCGATGGGGAGCGCAGCACCTCAACTCCTCGCAGCATCAGTGGACACAGCCGTGAGAGTCACTTGGGCACTCGACGGTCGTGAACTGCTGCGGTGTCGAAACTCTGCCCGGGAACTCCGCCAACTTAGGAACCGCTTCGGGTCCCGCATAGAGATCTCGGTTGTTGGGTTCAACGTAGACTCGGCGGCACTCGAGTCGTTCCTGCGGAACGAGCGGGTTCACGCAACCGTGGCGGTCGCGCGGCCCAGCAGGTCTGGTGAAACGGGTATATGGGTCCCAGCCTTATACGTGGTG
>DASSJS010000012.1:0-51874 GCA_035691085.1 Longimicrobium sp.
CGCCGCCGCCCTGGATGCGCACGTGGAAGCCCAGCGCGTGCAGGCGGCGCGCGGCGTCGCGCAGCGGGAGGCCGGCCAGCTCGGGCACCGGCACCGGCGCGCGGTCGTCGCGCGGCGCGGCGGGAGCGCGGTTGTCGAGGAAGACGTAGGTCCCCTCGCGCCCGCCCACCGCCGGCTCGTCCGCCGCCGCCTGGGGCGCGGCCGCGGCGGGCGCCTGGCCGTGCGTGCGCATGGCCAGCAGCGCGCGGCGGTCCAGCGAGGGCGAGCGCGCGGCCAAAATGGCCTGCAGCGTGGCCCGCGTGACCGGCGCGGCGGTCAGGCCGCCGTAGTAGTCGCCCTGCGGCCGGTCGAGCTTCACGTAGATCACCAGCTGCGGCGCCTGCGCGGGGAAGAAGCCGACGAAGGAGGAGTTGTACTGCCCCGCCTCGTACCGCCCCCCGGCGCCCGTCCGGCGGCTGGTTCCCGTCTTCCCCGCCACCTCGAAGGTGGAGAGCTGCGCCTTGGTCGCCGTCCCGTCGGCCACCACCTCGACCAGGACGTCGCGGAGGGCGAGGGCCACCGTTTCGGGGATCACGCGCCGCACCTTCCGCGGCTCGCGCCGGTCGACCACCGTCCCATTCGCGCCGCGCACCTCGCGCAGCAGCCGGGGCTCCATCAGCACGCCCCCGTTGGCCAGGGCCCCGTACGCCATCGCCATCTGGATCGGCGTGACCGACAGCTCGTAGCCCATGGCCAGCGAGGCGGGCGTGAACGGGCTCCAGCGGTCCGGCCGCGGCAACCGTCCACCCGATTCCACCGGATACTCGACGCCGGTAGGCGTGCCGAAGCCGAAGTCGCGCAGGAAGGCGTACTGATCGGCCTGCGGGAGGCGGTCGGCGAACTTGCTCATCACGATGTTGCTGCTCACGCGCAGCCCGTCGCGCAGCGTGATCTGTCCGTACGGATGGACGTCGGTCACCGTGCGCCCGTTGGGCATCGTCCAGCTGCCGTTCTCGGCGAACACCTGGTCGGTCAGCGCCGCGCGGCCTTTCGCCAACAGGCTGGCGACGAAGAACGGCTTGGCGATGGACCCCGGCTCGTACGGCTCGATGAAGGCCGACAGGTCGCGCGAGCCGCCGCGCTTGCTCACCGCGGCCAGGATCTCGCCGGTGCGCGGGTCGGCCAGGATCAGGTCGCCGCCGGCGGCGCGAGTGGCGCGCACCTGCTCGGTCAGCGCCGCGTCGGCGATCTCCTGCAGGTCGAAGTCGATGGTGAGCACCACGTCGTCGCCGTCGTGCGGCTGCACGGCGGGAAGGCTGAGCGACGCCTCCTTGCGCCCGTGCGCGTCACGCCGCATCACGCTGAAGCCGTCGCTGCCGCGCAGGAGCGAATCCATCGCCTGCTCGATCCCGCCCTGCGCCCGTCCGTCGCCCGATACTCCCCCGAGGACTTCGCGACCGACATCACCCTGTGGGTAGAAGCGCTCCAGCTTGCGCTCCACGTAGAGGCCGCGCGCGTCGCCCAACGCCCGCCGCTGCTCCACGCTGAAGCGGCCGGGGAGCACCACCCAGCGGAGCTTCGGGTCCGTGGCCCGGCGCGCGGCGGCGCGCGTCATCCCCAGGCCGCGCATCAGCCGGCGGACGGCCTCGCCGCGGTCGCGCACCTCGCGCGGGGCGATGGAGACGGCGAAGGTCTCGCGCGTGAGCGCCAGCGGCACGCCGTCGCGGTCGTAGATGGCGCCGCGGCGGGCGGGGAGCGGGGCGGTGGCCTGCTGCTGGCGGCGGGCTTCCTCGCGCCAGCGGTCGCCCTCGAACCCCTGCAGCTGCACCGCGCGGCCCACGATCAGCAGCGAGGCGAGACCCACCGAGACCAGCACCCCGCGGCGGCGGAGCGCCAGCCGCGCGTCGGTGGGGATCTCGCCCGGGCGGTCGGCGCGCGCGCTCACGGCCTCACCTCGCCCGTATCCGCGGACGCGGGGGCGGACGGCGCCGCGCTCGCCGGGACCGGGAGCATCACCACCTCTTCGTCGCGCGCCACGTGCATCCCCAGGCGCGTCTGCGCGTAGGCCACGATGCGCTCGCGCCGCGAGAGCGTGAGGATGCGGTTGACCAGCTCGTCGCGCTCGGCGCGGACCACGGCGGCTTCCTCGCGCAGCGCCTGCACCTCGCGGTAGCGCTCCACGCCCACGGTCTGCCGCCACACGACGGACGCCAGCGCCGCCGTCAGCACCACGGCATACGCGGCCCAGGCCAGGCGCGCGCGGCGGCGGGCGCCCCGCGCCTCGGCATCGGCGCGCGGCGACTCCCACGGGAGCGGGCCCGGGGCGCGGCGGCTCACGCGTGCCTCCAGGCACGCAGCCGGGCGCTGCGGGCGCGCACGTTTCGCTCGATCTCGACCTGCGAGGCGGTGACCGCCTTCCGCGCCAGAGTCTCCCCCCGCGGCACACCTCCGCAAACACACACGGGAAGCCCCGGAGGGCAGGTGCACGCGCGGCTCCAGTCGCGGAAGGCGTTCTTCACCAGCCGGTCCTCGAGCGAATGGTAGCTCAGGATCGCGAACACCCCGCCGGGGGCAAGGGCGTCGCGGAACTTCGACAGCGCCGTCTCCAGCTGCTCGATCTCGCCGTTCACCGCGATGCGCAGCGCCTGGAAGATGCGGGCAAGGTCGCCCGCGTCGCTGCGCGGCATCGCCCGCCCCACCGCCTCGGCCAGGTCGTCGCTCACCGCGAACGGCCTGCGGGCCCGCATCTCGGTGATCACCCGCGCCAGCATCCGCGAGCGCTTCTCCTCGCCGTACTTCCAGAACACGGTGGCCAGCCCGGCCTCGTCCATCTCGTTCAGCAGGTCGGCCGCGCTCGGCTCGCTCGCCGTGGCCTGCGTCATCCGCATGTCCAGCGGGGCGCCGGGGCGAAAGGTGAACCCGCGGGCCGCCTCGTCGATCTGGTGCGAGCTGATCCCCAGGTCCAGCAGCACGCCATCCAGCGTTCCCTCTTCAACTCCGGCCGCCTCCACCGCCTCGCCGAAGGGCGACTTCACCAGGCGGACGCGGTCGCCGAAGCGCTCCAGCCGCTTCCCGGCCTCCGTCAGCGCGTCGGGGTCGCGGTCGACGCCGATCAGGCGCGCCTGTGGGCCGCGCTCCAGCAGGGCCTCGGCGTGCCCGCCGCCGCCCAGCGTTCCGTCCAGGAACACGCCGCCGCGCTCGGGACGCAGGAAGCTCATCACCTCCTCCACCATCACCGGCGCGTGATAGGCGGAGGCGTAGTCCATCAGGCCGCGCTCCGCTGCCTGAGCGCCGTCCACGTGGTGAGCGTGCTGCGGCAGGCGCGGCACAGGCACCAGTCGGCGCCGAGCCAGCCGTCCAGCTCGGGGATGGCCTCGAACGGGCCCATGTGGCGGTCCAGCGCGCAGGGCGTGGCGCGCTGTTCGGCGCGGCGCGGCTGCTGGGGCGTGGCGGTGTGGATCATGTCGCCTCCGCGGGGTTTCCGTTCTCAGCCAAAGATCTGGTGCACGAAGCGCTCGGCGTCGGCCGGGGGCGCGGCGGTGGCCGCGCGGAAGCGCTCCGGATCCCACAGTTCGATGCGGTCGATGGCGCCCACGACCAGCGTGGGCCCCTTGATCCCCACCGCCTCCTGCAGCCGCCGCGGCACCAGGATGCGCCCCTGCTTGTCGGGGGCCACCTCCACCGCGTTGGCGGTCACGCCCAGCACGTACGGCCGCGCCGCCGGGTTCAGGCGCATCATCTCGCGAAGCCGCTCCTGCACCTGCGCCCAGCTGTCCTCGGGGTAGAGGGTCAGGCTCTCGGGAAACGCGTGCACCAGCACCAGGGTCTGCTCCGCGCTCTCCCGCCGGAACTGCGCGGGAAGGCTGAGCCGATCCTTTTCATCGATCCGGTGCTCGAAGCTGCCGAGGTACCCAGTCATCACCCCTCGGAGGGCTTTCGCCCCTCGGTTCCCCACAATGCCCCACTCTTCCCCACCGCGACCCAAGCTAACGAGGGTTTTCGGCGCGTCAAGGCGAAGATACGCCGAAGAATGCAGTACGAGAGTACGGGGTACGGAGTACGGAACTGCTTGATTCCCGTGCGTGGGCGGGATCGGGTGGGGCAAAGTGGGGGAGATTGTGGGGGATTCTGGGGATTGAGCGCATGCCGCGGCGGCCCCCTACCCCCGGCGCCCTCCCCGCGCTCCGCGGGGGAGGGGGAGCACTGCGGCTCGCTTCGGAAATGACAGCGCCGTGCGCAGCGCCCCCGGGTCCCTCTCTTGGCTGGGATGTTGCCTCGAAAGCGCCGTTGAAGTCCGCGAAGGCGGACGGTGTGCCGTTGTAGCCGCAACTTCAGTCGCATTTTCGCGCGTCATCCACGTCGATCCGCGATGCGATGCAACGGCGCACCTGGTCGCATCCCACCCCACCGTGGAGAGCGAGGATCTGCGTGCGGATCGTGTTGATCGTAAAACCCAGCTCGGTAGATGAGGTGCGCGGCGGCATCGTCAAGCTGCGCGACGCCGGGCACCAGGTGATGCCGCGCGTCACCTTCGAGCAGGGCGACGCCGCCCGCTTCGCCCGCGACGCGGCGGACGCCGGGGTGGACCTGGTGGTGGCGGCGGGAGGAGACGGGACGGTGAACGAGGTGGTGAACGGGCTGGTGCTGGGCGGCGAGCCCGGCGCGGGCTCGGCGCCCCGGCTTGCCGTCCTGCCGCTGGGGACCGCCAACGACCTGGCGAGCGGGCTCGGCATCCCCATCGGTGACCCCGAGGCGGCGCTGGCCGTGGCGGTGGCGGGGGTGCCGTTCAGCGTGGACGTGCCCACGGTGAACGGACGCTGCTTCCTGAACGTCTCCACCGGCGGCTTCGGCGCGGAGGCGACGGAGGATTCGTCCACCACGCTCAAGAGCGTGCTGGGTCCCGTGGCGTACGTGGTGACGGGGGTGCGCAAGTTCGTGCGGCTGGAGCCTTCGCGCGCCCGCTTCACCGCGGGCGGTGAAACGCTGCACGACGGCGAGTTCCTGGTGTTCGCGGTGGGGAACGCGCGGCGCACCGGCGGCGGGATCCACATCACCGCGAACGCCGAGATGGACGACCGGCTGCTGGACGTGTGCATCATCGAGCACATGGGCCACCTGGAGTTCGCGCGCGTGGCCCCGCAGATCCGCGCCGGCCGCCACGTGGACCACCCGCGCGTCACCTACCGGAAGGTCTCCTCGCTCCAGATCGACGCCGACGACGAGCTGTCGGTGAACGCCGACGGCGAGCCGGTGTCGGCCCGCCGCTTCGAGTACGCCTTCGCCCCGGGCCGCCTGACGCTCATGGTGCCCGAGCAGCCGGAGAAGCTGTCGAGCACCTCCGGGAAGTAGCCAGAAATGGACAAAGCTTGACGGCAGCATTTTGTTCGGTTAGCTTCAGCCATTCGGGATGCGTTCGGCGTTACTTGTTCGGGAGGGCGAGGATGGTTTCCGCGCACGACGTGGCGGCGTACATCGTGGAGAAGCAGGGGCTCATGTCGGCCATGAAGCTCCAGAAGCTGGTGTACTACGCGCAGGCCTGGTCGCTGGTGTGGGAAGACCGGCCGCTGTTCGGCGAGCGCATCGAGGCGTGGGCGCACGGGCCGGTGGTGCCCGAGCTGTACCGCGAGCACCGCGGCCAGTTCGACGTGCGGGGGTGGCCGCGCGGAAATGCGGCGCAACTCGGCCCCGACGACCGCGAGACCGTGGATGCCGTGCTGGACTACTACGGCAACCGCAACGCCCAGGTGCTCAGCGACTGGACGCACAGCGAAGACCCGTGGAAGCGGGCACGCGCCGGCCTTCCCGAGGGTGAGCGCGGAAACGCCGAGATCACGCTCGACTCCATGATGGAGTACTACAGCAGCCTCTGAGCGCCGGGATGGGAAAGAACAAGCATCCGCATTCGGCCTTCGACCGGGGCGACCGCAAGGCGCCCCGGTCCGCGTTTGGCGATCCGGGCGAGAAGCGCGCGCGGGGCGAGGCACCGAGCGTGCTCCGCCGCACGCCACTCTGGGCGTTCCGCATCGTCGACATCGGCGGGCCGTGGTGCTGGAGCGCGCTCGCGGGGAGCGACCTTGCCCAGGTGCCGCAGCGGCTGAAGCAGCTCGAGTCGATGACGTGGGGCGAGATCGAAGGCGGCGAGCATCATTTCGTGGACGTGGCGGGCTGCTCGAAACCACCGCGCGACCGCCTTCAGGCGCTGAAGCACGACGACACCTCCTCCCTGTTCTCCCTCCGCGTCACGGGGCGCCGCCGGATCTACGGCGTCCGCGGCGAGCACGTCCTCAGCTTCCTCTGGTGGGACCCGGAGCACGAGGTCTATCCGTCGCAGAAGAAGCACACCTGAGCGTCGTCATCGACCGTCTTGTCCGAACGGCACGCAGTGAGACAGGCCCCGTCGCTGTCGAGAAATCCGACAGTCCGCAAAATCCCCCGCCGTCACACGCAAATCCAAAGTCTGCAACGGCTTCCGCGTCCATCTATCAGACGTTCCGCTGATACCCCGCCCGCCCGCCAAAGCCATCTATCTCACTTCTCTGCAACAACTTGGATGTGATGGAGGGAGGTGGTCCGCACCCTGCCTTGGAGGACGGGCGGCGCTGGCCCGGCCAGTCGATCCCGCCCCGCCCGGGCGAAACTCATCCAACCCCTCCAGGAAGTACGAGAGACCCATGAAGATCATCCGGTTCGCCGTTCCGGCGCTCGCGATCGTCGCCCTTTCGGCCGGGAAGGCCGCGGCGCAGCAGGCCACGCAGGACGTGTCGTTCGAGGTGCAGGCCATCAATCAGATCACCTTCAGCGGCAGCCCGTCGCTGGTGATCAGCACGGCAACCGCCGGCGGCGCGCCCACTAGCGTCACCGCCAACGCCACCTACGCCATCACCACCAACGAGACCAACCGCAAGATCACCGCGGGGCTCGACAGCGACATGCCCAGCGGCACCTCGCTCTCGGTGAGCCTGGCCGCGCCGTCGGGCGGCACCAGCGCCGGCTCGGTGGAACTGGGCACCACCGCCGTGGATGTGGTGACCGGCGTGAGCACCGCCAACGCCTCGGGGCTGGGCGTGACGTACACGCTGCAGGCCACCGCCGCCGCGGGCGTGGTCGCCGCCGGCACCCGCACCGTGACCTACACCATCGTCGCCGGCGCCTGAGCCGCGCGGCCGTTTCGCGGGCGCGGCGGATCCGTTCCGCCGCGCCCGCGGTTTTCTTTCCGCTTTCCGCAGCAACCGCAACATGATCCAGCGAATCGTCCCCCTCGTCCTTTCCCTGGCCGCGCTCGCCGCCCCGGCCGCCGCGCAGATCACCGTGCTGGGCAACGGCGTGGAAGAGCGCGCGGTACAGCCCGGCGAGACGTATTCGGGCACCATCCGCCTGCGCAACGAGGGGCGGCAGGCCGAGGAGGCGCGCGTGTACCTGAGCGACTACTCGTTCGCCGCCGACGGCCGCACCCAATACGCCGCGCCGGGCTCGCTCCCGCGCAGCAGCGCGCGGTGGATCGCCTTCACCCCCAGCCAGGTGCGCATCGCGCCGGGCGGCGAGGCCACCGTGGGCTACACGGTCACGGTGCCCGCGGGCGCGGCGCTGCACGGCACCTTCTGGAGCCTGCTGATGGTGGAGGGGATCGCCCACGGCAGCCCTGAGTCCACCGCCGCGGCCCCGGCGGCGCGGGTGCGGATGGGCGTGCAGCCCTCCATCCGCTACGCCGTGCAGATCGCGACGACGATCGGCGCCGACGCGCCGCAGGTGCGCTTCGCCAGCGCGCGGGCGTACGCGGCGGGCGCGGGGAAGGTGCTGGAGGTGGACGTGGCGAACGCGGGCGACGTGGCGTACCGCCCCGAGATCCGCGTGGAGCTGTTCGACGAGGCCGGGAACAGGGCGGGCGCCTTCACCAGCCGCCGCGGCCTGCTGTACCCCGGCACCTCGCTGCGCCAGACGTTCGAGCTGGGCTCCGTCCCCCCCGGCACCTACCAGGCGCTCATCGTGGCCGACGCGGGCGGCGACCAGGTGTTCGGCGCGCAGTACCGGCTCAAGCTGTAAGCTCCGCGTAGATGCACCGTCGGCCGTTCGCCACGCTGTTCATCGCCCCGCTCCTCCCCGCCGTGCTGGCCGCCCAGGCGCCCACGGTGGGGCGGGTGGGGCCGCCGCGCGTCACGGCCGGCCCCGGCGCGCCGCTCACCGCCGCCTTCCGCGTCGCCAACCCATCCCCCTCCCCCGCCGTCGCCGACGTCCTCCTCCCGCGCGGCTGGCCCTCGCTCTCCTCCGACGCCAACGCGCCGGTGGAGCGCGGCGCGTCCGCCGTCCGCCTCGTCGCCACCGTGGTCCCCCGTTCCGCCGCGGCGGGGACGTACGTGGTGCGCTACCGTCTGCGCGCCGGCTCCACCTCCGCCGCCGACAGCGTCATTGTGGCCGTGCAGCCCCGCCGCGCGCTGGATGTCACGGTCGAGGAAGCGCCGCGCTTTGCCGTCACCGGCGTGGAGTACCGCGTGGGCTTTCGGGTGATGAACCGCGGAAACGGCCGCGCGTCCCTTCGCATCGCCGCCACGGGAACGCTGGGGTTCGCCGCGCGGCCGGACGTGCGCGTGCTGGATCTGGCCGCGGGCGAGAGCCGGATCGTGCGCGTCGCCGTCGCCACGGCCACCTCCGCTGCCGCGCCCAGCCACCGCGTGACGCTGACCGCCAGCGGCGACGGCGTATCCGCCTCGGCCACGGCGCGGGTGGAACTGGTGTCGCGGAGCGCGCGAGCGTCGCAGACCGCATACGCGCTCCCCGTGCGCGTGGCGCTCCGCGCCAGCTCGGGCGCGGACGGGCGCGGCGGCGGCGTTCCGGCGGAGGTGTATGCGTCGGGTCCGGTGATGCCGGGCGGGCCGCGCGTGGACCTGTTCTACCGCGGCCGGGGCGCCGCCGCGCCGCAGTTTGGCGAGCAGGAGCAGCTTTCGCTCGCCATCCGCACCCGCCGCGGCGAGGTGCGGCTGGGCGACCAGTTCTGGTCCCTCTCGCCGCTCACCACACCGGGGCGGTCGGGGTACGGCGCGGGGGGACGGGTGAACGCCGGCCGGGTGTGGGTGGAAGGCTTCTCCGCGCGCAATCGTTTCGTCCCCAGTGCCCAACGCGTCACCGCGGGGACGATCGGGATCGGCGGGCCGGCCGCGTCAGTCTCGGCCAACTACGCGTCTTCGGGGGATGGAAATGCGCTGTCGCTGCGCGGCCGCGTGCAGCCCGCCCGCAGCATGATGGCGGACGCGGAGTACGGCGCATCCGGCGATGCGCGCGCGGCGTACGGGCACGTCCGCGCCAGCCGCCCGAACGCATGGGTGGATGCGCGCGCCGTCGCGGCGGATCGCGACTTTCCCGGCGAGCAGCGCGGGCGCTCGCTGCTGCAGGCGAATGCCGGTGCGCGTCCCTCCACGTGGCTCGCCGTGCGCGGGACGTACGACCGGGAGCGGCGCCAGGACACGCTGGGCCTGGTGCTCCCCGGCACCGAGCTGCGCGCCACCACCATCTCCGGCGGCGTCACCCTGCGCGACGTGCTGACGCTGGAGCGCCGCGTCCGCGAGCGCGCGGGCGAGTCGCCCGTCGGCACCTTCGCCCGTCGCGCGGACACGTGGTACGCGGCGGCGACGGTGCGGGCGAAACGGTGGATCTGGGGCGTGGGAGGCGAGGCGGGGCGAGTGGAGGACGACCGGACGGGCGCGGAATCGCCGTACCGGCGGACGTGGCTCCGCGCGGGCGGGACGATCGCCGGGCAGCCCGTCTCAGCCGGGATCGAGCGGACCACGGGGACCAGCGTGGAGACGGGCGCCGGGCAGGAGCGCATCGCCGCCAACGTGAGCGCCACGGTGCAGCCGACGGCATCCACCCGCATCTCGCTGCTGGCGCAGGCCGGCGCCACGGACTGGATGGATCGCGCCGACGGGCTGGTGGACGGCACCGTGGAGCAGCGCCTTCCCGGCGGCCACTCGCTCAAGCTGCGGGTGCGCGCCTTCCCCTGGGCCGAGCCGGGGCGCCGCCGCCCGCTCATCTACCTCGATTACGCCGTCCCCCTGCGCGTGCCCACGGGGCGCGACCGGGCGGTGGGCGGCGTGAGCGGGCGCGTGGTGGACCAGGAGACGGGCCGCCCCGTGGCCGACGTGCTGGTGCGCGTGGGCGACCGCGCGGTGGTGACGGATGGAACCGGCCGCTGGGCGGTGATCGGCCTGCCACCGGGCGGCTATTCGGTGGAGATCGACCCCGTGAGCGCCGGCGTGGGCCGCGTGGTGGTGCGCCCCGACGCGCTGAAGGTGCAGGTGGCTGGTGGCGAGACGCACGCGGTGGAGGTTGGCGTGTCGCGCTCAGCCAGCGTGAGTGGACGGCTGATCGTCACCGACCCGGAGGATGGAGACGACGGCATCGGCGGCGTGGTGGTGGAGTTGCGCGGAGGCACCGAACGGCGCCGGCGGATGACGGACGCGCGGGGCGCCTTCCTCTTCTCCGACCTGCCTCCGGGGGATTGGACGATCACGGTGGTGGGCGACGGCCTCCCCGCGCATCACGCGCTGGAGCGCGAGACCACCGTCGTCACGCTCAAGCCGGGGGACGGGACGGAGCTGACGCTGCGCGCCGTCCCCCGGCAGCGCGCGCTGCGCATCGTGGCCGGCGGCGACCTGGTGCTCGGCGGCGAAGCGGCGACCAGTGGCGCGCCGATGCCGGCCGCGCCGCGTCCCTCGCCGGTGCTCCCCGGCCTGCTGGTCACCCCGATGCATCCCACCGCGCCGCGGCTGGCCGGGCGCCCGGCACCCGCCGCGGCGCGGACATCGGCCGCCGCCGCGCCCGCGGAGGCGTCCGCCCCACGCGAGCGTGCGGCGATGCGCGCGGAGGCGCGGCCCTGGCGCGAGCGCGGCGTGTCGGGGTTCTCGGACTGGCCCAACGACAGCTACGTGATCCGCGAGGGCGACCAGAGCCTGACGGCCATCGCATGGCTGGTGTACCGCGATGGCAGCCTGTGGCCGCGGCTGTGGCTGGCCAACCGCGACGTGCTTCTCACGCCCGGCCGGCTGCCTCCCGGCACGGAGCTTCTCGTCCCTCCTCCCGGCCCGCTCACGGCCGAAGAGCGCGCCGCCGCGCTCGAGTGGCGCGACGCGGCGTCACGCGGACGATAGACGCGGAACGGGCGCACCGGTCACGGTGCGCCCGCTTCGTCATCTCACCATCCTAAACCGCCGCCCGTGCCGCCTATGCGGCACCGCTCCCGGACATCAGCCAGGCCATGGCCTCGGGGCGGCCCCGGAACACCTCGATGTGGTTGCCGCGTCCCTCACTCATCATTTGAAACATGCGGGCCAACCCGAACACCGCGTCCGCCGACGCCACGATGGCCACGCGCACCGGATTCGTCCGCACCCGATTGGCCCGCTCGCGCAGCATCTCGGTGGTGATCGCCCCCGGGTTCAGCGCCGATGCGTCCACCAGCGCGGGCCAGGTGGGGTCGACCGCCCGGTCCTGCTTCACCGTGTTCGAGAACGCGTCCAGATCGGTTCCAGTCACCACCCCGGCGAGCGTGACCACCATCACCCTGTGCTCCGCATCGAGCTCGTACGTTGCCGCCATGAACCCGTTCGTTCGCGGTGAGTGCTTCCCACTGGACAATCTGTTATGCCCGCCCCCACTGCGCCAGTGCATGAACGGCCGTTTTACACAGCGCGGAACGACATCCCAATCCGCGCCATTCGGGCATTCGCACCCACCACCATCAGGAGCCCGCGGCGGCCCGCGCGAGTTCCACCACGCGCCCGGCGCACCCCCACGAGAGGGAGACCCCCGCGCCGCCGTGGCCGTAATTGTGGATGATGGTGGCGCCGCCGATGGTCTCCGCCTGGAGCCGCACCTCGGGGCGCCAGGGACGCAGCCCCGCGCGATGCTCCAGCACCCGCGCGCCGGCCAGGGCGGGCACGGCCGCCGCGCAGCGCCGCACGATGCGTTCGGCCACGGCGGGGTCGGGCGCGGTGTCCTCTTCCCCCTCGTCCGCGGTGCCGCCGAGCACGCAGTCGGTGGAGCGGGGGATGATGTACAGCAGCCCGTCGGAGTCGTATTCGTCGAGCCAGAACGACGAGAGGCCGGGGTTCTCCACCCGCACGATCTGCCCGCGCACGGCGCGCATCCGCCCGTCGCCCACCAGTTCCCGCGCGCCCAGCCCGGTGCAGTTCACCACCAGCGGAAACTCCCCCGCCACATCCTCCAGCCGACCGACGCGGGCGATCTCCACCTCACCGCCGTGCTCGGCGAAGCGCGCGGCCAGCCAGCGGAGATAGACGGCCGTGTCCGCCACGGGCACGGTGAACGCCCACCCCACGCGCCCCGCCGGCACCTCGTCCCCACGGGCGATGCGGAAATCCGGGATGTGCGCCGCCCACTCCGGCATCACCTCCGGATCGGCCCCGTGCGCAAGCAGTTCAACACCGTACGTCATCCGCACGCCCGTGGATGCATCCGCCGCCAGGGTGCGGAACACGTCGTAGCTGCGCTCGCCCCACGCCGTCACCAGCGCTTCGGGTCCCACGCGGTACGGATACCACATCGCCGCCGCGACGGCGGACGTGGTGCGCTCCGGCGGCTCGGCCGCGCGGACCCGGACGCGCCACCCGGCCTCGCGCAGCCGCACCGCCGCCGTCAGCCCGATCACCCCCGCGCCGACCACCAGCGCCTCGCGCTCCGCCATCGATCCTCCCGCCCGTTGTAAACACCTGGACAAACCGCGACCCTGCCGTCGCGCGGCGGGGTCGCGGAAACCTTCAGGTGCGGAGGTACGGGGGTACGGGGGTACGGAGGTACGTTCTCCGTGCTCGCCACCGCACCCCTGCCGTTGAAGTCCGCGCAGGCGGACTGTGCCGTTGTAGCGGCGAGTTCACTCGCAAACTCGCGCGATCTCGCCCTCGTACCCAGCACCCAGCACCCAGCACCCAGCACCCAGCACCCAGCACTTCCGTACCCCCGTACCCCCGTACCCCCGTACCCCCGCACCTCCCTACCCCACCCAGTCATCCCCCGGCGGCAGCTGCGCCGGCGCCGGCTCGGCCGCGGCGTCCTGCCGCTGCTGTTGCTGGCTGGCCAGCGCCGTCACCGACATCACGCCCGCCGGGCCCATCGAGTCCACGATGCTGCTGGGGATCACCATCATCCCGCCCTTCTGCTTCAGCCCCTCGTACAGGATGCTCATCTGCCGGAGCTGCAGCGCCGTGGGGTTCGCGGCGTAGGCTTCCGACGCCTTGGCGAAGAGCTGCGCGATCTCCACCTCGGCCTGGCCCAGGATAATGCGGGCCTGCTTCTCGCGCGCGGCCTGCGCCTCGCGGCTCATCGCGTCCTGCAGCACGGCGGGGATCACCACGTCGCGCATCTCCACCGAGTGGACGGTGACGCCCCAGGGCGTGCTGCGCTGGTCGATCAGCGCCTGCAGCTCGCTCTCGATGCGCTCGCGGCCGCGCAGCAGCTCGGTCAGGCTGGTGCGGCCGATGATGTCGCGCAGCGCCGTCTGCGAGGCCCAGCTCACGGCCTGCACGTAGTCCTGCACCTCGAGCGCGGCCTTCTCGGGGTCGTGCACGGTCCAGAAGAGCACGGCGTCCACGTTCACGGGCACCGTGTCGGCTGTCAGCGTCTGCTCGGCGGCGAACGGGGTGGTGATGGTGCGCTGGTCGATCCACGACGAAACCTGGTCCACGAACGGGATCACCGTGAACACGCCGGGGCCCTTCATCTCGTGGAACTTGCCCATGCGCAGCACCACCGCGCGCTCCCACTGCCGCGCGATCTTGGGCATCATGCTGGCGAACACGCCCACCACCGCGCCGGCGGCCACGGCGATGGGGCTGTGCATCGCCACCGTCGCCGCCGCGCCCACGGCGGTGGGGACCAGCAGCGCGAGGGTGGACAGGAAGTTGGGCCCGCCGCCGCTGGCCGCCGGGCGCTGGCTGGGGAACTGCTGGCCGGTTTGGATCAGGTCGGTTCTAGGAGGCATCGGAAGGGTCTCTCCTTCGGCTGTCCAGGTGGATGATCACGTCGTCGAGCGAGAAACCCAGCGCGCTCGCCTCGCGGAGGAAGGTGTCTTCCAGCGCCGCGAGCTCCACCAGCAGCTCGTCACGCCGGATGTCGTCGGGCTGCGCGCTCACTACGGCGCCCACCCCCTTTCGGGTTGCGAGCACCCCCTGCTTCTCCAGCTCGGCGTAGGCGCGCGCCACGGCGTTGGCGCCCACCCGCAGGTCCACGGCCAGCTGGCGCACCGTGGGCATGGGCGAGCCGGGCTCCAGCAGCCCCGCCCCCAGCGCGGAGCGGATGGTGCGCACCAGCTGCACGTCCACGGGGGTTGGATCCGACGGATCGATGTGAAACATTCAGTGGATTTCCGGGAAGATGGCTCCCCAAGGTGTACATGCGCCAACCAGACCCTGTCAAGCAGCCCGCCGCGCCGTTACCCCCGCGTGACGGGGCCGCGGCCACCGCTCCACCGGCATGGCCGGGGCGGCGCCGCGGCCGGCGGCTGCTCGTCGCCGTTCTCTCGCTGGCGCTGGCCTGCGCGCTGGCGTGGGTGCTGCGCGCGCCGATCCTGACCGCGGCGGCGCGCTACCTCTCCGTCCACGATCCGCTGCGGAAGGCCGACGCGATCTTCGTCTTTGGCGGCGATCCCGACATCCGGCCGTACGCGGCGGCGGCGCTGTACCACCGCGGCCTGGCCCCGCTCGTCCTAGTCCCCGGGATGGAGACCGGGCGCCTGGCCGCGGACGGACTGGTCCCCACGCAGACGCAGCTGTTCCTGTCCGTGCTGAAGAAGGAAGGCGTCCCCGATTCCGCCGTCCGGGTGCTGGCGATCCCCGGCGGCACCACCAGCACCAGCGACGACGCCCGCGTGCTCCGCGACTGGATCGGCCAGACGCACGCGCGCCGGGTGATCGCCATCAGCACCACCTACCACACGCGCCGCTGCCGCCTCGCCCTGCGCCGCGCGCTGAAGGGGATGGACGTGCGGGTGATGATGTACGGCGCGCCCACCCGCGGCTACAGCGAGCGCGACTGGTGGAAGACGGAGCCGGGGATGGTCACCTACGTGAACGAATACCTGAAGCTGGCTCGGTACAAGCTGCGGGGCTGAGCGAGATCAGGACAGAAGGCGGTAACGAGATTCTTGACATCGCCAGGAGCGGACATAAATAAAAGGTGCGCGATGGCGCGTTGCGGTCTCTACTCGTAATAGGAGGTTCCGATGCTGAGAGCGGCAGCCAGTTTTCTCGCTTTGTCCCTGATGGCCTGTGAAACAGCTCCTGTGGAAAGGGCGACGATGTCTACTCCCCCTCTCAGTTCTCGCGTGTTGCCGGCGCGAGAACCGTCGTTTCACCTTTCGCCCGACGACCGCGCGAAACTCGCCCCAAGGCTCGACGTTGATGCGTTGGAGGAAGTCCTGGCTTGGCTCCAACCAGAATATCGCACCCGCGTACTGGAGCAGTTCCGAGCATTGGCCAACGCGGAGAATGTGTCCGTGAGGATCACACCAGCAAGCGAGCATGATCCAGAGTGGGCCGCCGCGCCAGAAGCGTTGAAGTCAGCGATGCGGAAATTGTCGGTAGTGCCAAGCAGAACACCGAGATGAGCACCCATCCTTATCCTTTCAAATGAATCGGGAGCGAAAGGATTCCATGTCATCGATCGCCTTCATCACACGGCTGAACCCGGTTGCGAGGGCTTGTTTGGCCCTGCTCCTCCTCACCGGGGCAATTCCCGGCGCAGTGAGTGGTCAGATGCAGTATAGCACAACCGACGGAGACGTACGTCCCGCCGCATGCCGTGGGACAGAAGAATTCTATTCGTTCAATGCTTATCCTTACTTCAACAATGACGACTACTTCTTCGTTGCCAATCCCTTTATCCTTGCCAAGCGGACATCCTTGTCCACGGGGATATACCGTTCAACCATGGGGTACTCGCTCGTTGACGTGACCGGCAGGAAAATCTGGCGAGACGCCGGGTTGGCCGTGAGTTGCTACGAGTTCACGGTCTTGGAGATCACCGTACGCTATTCAAACGTTGACGCGAAGCTCGGGATGCTGGTAGACCGCACGATCGCGTGTAACGATTCGGGCCCGAATACAGACTACGCATCACTACAATATGATCCGTATTCGGAGTCCGGCGAGCCGCCGAGCGACTGCCCCGATGGAAGCGGCTCGGGTGGCGGTGACACGGAAGGCGGTGGGTGCAGGATCGAGTTCTTCGTCGTGGAAATTTCGTACGATGGCGGTGCAAGTTGGCACACACTATGGGAAGGGTATGGCTGGGTATGCTGACCAGGAGAGGCACATTCACGCTTCGCCAGCTGGCAGTCGCGTTCGCGGCTTTGGGGGTTCTTTGTAGTTCGAACGCCGCCGGGCAGGCGAGAGGGGCCTCCAAACCGGCTGACAGAGTTCAGGTGACTGTCGCGCTTTCGCGCACATCGACTTCGGCGGACGAACCGTTCCAGATTCATCGCTACGCCGAAGCAGCAGGAGGAGACGTGATCGTCCTCAAACCGGCCTCGACCGAGCGGGATCTCTCGGACGCAGTTCACACACTGATGCTGGCGCGGAGGGCGGGAGGGGACGCTGCACCCAATGAGGCAGCGGTCCGGGTGCGTGGGGCGCGTTCTCACATCGGCCCGCCGATTCCATGGGCGGGGAGAGTGCTGTCCGACCTCCGAAACGCGCCAAGCCGTTCGGTCCCTGGAGTGGGACACGTACCCGCAGTGGTGATCTGGCTGCCGCGAGCGCAGACGAGTCCCTAACACGCCGCGACGTTGGTGTCTCGAAGCTGAAAGGCGCCGGTGATTCTGTCATCCGCGGCATTTCATACTCCCAGGCACACTATCCCGCTACAGCAACCCGCGGCGCTTCACGTCGAGGTAGCGGTTCACCACGTCGGGGACGGCGTCGGTGGGGCGCGAGTCGGCCACCAGCACGCCGGAGCGCTGCATCTGCGTGAGCGCGGCGGCGCGGGCCTGCAGCAGCTCCTCGGCGGCGGCGCGGCGGTAGACGTCGCCTTCCGTCCGCGCGGCGAGCTGCGCGGTGGCTTCCAGGTCGGGGTTGCGGATGGCCACGGCGATGGGAAGGTGGCGCGCCGCCGCCTTCCCCAGGTGCGCCACCAGCGCGCTGCTCGCCTGCCCGTCGATGATGTCGGTGAAGGCCACCAGGAGCGAGCGCCGCCGCAGCTGTTTCGCGAGATAGGTGAACGCGGCCGGGTAGTTGGGCTCCACCATCCGCGCGTGCACGCTCCCCAGCGCCTCGGCCATGGTGCTGATGGCGTTGCGCGAGGGCGGGATGTACTGCTGCACCCGGTCGGCGAAGACGAGGAGACCGACGAGATCTCCATGCAGCGAGGCCACGTCGGCCAGCAGCAGCGCGGCGGTCAGCGCGTAGTCGATGCGCTCGCGCTCGCCCACCTTCTCGGTCATCAGGCGGCCGGCGTCCACCAGCATCACCACGTTCTGCCGGCGCTCGGCCTCGTACTGGCGCACGATCATCCGCGAGCGGCGGCCGCTGGCCTTCCAGTCGATCGTCCTCGGGTCATCCCCCCGCACGTATTCGCGCAGCGATTCGAAGCTGCCGCCCTCGCCGCGCTGGCGCACGGGGCGGAATCCCGCCTCGCGGAGGCGGTTGTGCAGCCCGAGGAGGCGATAGCGGCGCACCTCCAGCACGCCGGGGAGCACCCGCAGCGCGTCACCGCGATAGACGCGCCGCTGCCGCCACGCGAGCCCGAGCGGGCCGAGGACGCGCACGTGCACGTCGCCGTACTCGGCGTCGCCGCGGCGATCGGCGCGTACCGCGAACTCCACGCGGGCATCGCCGCCGGGGGGCACCACCACCTCGCCCTGATCGCCGCCCTGCCGCACCAGGATCTCGGGAAGGTCGTCGGTCACGCGGACGCGCGCGGACAGCTTGCCGCGGTTCTCCAGCACCAGCGTCTCGCGCGAGGTGGCGCCCAGCGACAGCCGGTGCGGCGCGCGCCGCTCGATGCGCAACTGCGGCGCGGGCGCCCACAGCGCGTCGGCCAGGAACGCCAGCAGCAGCCCCAGGTCGATGGCCGCCGCCGCCGTGCCGCTCACCACGAAGAGGAGCGAGGCCGCGGCCAGGATGTACAGGAAGCGCTTGCTCGGAAGTGCGTTCACCGGGTGGGCGGGCGAATCATCAGTGAAGGACGGCGCCGGAACGAGGCTTCATCGCGGCCGCGGCTGGCCCCCCTCCCCGGCCCTCCCCCCGTAAACCGCGCGGGGGGAGGGAGAGAAGGCGGCGCTTCGGACTTACCGCGGCGCGGGGAGGGTCTGCAGCAGGGCGCGCAGGCGGTCGTCCACGCGCTGGCCCTCCACCTCGGCCTCGGGGGTCAGCACCACGCGGTGGCGGAGGACGGGGAGGGCGAGCTGCTTCACGTCGTCGGGAGTGACGAAGTCGCGCCCGTTCAGCAGCGCCTCGGCGCGCGATGCCAGGAACAGCGCCACCCCCGCGCGCGGGCTGGCGCCCAGCGCAAAGCTCGGCTCCTCGCGCGTCGAGCGGACGATGCGGGTGATGTAGTCGCGCACGGTGGGCTCCACGTGCACCGCCGCCACCGCCTGCCGGAGCGCCGCCAGATCGGCCGCGCTCAGCACCGTGCCCACGCCGTAGCTCTCCGCGCGGTCGGCGCTGAAGCCGTCGGCGTAGCGGTCCAGGATCGCCCGCTCGGCGTCGGCCGGGGGGTACTGGATGTCGATCTTGAGGAGGAAGCGGTCGAGCTGCGCCTCGGGGAGGGGGTAGGTGCCCTCGTACTCCACCGGGTTCTGGCTGGCGAACACGGTGAAGCCCACGGGGAGCGGGCGCGTCTTCCCGTCCACCGTCACCTGGCGCTCCTGCATGGCCTCGAGCAGCGCGGCCTGCGTCTTGGCCGGCGCGCGGTTGATCTCGTCGGCCAGCAGCAGGTCGGTGAAGATGGGGCCGGGATGGTAGACGAACTCCTTCTTCAGCTCGTCGAGCACGTTCACCCCCACCATGTCGGTGGGCATCAGGTCGGGGGTGAACTGCACGCGGCCGAAGCGCAGGTCCAGCGCGAGCGCCAGCGAGCGGATGGCCAGCGTCTTGGCGGTGCCGGGCACGCCCTCGAGCAGCGCGTGGCCGCCGGCCAGCAGCGCCACCATCATCTGCCGCAGCATGTCGGGCTGCCCCAGCACCACGGTGCCCAGGCGATCCAGCACGGCTTGCGCGCGCTCGGCGCCCGGCGGTGCGGCCATCACGGTGCTCACGTTCGCTTGACCTCGTCGATAGTGCGGTCCACGGTGCGCGAAAGCGCCAGCAGGTCGGCGTTGCGCCCCTTCTTCCACTCACTCTCCAGCTCCCGCGCCGCGCCCCCCGCCGTGGGGTGCGCGGCCAGCCGCTGCAGCATCTCGCCCTCGGCGGCGGGGGTGTGCGCCACGCGCCGCCCCAGCCGCCGCGCCAGCCCGGCCAGCAGCAGCCGCCGCGCCGTGTCGCGCGCGCCCGCCTGCTGATAGGCGCCGGCCAGCGCCTCCACGTGCTCCAGCGGGCTGCGGCGGCGCACCGGCGGCGGCGGCAGCGGCGCGCCGAAGCGCCGGCCAAACAGCAGCAGCAGCCCCAGCAGCGCCACCGTCACCTGCAGCGCCGCGTGCCCCCACCGCTCGCCGAGCAGGAACCGGACGGTGCCGGTCACGACCCCCGTCCCGCTCTCGAAGCCGTGGTGGTACTCGTCGAACCACAGCGCGCCGCCCTTCGCCGACCGCGACGCATCGGCCGCGGTGCGGGCGAAGAGGATTGCGGCGCGGCTCGTCTTGAGCCGCCCGTTCACCAGCGGCAGCGCGTCGCTCCAGGCGATCACGCGCCCCTTCCCCAGCCGGAAGTCCACCACCACGGGGGTGCCGCCGGTGCTGGCCAGCACCGTGGCGCCCCGCAGCGCCGCCGACCCGCGGGCAAAGCCGCGGCGGAAGCCTTCCACGCTCCCCACGCCCTCCGTCAGCCGCCCGGGCTCGGCGGTGGCCACCGCGCCCACGCCGCGCACCGTCACCCCCATCACCATCGTGTCGCGGCTCACCGCCACCAGCTTCAGCCCCAGCGTGTCCAGCACGCCCTCTTCGCTCCGCCGCCCCGACGAGGCGCGCGCCGCGTAGATCAGCGTACCGCCGCCGCGCACCCACTTTGCCAGCGCGTGCAGTTCGGCCTCGGAGGGATCCATCGACGGGGCCAGCACGGCGAGCGGCCCCCGCAGCGGGCCCTCGTCGGCGAACGCCTCCATCCGCCGGCGGACGGGGAGCTTCAGCTCGCGCAGGGTTTCGATCAGCGCGCGGGCGCCCAGGGTGCCGTTCAGGTAGGTGGAGGGGCGCGGGTCCAGCGCCGAGCCGTCGCCGCCGCGGCCGGTGATCAACCCCAGCGCGATGATCACCGCCACCAGCCCCACCAGCGTCCACGCCTCGCGGCGGCTATGCACGGGCGCCTCCCTGGGCGGCGGCGGCCCGCAGGCGCTCCCACCCCTCGGCATCCAGGTCGCGCCCGCCAAAGGCCACGGGCTCGAACAGGCGGAGGAAGCCGCCCAGCACCTGCGCCGCCTCGGGGTGCTTGCGCGCCTCACGGCGGTAGTCGCCGGGCGTCTTGCTGCTGTCGAAGCGCACCACGCCCAACCCGTCCAGCCGCAGCAGGAGCGACTGGTACAGCGCCGCGGCGGCCTCGCGCAGGCGCCCCTCGGCGGCCAGGCGCGCGGCCTCGGCCTCCCAGTCGGCGGCGGAGCGGGGCTTCTGCCGCGCGGGGCCGGCGCCGGGCGTGGGCAGGTCCTCGCCCATGCGGGCCACCTTCACCGCCGTCCACACCAGGTGCCCCAGCAGCGCCACCAGCGTGATCACCAGCCACGCGATGATCAGCCAGAACACCACCGGCGCGGTCTGCTGCAGCCCGCGCAGCCAGTCCAGCCGCTCGCCGATCCAGTGCAGCACCCGCCCCAGCTGCCGCAGCAGCCACTCGCTCCAGCCGCTGCGCTGCGGCGGCTGGAACTCGGGGCGCGCGTACACCCGGCCCAGCGCCTGCTGGACCTGCGCGGCGGAGGGAAGCCCGTCGGCCACGTCAGCCGCCCCGCGCGCGGAGCGCGGCTCGGCCGGCGGGTGCCGGGCGGCGGTGGGCGGCGCGGATGCTCACGTCAGGGAAGAGTGCGGTGTGTGCGGAGAATCGGCGTGGCGCGGGGGACCAGCGCGGCCCGGAAGGTTACGCCAGCGCGTGGAGCGTGTCAATTCAGGGGACGCGCGGCGGATGCCATCGTTCCGCTCCCCGGCTGGGCGGGCCCGATGACAGCCGGCCGAGCGGACGGGCGTTGATCGGGCGAGACGATGATCATCCCCGTCGGACGCTCGAAGGGTCAGCCCAGCGTGGGGTCGGCGGGGCGTCCGGGATCGCCGGGGCCGCCCCGCGACGGTGCCTGGCCTTCGTTCGCCGAGCCGCCCTCCGCGCCGGGCCGGCCGCCGCCGGCCGGGTACTCCGGTGCGGGTGGATACTGCGGCGCGGGCGGATATTCGCGTGCGGGCGGGTACTCCGGCGCGGCCGGATAAGCCGTGCCGCCGGCCGGATAGGCCGGGCCCACGCCGGACGATGCGGGACCGGCGCCCGGCGACGCGGGGCCGGCGGGGTAGCCCGGGGCGCCCGGGTAACCCTGGGGCGAGCCGTATCCGCCCTGCGTGCCACCCTGCGGGTAGCCAGCCTGCGGGTAGCCGCCCTGCCCAGGGCCGCCGGGGGCGTATCCACCCGCCGGATAACCACCTGCCGGATAGCCCCCGGGCGCGTATCCACCCGCCGGGTAGCCGCCGGCCGGCTGTTCGCCGCCCAGCGACTCGGCCATCATCTGTACGTCCAGCGCCTCGGTGCGCACGCGGCGGTCATAGTACATCAGCACCGTGCACCCCATGCTGAACGGAATGGTGAGGGCGCGCACCAGCCCCGACAGCACCTGCGAGAGCACCTGGATCCCGCTCAGGCTTCCGCTGGCGGCCGTCGCCGCCTGCCCGTACAGCGCCATGGCACCCACGGCGATCCCGGGAAGGAAGGTGATCAGATACACTACGATCTGCATCAGGAAGATCTCGCCCCAGGCATCCCGGGCCAGGTTGATGGAGCGCTGGATGCCGTCGATGGGCCCGCGCCGCTCCAGCACCACGGCCGGGATCCACGCGAAGGTGACGATCAGCGCCAGGATGCCGGGCACGATGCAGAGCATGAATCCGAACCACACCATCATCGCCCAGATGATGCCGCCGCCCAGCAGCGAGGGGAGGCGCTGCATCCCCCGCTTCAGCGCCTCGCCGGTGCCCACGGGCGTGCCGGTGTACGCGCGGGAGAACTGGAACACCACGCCCCCCAGCCCCACCAGCGAGATCGCCCCGACCAGGGGAAGAAAGACCAGAACGGCCGCCAGGCTGCCCAGGAGCGCCGTGGGGTCGTCAGGCGAGGCCGCGGTGGCGGAGGCGACGACCTTCGTGTACACCGCCGACCAGATCAGGATGGGGATCTGCGGGATCAGCGCGGTCAGGAAGAACGAGGCGAAGTGGCGGCGGTACAGCGTGAACGAGCCGTCCAGGATCTCGCCGAAGCTGAGCGGCCTGAGCTGAGAGAATGACATGAAGGTGTTTCCGTGGGGCTGGTGGGGGCAGGGCGGAGGTGCGCCGCGGGCAGGAGGGTGGAAGCTAGGCAGTGGCCGCGCCCAGCGTCAACCCGCGCGCCGCCGCCGCCCTCGACCGCACGCGCGTGCCGTCCCGCGACGCGGATACGATGTCGCGAGGCCAGGCCGGCTGACCGGCGGCTGAAGCCGCAGCAACAACTACGATAAGCCTCGCAAACTGCGCGAGCCTTCACGGGCTCGGTGGGCAGCGCCGGGGCTTGATCGCCCCAGAGGTTTTCGCTGAACCTTTCTCTGGGGTCGACGCGGCAAGGTGGACGACTCAGGTCCGTTCACCTTCCACGATCGCGCGAAGCCCATCCAGCATGGTGGGATATCGGGGCCTCCACCGGCTCGCGTCCCTGAACCGCCGGTTGGAGATGCGCAGCGAGCGCGCCAGCATCTCGCCCACCGAGCCGCCCAGGTGCCGCATCCACGCGGGCATGAACCGCGGCGGTTGCACACCCAGCAGCCGGGCGATGCCATCCGCCAGCTCGCGCCGGCGCAGGGGATCATCCACCACGTTGTAGACCCCGGCGGGTGCGTCCAGCGCGGCCACCACCGCGCCCGCCGCGTCATCGTGGGCGATGAACGACATGTACCCCTCCGGCCGGCCCAGAAACGGCGACCAGCCGCGCCGGATGGTGGCGATCATCTGCTGCGTGATGGCGTCGCCCGGCCCGTAGAAGGCGCCGAAGCGCAGCACCACGCCGGTGCGCCCCGCAGCCGTGAAGCGCGCCGCCTGCGCCTCGGCGTCCAGCACCGAGCGATTGTAGCGCGCCGGGCGGACCGGCGAGCCTTCGTCGATCCACGCGTCTCCCGCGTCCGCGTAGATGGGCGCGAACGACTCCTGGATCACCTGCTTCACCGTGTCGCCCGCGAGCGCCGCGTGGACCACGTTGGCCGACACCTCGCGCCGCACGCGGTCCATCTCGCGCCAGGCGCCGGGGAGAAACATCCGCGCGGCGGACGGAGGGACGGCAGTCGCGAGGTTGATCACCGCGTCATTGCCCGCCACGGCGCGCTGCACCGCCGCGCGGTCGTACAGGTCCACGCCCACCGCCTTGGCGCCCAGGCCGCGAAGCATCGCCCGCTTCTCGTCACTGCGCCCGACGGCCGTCACCTGGTCTCCCCGCGCCACCAGCGCGCGCACCACGCGGATGCCGATCACCCCCGTGGCGCCGGTCACGAACACGCGCATGTATCCCATCTCCTCTCACGGATTTCGGAGGTCTGGATGGATGACGGACGAGGCCGCCGATCCATGTTCTCGGTAGCCACAAGACGGGGGAAGCCGCGGTTTGTGACCGCGACATTCGGGATGCACGTCGATCAACACGAAACGCCCGGCACCAGGGCCGGGCGTTGAGCATCGATCGAGGCCGGTCCGTCTCCGCCAGATCAGCGGATCACCACGTCCACGGAATCGGACTCGGCGCCGGGGATGGGGCGATGCGTGGCGTCGGACCAGTACAGGCGCAGCACCGCGGGGCCCGGGGGAAGGCGAGGAAGCGTCCACCGGTACGTGGTGCCGTCGACGCGGAGCACGTCGGCGGGCCCCGGCATCAGCTCGATGGCGCCGATGCGGGCGTGCACGTGCCGGGTCGCCCGGGCGTTGCTGCCGTCGGGGCGCAGCTCGCTGCGTGCGTTGAAGGTCACCACCACGGGCTGGCTCAGCGTGGCGCCGGGGCGCGGGTCGGTGACCGTGAGCAGCGGGCTGCGGTCCACCTGGGTGGTGTCGCTCTCGCCGCCGCGCACCAGGAACCACAGCGCCAGCACGATGGCGATCACCGCGATCGCGCCGTAGATCCGGTCGCTGGTCAAAGTCCGCGGCTCGCGCGCCGCGCCGTCGTTGCTCATCGTTCGTGGAATCCCTTCAGTCCAAAGCACTTGCGGCTGTCCGCCCGCGCGGAAGATGCCACCTCGCGGCGCATTTGGCGAGGGGGTGGGGCGCGGGTTGCCCGCGCCCACATGGCGCCGCTAGCTTTCGGGAATGATCCACTTAGCCCGGCTGGTGCTGATGCTGGCCTTCGCGTTCGCGCAGGCCGCCACCGCGGAGTGCCCCATGGCCTCCGCGGCGCACCCGCGTGCGCCCCAAACGCACGCATCCGCGGGCCACCCCGGCTACCACGCGCACGGCACCCGCACGCCCGAACACACGCCCGACGCGCACGACCACGGCGCCGCCGCCTGCGTGCTGGTGATGTCGTGCGGCACCGCTGCCGCCGCCTCGGCCGAGATTTCCGTCCCGCGTCCCCCCCTCGCCGCCGCACGGCCGCCCGCGCGCGCCGCACGGCACTACGCATCTCCCCACATCCCTATCGACGCTCCCCCTCCACGATCGTCCGTCGCCGCCTGACCCCGCGCGTCCGAACCACGGGCGCCGATCTGAATTGACGACGAGAAGGATCTGGAGAGATGAGATTCGACAGGATTGGCGCGGCCCTGCTGCTGGGGGCCGCCGCCGCCGCATTCGCATCCACCGATGCGGCCGCGCAGGTTCGCCCCGACACGGCGCACGCCGCCCACGCCCGCCCTCAACCCGCGGACACCTCGCACGCCGGGATGCATCACCCGATGCCGGCGGACACCTCGCACGCCGGGATGAATCATCCCGCGCCGGCCGCGGCCGACCCGCACGCCGGCATGCATCATCCCACACCCGCCGCGGCCGACCCGCATGCGGGGCACGCCATGCCGGGGATGCCGCCCCGTGACACGGTGCCCCGCGCGCTTCAGCCCGCCGGGATGCACGACGCGATGAGCGGCGTGCGCCACGCGGGGATGAGGCACGAGATGCTGATGCGCGAGTTCGCCGGTGGATGGCAGCTCCTGGGGATGGCGCAGGCGTTCGCGATGACCACCTGGGCCGCCCCGCGCGACCCCGAAAGCCCGCTGCACGATACCGAGAGCTACCTGACCCAGCCCGCGGTGATGGTGAACGTGCAGAGCCCGGGCGCTCGGCTGGTCCTGCGCTCCACGCTCAACCTGGAGGCGGTCATCCAGCCCGACGGCGAGATCACCTTCGGCGGGTGGGGCGAGGGGTTCATCGACCGGCGCCACCCGCACACCTTCCTCCACGAGGCGATGCTGTCGCTGAACGCCTGGAACGTGGCGGGCGGCGCGCTCTCGCTCTCGGCCGGCAAGGGCTTCGCGGCGTACGGCACCGACGACCCGATGTCGCGGCCGGTGGCGAAGTATCCCACCAATCACCACCTTTCCCAGATCCTGGAGCGGTGGACGGTGAACGGGGCCTACACACGCGGCCCCTGGAGCGCCGAGGCGTCGGTGTTCAGCGGCCAGGAGCCCAGCGGCCCGTGGGACCTGGACAACTTCGACGGGTTCGGCGAGTCGTTCTCGGCCCGCGTGATCCGGCGCTTCGGCGGCACGGGGACCATGGCGCCCTGGGAGGTGGGCGCCAGCTACGGCAGCGTGAGCGAGCCGCACGAAGGCACCGCGGAGCGCACCTCGCTGTACAACGCCACCCTCCGCCACTCGGGCGCGCACACCTTCGGCGGCATCTACGCCATGGCCGAGGCGTCGCTGAGCGACCCCGAGCACGGCGACGGCTTCTGGTCGCTGCTGGGCGAAACGCAGGTGCGCATCGGCCGGCACCGCCCGTATTACCGCGTGGAATACGCCACGCGCCCCGAGTACGAGCGCGGGGGCGCGGCGGGCACGCCGGGCTTCTACCGCTACGACCACGGCCAGGAGCCGCTGGGCGCCACCCGCTGGCTGATCAACGCGCTGGGCTACGAGTACGACCTGTCCGGCGGCGGGGTGGCCACGCGGCCGTTCATCGAGGTGCAGCACAGCCGCGTGAGCGCCGCGCGCGGCGGCATCGACCCGTCCACGCTGTTTGGGGACCGCACCCTGTGGACGGTGTCGGCGGGCTTCCGCCTCTTCTTTGGCGGCGGCCCCATGCGCATGGGCACCTACGGCGTGCTGGACGACATGACGCTGATGCACCACCCCATGGACAACGACATGGCCGGGATGCCCGGCCACGAGGCACACCGCTGATGCCCCTTCCCCTCCGCGCCACTAGGGCGGCCCCGCGCCGCCCGGGGGCGCACCCCCGGCCCCTGCTCGCCGCGCTGGCGCTGCTGCTGGCGCTGCTCTCCCCCGCCCCGGCCGCCGCCCACGCGCGGCTGAACGCCGGCGCCCCCGCCCCCGGCGCCGTCGTCGCCGCGCAGTGGGTGGATTTCGACGCATCCGCGCCCCGGATCTCGATGGCGGCGAGCCAGCCGGCCGAGCGCCCCGCGATCGATCCAGCGCTCGCCGATCAGGCGCCGGCGGACGAGCCCGCGGCGGAGGAGGCCGACGTTTCGGAGTACGATGCCGTCGCCCCGCTGCCGCTCACGGTGCGCTGGCTGGAGTTCGTGTCGCTGCTGGCCATGGTGGGCGCGGTCGCGTTCAACCTGCTGGTGATCCGCCGGCTGGGGAGCACGGTGCCCGCCCGCGTGGCCGACCGGGCGGCGTACGGCGCATGGTACATCGCGCTGGGGGCGGCGGCGCTGGGCGCGTTCACGCTGGTGATGCGGCTGTGGCTGCAGTCGCGCTCCATCTTCGGCCCCGACGAGGCGTTCGAGGGCGAGCGGCTGGAGGCGCTGCTGCGCGGCACCGTTTGGGGGAGCGGGTGGATCTTGCAGGCCATCGCCACGGTGGCCTACTTCCTGGGGCTGATGGTGGCCCGCGCGCCGCACGGCCGCTCCATCGGCTGGATGGGCGCGGCCGTCGCCGGGCTGCTGCTGGCCGCGGTCCCCGCGCTCAGCGGGCACGCCTCGGCGGTGGAGGGCCTCACCGCGCTGGCCATCGTGAGCGACTGGGTGCACGTGCTGGGCGCCGGGGTGTGGCTGGGCACGCTCGCCTCGCTGCTCCTGGCCGGCCTCCCCGCCGCCGCCTTCGCGGGCGAGGGACAGGGGACGCCCGCGTTCGCGCGGATGGTGCGCGGCTTTTCGCCCGTGGCGCTGGCGGGCGCGGCGGCGGCGGGGGTGACGGGGGTGGTCAACTCGCTCTTCCACCTTTCCGCCGCCAGCCAGCTCTGGGGCACCTGGTACGGGCGGATGCTGGTGCTCAAGCTCGCGCTCCTCGCCGTGGTCGCCACGCTGGGCTACGTGAACTGGCGCCGCGTGCTTCCCGTGGCCGACACGCCCGAGGGCGCCCGCCGCCTGCGCCGCAACGCCGCGGTGGAGCTGGGCAACGGCATCGTGGTGCTGCTCGTCACCGCCGCCCTGGTCGCCCTCCCGTCCCCGTAGGGATGATGCCGGCCGTCAGGACCGCCTCCCTCCGCCGGGCGAATCGAGAGCCCGTCGATCATCCGCCACGGGCATCCACCGGATTCTGAACCGTTGACGCGGTACCTCGCCCGGGCTGTCGAGATCAGCCGCGGCGGAATCCCGCGAAATCGCGGAAACCCTCTCCCCCGGGGGGGCACACGTCGAAAGTATGTCCAATGAGCGACCCCCTCCTCCGCGCCGCGGACGAGGGGGTTGCTGCTGGTGGGCCGTCGTGCAAATCAATGGCGCGAAAGCCCGCCTCAGTGCACTATGCCTACGTTGGACATCGTGAAGGCATCTCCCGAGCCCCGCCGGCGGGCGCTCAGTTCAGCCAGGTCTTCTCGGGCTTGCCGCGGGCGCGGGCCGCCTCGCGCAGCTCGAACAGCTCGCGCGAGAACAGGTTGGCCGCCGTCTCGAAGGCGCCGCGCTCGCGCAGCTCGCTGGGCGGCGCGCCCATGAACTGCCGGAGCGCGGCCTTGAGGCTCACCTCGCTGGCGTAGCCGCACGCCCGCGCGACCGAGGCGACGGAGCGCCCGGGGTCGTCCAGCAGCTCGGCGGCCAGCAGCAGCCGCAGCCAGGCCAGCAGCCGGCGGGGCGGCGGCAGGTCGGCGCGCTCGAACCAGCGGGGCACCGTGCGCTCGGTGACACCCAGCGCGGCGGCCAGCTCCGGCGCCTGCCCGCCCGCGGCCACCGTCTCGGCCGCGGTGGTGAGGAGAGAGCGCGCCCGGCTGGGGACGCCGCGGGGAAGGGCGCGCCGCAGCAGCCGGTGGATGGTGCGCCCCTGCACCAGGCGGATGCGCCGCGCCAGCGCGGGCGCGGTGTCCTCGCGCCCCAGCGCGATCACGTCGGCCACGCCCCAGCGCAGCAGCGTGCGCAGGTCGTCGGCCCGCCCGGGGTTCACCTCGCACGCCGCCAGCACCGTGGCCGAGGGAAGCTCGTCGAGCAGCACGCGCAGCTCGGCCGCCAGCGCGCCATCCGGGGCGTACGGGTCCACCACGCACACGGCCGTCCCCGGGGCGCGGCGCAGCGCAGCGCCCAGCTCGTCCCACCCCGCCACCGGCGTCAGGCGAAAGGCGCCACCCTCAGCCTGGGCCAGGTTGTCACGCAGGCGAATGCTGGCGTGGAGAAGGAACAGCGGACGTACGACGGGCTGCACGGCAGGACCTGAAAGGGGGTAGGTTTTACGACGCGCCTTGACGGGCTGCACAAAAGCGGGGCACTTTTCCCCGCCTTCCAGACATCGCTTCGGATACTCCCCAAGGAGGATGGGAATCTCTCCCAGCGCGTGAACCATGGATGACAAGCTTCGACGCCCATCCGCCGGACAGGCCCCGCGAGGGAGACCTCCCCTGCAAGGTTGCCGGCCATCGAAAGAGCTCGACCTGAGCTACAAGCGGGTCCGGCTGCGCGGGCCGGCCACCCGGATACACCTTGCGATGGTGGTCACCTTCCTTCTCATGTCGGCCCTCCTGCTGATCATCGGCCGCTTCAGCGGGTCTCTCGCGCTGTCGTTCGGCGTCGTGATCGCCGTGTTGAGAGAAGTGAGATTCACTGTCGCTCGTGTGACCAAATGAATCGCGCATTCAGCGGGTTCTGCAAGGAGCCGGGCAACCGGCGCGCTTGGCCTGCTGCAGAAAAGCGGGGCTCTTCCCCGCCTTCCACACCCAATCCAGCCAACACTCCAAGGAGGACGGGAATGCCTCTCCGCAAGCTGATTCCGCTCATCGCCGCCACCCTCGCGCTGGCCGCCTGTTCGCAGGACTCGATCACCGGGTCCCCCACCCAGCGCACGGTGCCGCGGCGCGACGGCGACGGCGGCGGGATGCTGGGCGGGGGTGGATACATGAGGCCCGACGCCATCGCGCCCGACGGCGGGGGGATGCTGGGCGGAGGGGGGCGGGCCTGAGTGTCCGTCAGGCAGCCGCCGCGGCCTGGAGAGCACGCCGCGTGAGCGACGCGCGCAAGTCTTCGGCCAGGGCCTCGGCCTCCAGCGCCAGCGCGTCGCTCTCCTGCACCCGGCCGGAGCGGGCGATCACGCGGGCGGCGCGGATCGCGTCCAGCTGTGCCTCGGCCACCATCCGGATGCGCCCCTCGCCCCGCTCGCCCGCCGAGCTCACGGCGCGGGTGGCCGCGGCCTCGGCGCGCGCCCATTCGCCCAGGCTGCTGTCGCCCTGCGCGAGCACCACCAGCGCCTCGGAGGCGATCGCCGAGAAGGCTGGGTCGTCGAGCACGGACATGACCTCGGCGCGCGAGCTTTCGTACGTCTCGCGGTCGCCGGCGCCGGCGCTGGCACGGGCCACGTTCGCCAGCGCCATCACCCGTTCCGACGTGTCGGCCAGGAGCGGAATCGCGGCCTGGATCACCGGGAGCGCGCGGCTGAACCACCCCTGCTCGGCCCAGAAGCACCCCAGGTCGTGCGCCAGCGCCGGCAGGCGCGGATGGCGCTCGCCGTAGGCGTGCAGCGCCGCCCGCGCATGCTGGTACGCCTCGTGGGTGCGCCCCGCGTCGGAGCTGAACACGAACAGGTGATGGTGCGCCGAGCCCGTCACGCCGCGGAGCCGCCGCTTGCGCGCGGTGCGCAGCGCGCGGCACACCACGGCGCGCGCCGCCGGGTAGTTGCCGGCGCGCATGTACAGCACGCCCAGCCCGATGAACCCCCAGGCGTACGACTCCCAGTCGCGCCCGCGGGAAAGGCGGATGGCGCGGCGAAACCAGGTTTCGGCCTGGGCGTGGCGGGCCAGGTCGCGGGCCTGCCGCGCCGCGTCGAGGGCGGCGGCCGGCTGGTCCGGCAGCGCGAGGGCGGCGGCCTGCGTGAACGCCAGCCGGGTGCCGGGCGCCCCCCGGCGCTCGGCCCAGCGCGCCAGCGAGCGCACCGCGTGCACCAGCCGGCCGTGGTCGGCGCGCCCGGGGGCCTCGGTCATCTGCGCCAGGGTGAGCAGCGGCGCCCACAGCTCGGGCTCGTCGCGCAGGCAGAGAAGCGCGGCGCGGCGAAGGTCGCCCGCGCCGGGGCCGAACAGCGCCGTCCGCTCACCCGCGGGCGTGTGCACCCACAGCATGAAGTCGCGTAGCGCGCCCCACAGCGGCACGCCCAGCGCGCCGGGGTGCTCCAGCAGCACGTCGGCGCCCTCCGCGCTCTCGTCGGGGTGAAGCGAGGGCGCGGAGGGTACAAGGATGGGGCGGCGCTGTGCGCCGGGGCGCGCGGGCAGTGCCTTCATGGGGCTCCGTGGGCTGGGCGCGGGCAAGCAGCCCGCGAATCGGCATCAGGAAGGGCTCACTGCGTTTCCGGCCATAAAGTATCCCCGCAGTCCCGCCGTGACCAGAGGGTTGCAACCGCGTGGCCGGAAAGCCGCGCCAAGCCTAGCGTTCCGGGCTTCGCGGCGGGGCGGTGGACTCCATCAGCTCCACCTCGCCGGGCTTGAGCCCGTAAGCGCGCACCACCAGCTGGGCGATGCGCCGCTCCAGGCCGGCGGCGCGCGCCTGCACGGCGGTGAGCCGCGGCGCGTACTCGGCGTGGGCGTTGCGCAGCATCCCCACCTGACGGGTGGAGAGCGGCTCGGCGTGGCGGGGGCGATGGCCGCGCACCGCGTCCACGAACGCGCTGGCGTTCAGGTCGGCGAAGGCCAGCACCGCGGCGTCCGGATGCGCCACGCCGTACTCGCCGCGCAGCCACGCCATCAACTCGGCGATCAGCCCGCGGCGCTCGGAGGTCAGCTCGATCACCCGCTCCACCGAGCTCTCGATCTCGTGCCGCAACGTTGGGTCCGCGTCGGGCACAGGGAGCAGCTCCAGCGCCGAGGGGGTCAGCCGCAGCACGTGGTCGCGCCCGTGCAGCGCGGTGCGCCACAGCCAGGTCCACGCCACGGGCGAGTTGGCGATGGCCAGCAGGTACGGATCGGCCCCGGGCCAGGCGCAGGCGCCGGACAGCAGGCGGTATTCGGGGCCGGCCCACGCGAACTGCGGCTGGGCGGCGGCCTCGGCGTGCACCATCCGCGGGCCGCCGGGGTCGTGGTCGCGCCCGGCCTTCAGCTCCCACCAGTAGCGCCCCTGGTCGTGCCGTGCGCGCAGCCGCTCTTCCCACGGCTTCAGGTGCGCGTGCAGCGTGGGGAACGAGCGGTGGAAGACGTGCTCGGCGTCCTCTTCCCCCGCCCCCGACCACGCCCAGGGGCGCTCGTCGGACGAGGCGATCTCGATCACCCATCCCCCGCTCCACTCGGCCACCCAGCGGTCCAGGTCGGCCGGCCGCAGCACCGGGCGCAGCAGGTCGGCCGCGCCGGGGTGGCCGTGCACCAGCCGCTCGCGCGTGTCGTGGTCGATCACGAACGCGTCGTTCAGCCCGGTGCGCACG
This sequence comes from Longimicrobium sp., assembly GCA_035691085.1. Classification (GTDB taxonomy): domain Bacteria; phylum Gemmatimonadota; class Gemmatimonadetes; order Longimicrobiales; family Longimicrobiaceae; genus Longimicrobium. The sequence goes on from DASSJS010000012.1 coordinate 32,260, forward strand.
CCGGTGACGGCGGCGTGCCCCAGGTACTCGCGCAGCGGCACCCCCGCGGCGCCGATGCGGTCGATCAGCCGCTGCACCTCCGGCCGTTCCAGGCTCCACGGCGCGGGGCCGAAGCGGGCGCGGGGAACCGCGTAGGCGTGCGCCGCCGCGTACTCGGCCAGCCTCGGCTCGGCCCCCGCGTCGGCGGCCAGGATGGTGACCCGTGCCTCGGCGGCGCCGTCGCGGCCGCCGGGGCGGCGCACCACCAGCGCGCACGCCGCGTCGGGCTCCACCCGCGCCGCCGCGGCGCGGAAGTCCACCAGCTGCTCGATCTCGGCACGCTCCGCCAGGAAGCCGCGCAGCCCCTCGGCGCTCGCGGCGCGCATCCAGCGCTCGGGGACGGCGCAGGCCGCGCGGGCGCCCCGCCGCAGCAGCTCCAGCGCCTGCGCCCAGAAGTACACGTGCAGGTCGGCCGAGGCGTCGTACACCTGGGGATAGACGCGCGACAGGTGCGGGCGGATGGCCGCGCCGTGCTCGCCGCGTGACGCGGGGGGACGGCAGATAATGGCGTCGAACCCCGGATCGTCGTTCCACGTGGCCGTCTCGGCGTCCACGAAGGCCTCGGGGAACTCCAGGTCCCAGTGGAAGAAGCGGTGCTCGGCCGAGAGCGCCGCCGCCACCTCCAGCGCCTCGGCGTGGGCGCGGCCCAGGCGGGCGCGGCCGCCCCGCGCGGCCTCCAGCACCTCGTCGGCGTGCAGCGAGGCGATCTCCTCCGCCAGCCGGTTGCCGAAGGTGCGGCTCACCCACACGTCCAGCAGCCGGCGATAGGGCGCCAGGCTCTCCTCCAGTTCCGCGTGCCGCCGCTGCGTCTCGGCCGCCTCGCCCGGCGCGGCGTCGGCGCCCTCGGCCACCTCGCGCGCGGTGGCGGCGGCGCGCAGCAGCCCGCGGAAGGGGCCGCCGAACGCGTCGAACTGCCCCTGCGGGTTCTCCTCGATGGCCCGCTGCAGCTCGGAGACGCGGCTCCCCGCCAGGGCGTTGCCGCGGCGCAGGTGGTGGCCCAGGTACGGCAGCGGCGCGCCGGGGACGAAGGCGGCGAGCGAGAGCGCCAGCCGTGCCGCCTCCACGGCCGTTCCGTCCACGTCGGCGCCGAACAGGCAGCGCTTCACCACCAGCCTGCGTACGAGGTCCACGTCGCGAGGGCGCTCGGTGGACCGGACCGCCGCGCGCAGCTCGGCCACGCGCCCGGCCAGCGGCCCATCCGGATCGTCCGTCAGGATCGCGAGGAAGCGCTCCGTCACCCGCTCGGCCGCCAGCGCCAGCAGCCGCCCGCCGCCCATCGCGGGGTCGGCGATGCGCAGGCCCAGCAGCGCGTCCACCGCGCGGTCGCGGAGGGATGCCGCCTCGCGCTGCAGCCGAGGGGCGAGCTCCGGGGGCGCGGCGGCCAGGCGCTCGCGGCGGGCGGCCGCCTCGGCCGAGAGCGCGCGGTAGGCGGCCTCGCGCTCGGCCAGCGCGGGGTCCACGGCTTCGGCCACCAGGAAGCCAGCCACCCAGCGCGGGAGGGCGCCGGTGGGCGTGGCCTTCCGTTCGCCGCGCGGGTCCACCAGCACCGGCTTGCCACGCTCGTCGGCCGCCAGCACCAGGCCGTGCACGCCGTCCAGCGCGCCCGCCACCTCTCCCGCGTCGAGCGAGGCGTAGTCCAGCGGCTCCCCTTCCGCGTTGCGCGAGAGCTTGTCGAGCGCGGGGACCAGGAAGAAGTCGGCGACCGGGTTCTGGGCCAGGAAGCGCGCCGCGGGCCCATCTCCCGAAAAGAGCCCGCCGTACGCCGGCAGGCCCAGTGACGGGCTGCCGTCGGCCACCAGGTCGAACAGGGCCAGCAGGTCGCGCCAGACGTCGTGCAGCTGCGGCCCCGGCACCTGCCCCGGCGCGCGCATGGCGGCAACCCGCTCGCGCATCCGGGTGATGCCGTGGCGCGCGTAGGGGCCGTCGCCCGGAAGGAGCCCGCGCGACTCGGCGCTGAGCAGAAAGAGGACGCGGGAGAGCAGGAGCAGGGTGCCGCCGAACACCTCGGCCAGCGACGCCAGCGTCTCGGGGGGGAGCCCGCGCCGGCGGCGGCCGTCCACGAAGCCCGCGGCCAGCCGCTCGAACACGTCGCCCGCCACCGCGTGCCGCAGCTCGCGCTCCACCGCGCCGGGGCCGGCCGGAGCGCGGGCGGGCGCCGGTGGCGCGGCGGCGGTCACGCGCGCCCTCCGCGTGCGCGCGGCGACGTGCGCGCGCGGAACGGACGTGTGGCGGCTGCGTAAATCTGCATGCGTGAGGCCGGTTTGCCGGGAGAGGAGACGGCGGGTTCCTGCGCAGCCCGGAATGTCAGTCCGCGCACGGCGGAAGTCAACGCCCACGCGCGGTGTGTTTCGTCCCCAAGCGGAAGTCTGGTTGAGAGATGCGAACTGCGAGGGAACAGGGGACAGGGAACAGGGAACAGCCTGCAGATTCGTCGCGCCGGCAAACGTGAGCGAATAGAGCGGGGCTTCATCCCGCGGCAAAGATGTGGACCGGTGCTCACCGTGGCTCTATCATCACCCCGATGCGGTTCGCGGCCTCACCCAACGACGGAGCACGTCACGATGACCACGGCCGATCCTGCGGCGATGCCCGCCCTGTCACCGCTGCTGCGGGGCTACATGGACCAGCTCGCCTTCATCCGCCGCGAAACGGCGGAGCTGGCGGACGGCATCACCGAGGCGCAGTTCAACTGGGTGCCGGGGCCGGGGCGATGGTCCGTCGGGCAGGTGGTGAACCACCTGAACATCTCGGGGAGCAGCTATGTGGAGCGGCTGGAACCTCTGCTGGCGGACGCGCGAGCGCACGGCCTGCGCGACCGCGGCGACTTCAAGCCCAGCCTGGTGGGCGGGTTCCTGGTGCGCTCGATGGAGCCGCCGCCGCGCAAGCGCTTCAAGGCGCCCAGGATCTGGCGCCCCGCCGAGCCCGGCCCCGCGCTGGACCGGGAGCGCGAGCTGGCCCGCCTGCACACGCTGCATGACCGCGTCGAGGCGCTGATCCGGGTCGCCGACGGCTTGGACCTGCGCCGCATCCGCATCGCCTCGCCCGTCAGCGGCCTGATCCGCATGAACGCGGGCGACGCGCTGAACCTTCTTCTCACCCACGAGCGCCGCCACCTCCACCAGCTCCGCAAGGTGACGGAGGAGGCAGGGTATCCGGCGGCGTGATGAGGCGCCTCCGCCGCACCCCCCGTTTACCTCGGGCGCGTACATTTTGTAGCGGAATGAGACAGCAAACCCGCTCCTTTGCTGGCCTGTTGTCCCCCCGCTGGCCTATTTCTGGCGAACCATTGACCCCGCGCGCCGGGTGCCACAACGTTCTTCAGCACGCGACGACACGCTCCCACGAGGCGAGGCTGCGATGAGCACGAGACGCACACCCCCGCTCTCTCTCGAGAGCTCGCAGGAGGTGCAGGAGGAGATGTCGAAGCCGCCGAAGGATACTCCAGAGCGGCGCGAGACCGAGAAACGCGTTCGCTTCATGGAAGAAGTGCGCAAACGCCAAGGCGATACCGCGCCCATTGGCTTGAAGCGCTGATGCGCTGATTTCATCGGTACTGCGGGAGAATGCCGGGCGGGTCATTTGTGACCCGCCCGCGTTTTTTTGGCTGGAGCCCTGCCTTACTCCAATGGACTACCTTGCTTCGCCCGATGACGTGGTCGTGCTGCGGTTGGACGGGCCGCCCGAGGAGGGTTTCGACTGTGGCCGCGCAGAGCAGACGGACTTCTTCCATGATCGTGCGTATGACGAACAGGTAGCGCGGCTGTCAGTCACCTACCGGTACTACGTACGTGGGATGCTGGCGGCATTTCGCCACGGTCTGCATGGACGCACTGCAACTCGGCCGGCGCGAGCGCGACCACTCCATTCGCTATCAGGAGGTCAGTGCGCTCAAGCTCGCCCAACTGGGGGTCGCCCGCCCGTTCCAGGGGATGGGGGTCGGAAGATTGGTGGTTGCCGACGTCATCAACCGCGCAAGGAGAGAGGCAGAGCACGTCGGGTGCAGGTATGTGACCCTCGATGCGCGGCCTGATCTCGTTGTGTGGTATGAACTGCAGGGTTTCAAGCGGAATGTGCTCCGGCAGGAGAAGCGTGTCGATGACGCGGTCGCGCACGGGCGCGACCCGGCTTCCATTCCGGTGAGCATGCGGTACGACCTTGGGCCGAACGCATGATGCTCAGGCCGCGCATCCGCCCACCGTGCAGGCCAACAGCCCCGCTCACAGCGGAAATCCCACCTCCGCGTGTGCCTCGGGGACGTAGGCCTCGGCCTCCACCTCCACCAGCATGTCGGGGTCGATCAGGGCGCTGACCTGCACCATGGCCGTGGCGGGGCGGATGGTGGCGAAGAATTCGCCGTGCGCGCGGCCCACCTCTTCCCAGCGCGAGATGTCGGTGACGTACATCCGGGTGCGCACCACGTCCTGCATCCGCGCGCCGGCCTTGAGCAGCGCCGCCTCCACGATCCGGAGCGCCTCCACCGTCTGCGCGTAGGCATCCCCCCTGGCCACCACCTGTCCGTCCACCGTGGCCGTGCAGCCGGAGACGTACACGTGCGGGCCGACGCGGACGGCGCGCGAGTAGCCCACGCGGTCCTCCCACGGCCCGCCGCTGGAGATGTTCTGCCGCTTCTCGGTGGTGTGCATCGCGTCCTCCTCGGTGGAGAGTGCGTCTCGCCTGGTTTCCTTACTCGCTCGATCCTGATCTACAGCGCGCCATCCATGTACAGTTCCAACCGCCAGCCGGTGGGCTGGCGCAGCGCGCGGGCCAGGTCCACGCGGAACAGGCCGTCCAGCACGCTGAAGCCCGCGCCCGCCGACCAGAGCGGATGCTGGATTGTAAGCGCGTCGCGGTTGCCCGCCCAGCCCACGTCGGTGAAGAGCGTGACGCGCGCGGCGCCGTTGCGTCGGCCGACTTCGCCGCGGCCGCGCCAGAACGCCTGGCCCGCGGCGGTGCTGCCGTCGTAGCCACGCAGGGTGCCGGGCCCGCCCAGGCGCCACAGCCCCTGCGCCGGCACGTCGCCAAAGCTGGTCCCCGCCGCCGCTTCCACCGCCGCGCTCAGCGGCCCCAGCGGGAGCGCACCGCGCACCCCCAGCGACGGCCGGGCGAAGCGGTACGTCCCCGCCTGTCCTTCAATCCCCAGCTCCGCCCCCCACTCCACCCCCAGGAACGCCGCGCCCACGATCGGCCGCACGGTGAGCGCCGCGCCGAACTGGTCCGCGCGGTCGGCTGCCATGTTCGGGCGGAAGTCGAAGCCCGAGAAGGCGCCGCGCAGAGTGATGTCCGTCTCGGTATCCACCGGGTGCTGGTGCTCGCCGAACAGGCGCCACTCCATCCACGTGCGCTCCGCGCGCGGCGGGCTTCCCCGCAGTTCCACGCCAGTGGCGCGGAAGTAGTCGCCGTTGTCACGCCCCCACAGCAGCGCGCCCAGCGAGTTGCCGATCCCCAGCGGGCGCTCGGCCGGGTTGGCCGCGGCCAGGCGCCGGTACCCCGCCAGCCGCAGCCGCCGCGCCGCGCTCTCACGCGTGAGCCCGATCTCCACGTCGGGCTCGCCGGTGGCGGTGGCGACGCGCAGCGTTGCGTCTGCCGCGAACGGGCCGAAGTCCACCGTCTGCCGCGCGCCGATGGAGAGCGATTCCACGCGGTTGTAGCGCAGCAGCAACGGCGCGCGGCGGATGGACGGGCGTGTGAAGATCCACGGGTCCGCCGCCACGCGCCTGAGCTCGCCGGCCAGGTCGCCCGCCTCCTTCCCCGACATCAGCGGCGCGCCGGTGGTGATGGGCTCCGGGAGGTCGGGGCTGCTGGCCAGCGTGGCGGTGTCGGCCGGAAAGGTGACGGCCACCGAGTCGCAGGGCACGCCGCCGCACCGGCAGCGCGCGCCCCGGCCGCACGATTCGCCGCTGTCCGCAGCCGCGGCGCGGGGCGACTGCGCCACGGCGGTGCCGGGCGCGGCCGCGGCGTCGCCCTCCACCTGGTACTGCGCGTAGCTGCGCTCGAAGCGCACCGGCACCGCGGCGAACGAGCCGGCGGTGAGGGTGGCGTCGATGGCGGTGAGCGTGGGCATCCACCAGCGGTTCTGCACCAGCCCGTACTCGGTGGTCACGTAGCGCACGTCGATGCGGAAGTCCGGGAGCAGCGCCCACCGCCCGCCCCGCCGCGGCGCGCGCTCTCCATCGATCCCGGCGCCCACGCTCACCTCGCGGCGCCCGGCGCTGTCGCGCCGGGTCTCGGTGCGGATCTGGTCGTTCAGCGAGTGCGAAAGGCGCAGCAGCGTGCGGACGATGCCGTAGCTGCGGTCCTCGAGCCAGATGGACCCGCTCACCAGCGGCGCATCGGCGCGGCGCGGCTCCACGCGCAGCTCGTACACGCGCACGCTCTCGCCGCCCGACAGGCGCACGGTGAGGGTGTCGCCGGTGCGGAAGCGGTAGTCGCGCTCGCTCCCCTCGGCCAGCGGGTGCCGGATCCACGTGGTCTGTCCGAGCAGCCCCATCCGCATCCGCTCGTCGGCGGGGTCGAACACCAGGTCCCGTGCCGAACCCTCGGTCTCGCTCCTCGCCTCGTCGTCATCGTCCACGCCGCGGCGGCGGCGGCCCAGCACGTCCACGCGCACGGGCCCGTCGCGCCGCCAGTCCACCCGCGCGGCCATCTCCTCGCCCTCCAGCAGGCGCTCGCGGAGCGGCGTGCGCAGCCCCACGGCGGTGCGCTGCCGGGCCAGCGCGTGGTACGCCCGCACGCTGCGGTCGGTCAGCCGGCGATACTCGCGCGCCCGGCGCACCAGCTCGCGGGCGTTCGGGTCGCGGTACGCGGTGGCAACCACCTGCGGGGTGGGAGCGGGCGGCGTGGTGTCCCGCAATGCGGAAGATGCCAACAAGAGGCCGAGCGCGGCGGTGGTGATCATGAGAGCCGGGATGAATGGGGTCGCCGTTCCAGGAGCCGCAGGGGATCGCGGTGGAGTGTCTTGCGAGCGATGGGAGAATGGAGGATCGGGGCCACGCGCCGGACGACGCCTCCGTCATCGTCCGATGTATCTGCAGCGCAACGATTTGACGGGCGCGCGGCGCCGTTCTCCCAGCGCGTGTCCGCCGTTGCGGCGCCGCATCCCGTCCCCTCGGGCGGACGCCGGCGCGTGTCGAACTCGCATCGTCCATTGCGTCCTACGCGTGCGCGGACCCGGGGTTTCGGCGGCGCCGCGGCGAGCCGCGGATCTCCCGACGATCGATCATGCGCAGCTGTCGCACGGCAGCGATTCATCCAGTTGCAAACAGTTGTCTTGACGGAGACAACCGGAATTCATATTCTGCTACTTATATCTGTATCAGATTCCTACCCTCCATCCACCACTCCCATGATGATCGATCTCAGTCGTTCGCGGGAGCGAGCCCGGCGCGGCTCCCTCCCCACACCCCGCCGCGCCGCCGCCGCGTGGCTCACGGCCGCCGCGGTTGCCCTCGCCGCGTTGGCGGCCACGCCGGCTCCGGCCGCGCACGCGCAGGGCACCTGTGCCGGGATGCTGGCCACCCCCAGCGCTGGCAACGTGTGCGGAACCACCGAGACGGCCACGGTGGCGCGCCAGAGCCTCACGATGAACGTGTTCAAGGGGATTCCCTACGCCAAGGCGCCGGTGGGCGCCCTGCGCTGGCAGCCGCCGGCGGACACGTCGTGGTCGGGCGTGCTGCAGGCCACCTCGTTCGGATCCAAGTGCACGCAGGACTCGGTGAGCGTGATGGTGGGCTCGGAGGCGTGCCTGTACCTGAACGTGTGGATGCCGCCCAACGCCACGGCCAGCAGCAAGCTCCCGGTGATGGTGTTCATCCACGGCGGCGCGTTCGTCACCGGCGCGGGCTCGTCGGCGCTGTACGACGGCGGGTACATCCCGGCCATCGGCAACGTGGTGCTGGTGACCATCAACTACCGGCTGGGCGTGTTCGGCTTCCTGTACACCGATTCGGTGCCCGGGCTGCCGCTGCACGGCAACCAGGGGCTGATGGACCAGCAGGCGGCGCTGCGCTGGGTGCAGAAGAACATCTCGGCGTTCGGGGGCGACCCCACGCAGGTCACCGCGTTCGGCGAGAGCGCCGGGGCCATGTCGGTGGGGCTGCACCTGTTCGACGTGCCCACCAGCTCGGGGCTGTTCCGCGCGGCCATCATGGAGAGCAACCCGATGGCGGTGGAGTACCGCGATACCACGCTGGCGCGGCAGGACGGCGCGGGGCTGGTGAACAGCCTGTGCGCGGTGACGAAGGGAAACAGCCCCTGCGCGCTCACCCCCGCGTGGCTGCAGAACGCCACCACCGCGCAGGTGATGCAGGCCGAGGCCAAGTTCGAGGGCCCGCTGGCCTCCCTGAACCGGCTGTTGACCGGCGGCCTCCCCGAGGGGCTTCCCTGGACGCCGGTGGTGGACGACTCGATGGTGATCGGCCAGCCGTACAACGGCTACGCGCGGGGAATCACCCCCAAGCCGCTGATGTGGGGGATCAACCACGACGAGGGGATGCTGTTCGCCGGGCTGGCGCAGGCGAAGGCCGGATTCTTCCTGGCTCCCGTCACCTACAGGGCGCTGGTCGAGGCCGTGTTCGACCCCGCCGGCAGCACCAGCGACACCGCCAACGCGCACGCGGTCACCAGCTACAAGGTGAGCGGCGTTGCCGACTCGCTGCCGTACAACGCGTTGAACCACCCGAAGCTCTCCACGCTCGACGGCACGGCATCGGCACTGGAGCAGCTGATCAACGACCTGGTCTTCGGGTGCGGAAACCTGGCCGCCGCGAACCAGGCGCTGGCGGCGCAGCCCGCGCAGCCGGTGTGGGCCTACCGGTTCCAGCAGAAGCCGTTCTTCGACCTGTACGACACCGTGTCGGTGTGCAGCGTGGCGCAGGGGAACGTGTGCCACGCCAACGAGCTCCCGTACGTGTTCCACACCTTTGGCGCGGCGCTGCGGGCCAGCGGCACGCCCGGCACGCCCACCCAGGCCGACTCGGTGCTCGCCACCGCCATGACGGTGGCGTGGACCAACTTCGCCAAGAACCCGGCCAACAAGCCGATCCCCGCGATGTGGCAGCCGTACACCAACAACGGGAGCCTGTACACCTTCAGCTCGGGCGCCGGCGGGGGGCAGATGCAATCCGGCCTCAACTCGTCGGCAAACTGCACGCAGCTGTGGAACTCGCTGCCGCCGCTCAACGGCGCCACGACGCTCACCCGCAACCGTGCGCGGCCGGCCCAGCTGTTCCCCGACCCCAGAAACCCGCCGGCTCCGTAGCCGACCCCGTTCAGACGCATGAGCGAGGAGGCGCGGAGAGCCATCTGGCTCTCCGCGCCTCGCGTGTTCTCATCCGGAAAGTCTCACCGTCAGTCGTGTCCGTGCGCGTGGCCAGGCCCGCCGACCGGCGGCTGAAGCCGCAGCAACAACTACGAAAAGCCTCGCAAACCGCGCGAGGCTTCACCGGCTCGGGGGCATCGCGGCTCAATCCTCCAAGATCTTCGCCAAGCATCCCGGCCTATCTCACTCCGCCAGCTCACCGCGCAGGATGGTGACGGCGCGCCCGCCCAGGTGCACGCGGTCGCCCACACAGCGGACGCGCACGGTGCCGCCCCGGCGCGAGGCCTGGTAGCCGGCCAGCTCGTTCCGTCCAAGCTTCGCCGCCCAGTAGGGCGCCAGCACACAGTGCGCGGAGCCGGTCACCGGATCTTCATCCACCCCGACGGCGGGGGCGAAGAAGCGCGACACGAAATCGTGCGCGCCGCCCTCGGCCCGCGCGGTCACGATCACCCCGCGCGCCTGCACCCGCCGCAGCGCGCCGATGTCGGGCTCCAGCGCGCGCACCCGGGCCTCGGACTCGACCTCCACCAGCACGTCGAAGTGGCTGCGGCCCACGTACAACGGCGTCACGCCCAGCGCTTCCGCCAGGCCGTCGATCGGCTCGGATGCGGTCTCCGGCTTGGCGGGAAAATCCATCCACACCAGGCCGCCCTCCCTGCGGCAGGTGAGAAGGCCGCTTTTCGTGTGGAAACGCGCTTCATCCTCCGCCCCCAGCGCCTCGTGCTCCCACAGCACGTGCGCGCTGGCCAGCGTGGCGTGCCCGCACAGCGCCACCTCGGCCGCGGGGGTGAACCAGCGCAGCCGCCATCCGTCATCCTCGGGATGGAGGAACGCGGTCTCGGAAAGGTTCATCTCCATGGCCACGTTCTGCATCCACGCCTCGTCACGCGCCGCGGGCATCACGCACACGGCCGCCGGGTTGCCGGTGAACGGCCGCTCAGCGAAGGCATCGACCTGGACGATGGATTGGGGCATGGCTGGGTGCGGGCGGAGGAAACAGGTGCGCCAGTGCGTGAGTGCGCGAGTGCGTTCTGGCTTATGCGGCGGGAAGATACTTGCGCGCTCGCCCCCTCGCACGTCGCTACGATTCACCGCCGTTGAAGTCCGCGAAGGCGACTGCGTGCCGTTGTAGCCGCGCGTTCACTCGCATCATCACGCCCCAATCCGCACCGCTCCTCGTCCATCTCCCCCACAACGTCACGCGGGACCGGGCAGATGCCCGGCCCCGCACCTCGCACCTCGCACCTCGCACCTCGCACCCCGCACCTCCGTACCTCCGCACCTCCGTACTTCCGCACCAGCAGTCACTGCACGCACGCCCCGTGCGGATCCGGCTTGGGGTGATCGACCACTGGGCGGTGGTCCAGGTTGGCCACGTGCGTGGCCAGGTCGGCCACCAGGCCGGCCACCTGCGCCATACGGTCGTAGTCGATGTACTGCGGCTCGTCGGTCACCTGGTGGTAGTCCGCGTGGCCGCCGGTGGTGAAGAAGATGATGGGGATGCCGTAGCGCGCGTACTCGTAGTGGTCGCTGCGGCAGTAGATGTTCTGCGGATGGCCGTTCGCGTCCAGCGAATAGTCGAAGCGCAGGCCGTGGCGCCCGGTGCGGTTCACCGTCTCGGCCAGGTCGCCCAGCTCGGTGGAGAGCCGCCGCGAGCCCACCAGCTGCACGTACCCCGGCCCGCCGCGCAGCACCCCGCCTTCCTTCGCCTGCCCCGTCACGTCGTCCGCGCCGCCGCGGCCGATCATGTCCATGTTGAGCTGCGCCACGATCTGCTCGCGCGGCACCGTGGGGTGGTCGGTGAAGTACTCCGAGCCGTACAGCCCCTCCTCCTCGCCCACGTGCCACACGAACACCAGCGACCGCTTGGGCCGCGCGCGCCCCGCGAAGTACTCGGCGATCTCCAGCGCGCTCACCGTGCCCGACCCGTCGTCGTCCGCGCCGTTGAACACCGAGTCGGGGCGCGCCGACACCCCGCCCGTCCGCCGGCGGACCTGCGCCAGCTGCTCGTTCACGCGGCGCTGCTGCTCGGGCGTGAGCTGCGGGTCGGGGTCGTCGGCGCCGCTGGTGCGGAAGAGGTGGTTCACGATGTACATCGAGTCGTGCGACACGGCGGCGGCGCCGAGGGTGCCGATGTGGTCGTTGTGCGCGCCGATGGCCACGAACTCGCGGCTCAGCACCGGGTCGCTGCCACGCAGGATGGCCACCACGTTGCGCGCCGGCACCGCGGTGGGCCGCTCCACGAAGCGCGGCGACCCGCTCACCGTTCCACCCGCGGCGCCCGGCTGCAGCCCCGCCGGGTCACCGCCCAGCAGATGCGCGGCCGCCGCCTGCGTCACGTAGAGATAGGCCGGGAGCTCGGGGCCGGGCGAGCCGCTCATGGTCTGCAGCGGCTCGCGATACCCGGCCAGCGAGCTCTGGGGGATGCGGTCGAGCCCCGCGAACGCGATCCCCGCGGCGCGCCGGTAGCGGCGGGTGAGCGCGGGGCGGCTGGCCGTGCCCGGCGGGTTCCCCACGAAGGTGGGCCCCATCGTGATCACCACCAGCTTTCCGGCCACCGCCAGGGTGTCCACCAGGTGCAGCGTGTCGGACATCGACCCGCCGTAGATCACCTGCACGCCGTCCAGCGAGCGCGTGCCCGGGCCGTTGTCACGCGGCACGTAGTCGGTCCACGCGCGCAGCGTGGCGCCGTTCACGGTGAGGGTGGCGGCGTCGTCCGCCACGCGCTCCACCAGCGGGATCGCCTGGAAGAAGGTGCCGTTGTCGCCGCCCGGCTCCAGCCCCAGCCGGCGCAGCTCGGCCGCGACGTACTCCACGCCCTTCGCGTTCTCGGGGCGCGCCAGCAGACGCCCCTTCATCGAGTCGTCGGCCAGGATGTACAGCCGCGTCATCAGGTCGGCCCGGGTGATGGCGGCGGTGGTGGGCCGCGGCGCGTGCGTGCGCGGCAGCGCCAGGCGGGCCCACGGTTCGGCGGGCGCCTGCGCGCGGGCGGCGGCGGGGACCGCGGCCAGCGCCAGCAGCGGCAGCAGGCGGACGGGCGAGCGTTTCATCGGCGGGACCGGGAGTGAGGGTAGAAGGGAGAGACGCGGCTGGGCACGGACGGCCAAACGGCCGGGCTCCCTCGCGCGCGGAGCCAACGTACCCCCGCCACGCCGGGAAAGATGCGGCGTTGGGCCGAAGCGCGCTCCCGGCGGTGCGAACCGGATCGGCGGAGAGATGAGCCGGGGTGTTCGATCTGGCCAGTCATCGATTGGATGCCGCCGGCGGCGCGATGGTTCGATCCATCATCGAGCCGGCGAGCGCGGCCGCACGGCGCGCATGGGGCCGTCCGACCAAACTGGCGCGGCCAGGTTGAGAATCCGGATGGCGAATCCGCCGTCGGGCATGGACGACGTACCGAAGGTGATGATTATCAATACGTTGGGCCGGAATCTTGCTCCTTTCCACCCCGGAACCACGGGAAAAGGAGACGCACGATGGCACGCAACGGATACGGACGCGACTACGGCCGCCGGGAAGGCCCGGGCCGAGGGGATGACCGGCACAGCTACGGGATGCGCGGCTACGAGATGGGGCCGGGGTGGGGGTGGGACGACGACGGCAGCGACCCCAACTGGCGCGGCGGCACCTATCATGGCCTGCGCATGCAGGGCGGCTCGCACCAGGCGGCGTACGGGCGCGAGCGCTTCTACCACCAGGCCGACCTGGGCGGCGCCGGCGGCTTCGACGGCCGCTACGACCTCCCCAACGGGTTCTACGACGGCAACGGCTACTACCACGAGCAATGGGAGGATCAGGCGCGCGGCGCCGGCCCCGCCCGCTGGCTGGGCCATCCGCGCTACGACCGCGACCTGCACCGTGTGGAAGACGGCGGCGTGCGGTACGATCAGGAGTACCTGCGCCAGTACAACGCGCAGTCGCCGGCGCTGCGTCACGGCGGGCCGCGGCGCTCGTGGGGCTTCAGCGAGGGTCCCAACGCGCCGCCCATGCACGGCCGCCATGACGCGCGCGACCGGCCCACCGGCGAGCGCGGCTATTCCGGCTACAACACCGGCGGCTTCGCGGACAACGGGCTCCCAGGCCCCGGCACCCGCGGCTCCCTCCCCACGCAGAAGGGCGGGCGGTAGGAAGCGGATCAAAGGACGAGGCCCGCGGCTCCAGTTTTGGAGCCGCGGGCCTCGTGCCGTTCGTGCGAGCCGAATCGGCGGGTCAGGACCGAAACGCGTCAGGTGGGCGACGGGTTCGCGGCCTCGGGCTCGGCGCCGGTGTCCGCCGCCTCCCGCGCGGAGGCTTCCTCGCTGCGCAGGATCGTCGTCTCGCCTGCGTCGCGGCGGTTCCGCAGGATCACCTCCAGCTCGCGCTCGCGCAGGTTCAGCGTGTACCCCGCGCCCACGATCCCCACGCGCAGGTAGCTGAGCGTTAGCGCGGTGCCCTCGCCGCACTGGTCGGCATTGTCGAAGCGCACCCCGCGCCCGTCCACGAAGGTGACCGAGCCCTTCCCCACCACCTCGCCCAGGTGGCCGCTCACCACCATCGCGGTGTCTTCGTCGATCCCCAGCCCCATCAGGTCGGCGTTGCGGGCGATCACCATGAACAGCCGCTGCAGCCGCCGCCGCTGGGTGAAGTGCGTGTCGATCACCGCGCGAAAGCCCAGCAGCCCGAAGCCGGGGCCCAGGTGAAGGTCCTGCATCTTCCCGTACTCGTCGGGCTCGCCGCCGGCCATGATGGTCTCGGTGAGCGCCGCCGCGCCCGCGCTGGTGCCGCACACCACCGCGCCGCGCGCGTACGCCTCGGCGATCGCCCGCCCCACGCGCGAGCCGCCCAGCGTGGTCACCAGGTGCACCTGGTCGCCGCCGCCCAGGAAGACGCCGTCCGCCTCGCGGACCAGGTCGGCGATGCGGGCGTCCTGCGCGCGGCCGCGGCTGTCCACGATGGGCATCTCCACGCACCCCGCGCCCGCCTCGGAGAACGACTTCAGCCACTCCTTCGCGGAACGCACCGGGTTCATCGACGCGGTGGTGAGCCCCACGATCCGCCCGCCGTCGCGCCCATGGGCCAAGTCCACGAAGCGGCTGAAGGCATCGCCCGCCGGGTCGCACGCGCCGCCGATCAGCACCAGCACGCCCTCGCCCGCGCGGCGCGGTTCCGCCGTTTCCGCCGCGGCCACGCGGTTCACCGGCGCGGATTGGGACCGTCCGTTCCCGCTTCCCTTCGGTTCCACCATCTCACCCCCGCTCCACGGCCGGCTCCACGCCGGCCTTCAGCTCGTCCAGCGACCGCACCGCCAGCGCGGCGGCCACCTGCGCGGCGGGCTGCGCATCGCCCTCCAGCTCGCCCGCGTCGTGGGTCACCCCCTCCAGCTCCACCACGATCCGCCGTTCGCGCACCAGCGCCACCGCGTGCGCCACGCGTGAGTCGCGGTCGGTCACGTCGTCACGCGTGGAGAACACGGCCACCCGGCACCCGGCGTCACGCGCCATGTCCTGCACTTCCCACTCCTTGGCCGGGCACACCACGATCCCGTGCTCGGGCACCGCGTCGGCCAGCACCGCAACCAGCCGGCGCGCCAGCTCGGGCTCGCGGTAGCGGTCGGGAACGTCGCCCGGCTCGGCGTCGAGCACCACGGCGATGTTGGAGCGCGAGTACGGCAGCCCGGCGTTCAGCAGGTAGCTGGGCGCCACGTCCACCACCAGCTCGCGCTGCGACAGGCCGCGCCGCACCATCTCGTCGCGCACGCCGGCGCGGCCGCCGCCGCCGGTGATCCCGCAGAGCACGTGCTGGCGCAGACCGGGGACGTCGGGCGTCTCCGCCAGCGACGCCAGCTCGGCCAGCGCGAAGTCGACCGTGGCGCGCTCCAGTTCGCCCGCGTAGGCGCGCTGCACGATCTCGAGCGAGAGCGCGGCGGAGCGCAGCCCCACCTCGGCGTGCAGGTGCTCGAAGACCACGGTGTACTCGCCCTCCCGGTCGCCGCCGCGGGCGCGGCCGTAGCCAACGTCGTGCCCCACCATGCCCTGTAGCTCCAGCGCCACGTGCTCGGCCACGTGTGGCGGATAGGTGCCGCGCCGCAGCCGCGTGACGAACCCGCCCCGCTCGCCGATGCTGCAGCGGTGCTCCCACAGCCCCGGCAGCGCGGCGATCAGCGATTCGGTGAACCCCGCCACGTGCGCCGACGAGATCTCGTCGTATTCGCCCGGCGCCACGTCCATCCGCGTCACCGGCCGGCGCGACCACAGGTTGGCCCCGCGCAGCGAGCGCAGCGAGAGCAGGCGGATCTCGGTATACGGATCGGGGCGGCTCATGGGCAGACGGATCCAGGCATGCGGGCCGGCTCGCGCAAGGGCCGGGCCGGGGAGCCGCCCGTCCGCGCGCCGGAACAAGATATCGGCATGGTCTCGCAACGGCACCCGGGCAGGGGACGACGCGGATCGAATGCGCGGCCATCCCCGGCACCTCCTCGCCGGGCGTTCGCTGGTCCCGCCGGAGACAACGATCATTACGCCCGGGAGAACCGTCGAACCACGAAGGCCCAGATTGTCCACTGCAGCGGACAACCCGGATCGGGGCTCGACGCCGCGCCTCCGTCCCCGCCACGACTCGGGATCGGGCGGCTCGACGGGCGGGATTGGCGGAGCCGCTGGGGGATCGTCATGCGGCGCCCCACGGAACCCCGGCGGCCCGGAACGTGTCTGACCTTGTGCACGGCTTGTGCGCAACAATGGCGCGTGCATCTGGACGTCTCCCCTCCGGAGCCGCACATTGGGGACTGAGGAACAGTCCGATCCTTCCCGCCGCCTGCCCTTTGTGGAGTTCCCAGCGATGAATTCCCGTCACCTGACGACCTCACTGGTCGCGCTCGCGCTCGCCCTCCCCGCCAGCCGGGCGGCCGCGCAGCCCGACGTGGTCAGCATCACCCGCCGCGCCAACCCCGCGGTGATCACCCTGAACACCTACAACGCCAGCGGCCGCAAGACCGGGCTGGGGAGCGGATTCTTCCTCCCCGACGGCCGCATCGCCACCAACCGCCACGTGGTGGAGGGCTCGTCGCGCATCGAGGTGATGACGGTGGACGAGCGCACGCTGGGGAACGCCACCTATGCCGAGGCGGTGGGCGGCCCCACGGCCGACCTGGCCATCCTCCCGCGCGTGTCGAGCCCGCCGGCCACGCTGAACCTGGCCTCGGGCCTCCCCGAGGTGGGCGAGGCGGTGGTGGTGATCGGCGCCCCCGAGGGGCTGTCGAACACGGTGTCCACCGGGATCGTGAGCGCCATCCGCCGCATCCAGGGGAAAACGCTGGTGCAGATCAGCGCGCCCATCAGCCACGGCTCGTCAGGCGGGCCGGTGCTGAACATGCGCGGCGAGGTGATCGGCGTGAGCGTGAGCGTGCTTTCCGAGGGGCAGAACCTGAACTTCGCGGTCCCCGTCACCGAGCTTTCGCGCCTGGCGTCGGGGCCGCGCGGGCGGATCGACTTCTCGGGTGACCTGCGCTTCGGCAGCCGCGGCGGAACCGGCGGCGGAAGCGTACCCAGCGGGCCCGACATCAGCACCCTGAACCTGCGCACCCTGCCGCGCATCGCCGTGGGGCAGACGGTGTCCGGCCGGCTCACCACCAGCGACTTCCGCCGCCCCGACGGCTCGTTCGCCGATGCGTACGTCTACAACGGCCGCGCGGGCGAGACCATCACCGTCACGCTGCGCTCCAACGCCTTCGACGCGTGGGCGGTGGTGGACGACCCCAACGGCCCCCTGCGCGAGCACGACGACGACAGCGCGGGCGACCTGGACGCCGAGCTCACGGTCACGCTGCCGCACGCGGGGCCGTACCTGATCGTGGCCAACTCGGTGGCCGAGGGGGCCACCGGCGCGTACACCATGTCGCTGCGCAGCGGCGCCGGCCAGCCCGTGCAGAACGGCGGTGGCGGCCAGGTGAGCACCGGCGACGAGTTCAACGTGCGCTCGGCCACGCCCATCCGCTCCGGGCAGACGGTGACCGGCCAGCTCACCCGCAGCGACACCCGCCGCGACGACGGCTCGTACGCCGACTCGTACCTGTACAACGGCCGCGCGGGCGAGCGGCTGACGGTGACGCTGCGCGCCTCGGGCTTCCAGCCGTGGGTGGTGGTGGACGAGCCCAGCGGCCCCTTCCGCGAGCACATCGGCGGCAGCGGGAGCAACACGGCGAGCCTGACCGTGACACTGCCGCGCACCGGGCAGTACATCATCCTGGCCAACTCGGTGGACGCGGGCGGCACCGGCTCGTACGCGCTGCTGGTGCAGGGCGGCGGCGGTGGCGGCGCGGTCACGCCTCCGCCCAGCGCGGGGGGCGGCGACATCAGCGACATGAACGTGCGCTCGCTGCCGCGCATCGCGGCCGGCCAGCAGGTGAGCGGGCGCCTCACCACCAGCGACTTCCTGCGCAGCGACGGCAGCTACGCCGACGGCTACGTGTACCAGGGCCGCGCCGGCGAGCGGATCACCGTCACCCTGCGCTCGCCCGACATGGACGCCTGGGTGGTGGTGGACGAGCCCGACGGCCCCTTCCGCGAAACCGACGACGACGGCGCGGGCGGCACCGACTCGCAGCTGACGGTCACGCTGCCGCGTACGGGCGTGTACCTGATCGTGGCCAACTCGGTGGGGAGCCCCAACACCGGGCGCTACACCCTGCAGGTGAGCTCGAGCCGGTGATCCGGCGTCACCGCTGACGCAGACGAGCCCGCGGCTGGATTCCGGCCGCGGGCTCGCTGCTTTCCGTCAGGCGGATGCGGAGAACAGCCCTCTTGACGCGGAATCAGAAACCGTATAAATTCCGAACAACAAACGCGAGGCTGCAGGGCGGTTGACGCCGGGTGTAAACACCGGTACCTTTCGCTTCAGCAACGGGCGCCGCTGACTACCGAACTCCGTAACCAGCTTACGGGTCTCCGCACCTGCGGATAGGGGTCAGGGTGCCCGTTGTGTTTTTGCCCTCCTCGGTCGCCACTTCCATACGTTGAAGCTCGTTTCCGACGGCTTCGACTCGAAGCACAGGCCCGGCTTTCCCAAGGCCGCGCAGAGCCTCTCCGCCATCTCGATCTTGCCGCGGCTGGCGCCGGGCGCCAGGTGCCCGGCGGCGTAGTGAAAGCCTACCGCGCCGGTCAGCAGGTCCACCACCTGGATCAGGTCGTCCTTCTTGGAATCTCGCGGCTCCACGCTCTCGCAGCAGGGGTAGCCCAGCCCGCGGTCGCGCATGGCGGCGGCGTTCAGCGTATCGCGCAGCGTAAGCAGGCGGCCGCTGCGCTGCAGGTTCAGCGCGTCCAGCCGCACGCGGTATCGCCATCCGGGCTGCACGCGTGACAGCAGCAGCGTCCACCAGGCCTTGAAGTACCCCAGCTCGCGGTCGCCATCGTTCCAGGCGGCGTTGTCCACCAGCCGCCGGTCGATCACGATGCACTTGAACTTGGCGCGTCCGGCATCGATTGCCGCCATGACGAGATCGACCACCTCGGCATAGACCGGGTGGACGGACGAGCCGGAGCACTTGGTCCACTTGATCTCGACCGTGCAGCCGTGGCGCGTGCGGACCTCCGCGATCGCCTCACGGAGGGTGACGGCGTGCCGCGCGGGGATCCACAGGCCGCCGAGCAGGTCGTAGTGTCCGCGCTTCAGCGACTCGTCGCCGTACACTTCGACGACGGGGCGCCCGGCGGACGTGGGCGGACGTGGTGGACCACCGATGTGAATCGTCACCGGGCTGCCGGACGTGGAGGTGCGGGAGTTCGGGGGACGACGAAGGTGATCGCGGTGAACACGGCTGTCAAGCGTGAAGGTTCGCCGGGCGCGATACCGTTGGGCGTGAACGTGCTCGCGAGGTCGGATCCACGGGAGAGGTGCGGCGCCAACCCCGGTCAGCGCGCAAAAGAAGAGGGTTCATCGCGGATTTCGCAGGTCTCCTGCTCGCGCCGATCCGATCGACGAGTGGCTGCAGGTGGCGCTCGCGCTGAGTATCGAAATTTTTTTTGTAGAGCCCCCTCGCACCGGCGGCCACTCACGGAAGGCCGGCTGTCTCAACGGATCGATCAGGGGATCACGAAGCGAGTCTGGCCGTCGTGCACGTCCTGCGCATCGATGGCTGAATGGCGGGCATTCGCCGTATCCACGAAGGCTGCGGAGACGCACGGAGGACCGGGAGGGCTCGATTCCCCCTGATGACGCAGTGAACGAAGCCTGCAGGCGCAGATGACGGGGTGAACGACGGAAGCGGTGTTCCTGCAAAAAAATTTC
>DASSJS010000013.1:0-19404 GCA_035691085.1 Longimicrobium sp.
GGTGCGGGGTGCGGGGTGCGGGGTGCCGTTCCGGAGAACGGGGCCGGGGATGAGGGTCGTTCGATGAGGGCGAGTTCAACGGGGGAGGGTGCGATGCCGGTCGCGATCGTGGGGCTCGGGAACGTGCTGATGGGCGACGACGGGCTGGGGCCACACGTGCTCCGCGCGCTCGAGTCGGCGTACACGTTCGATGACGGCGTGGCGCTGCTGGACCTGGGCACGCCCGGGCTGGACCTGATCCCGCATCTGATGGATGCCGACGCGGCGATCGTGGTCGACACCGTGAAATCGGCGGGGGTGCCGGGCGAGCTGCGGCTCTACGGCCGCGAGCAGATCGTCGGCCGCAACCTGGCCCCGCGCGTGACCCCCCACGCGCCGGGGCTGCAGGAAACGCTGCTCACGCTCGACCTGCTGGGCCGCGGCCCGCGCGACGTGGTGCTGGTCGGAGTGGTCCCCGGCCCGGTGGATCTCGGTCTGGGATTGAGCCCCGGCGTGGAGGCCGCCGTCCCCGTCGCGATGGCCGCCGTGCTGGCGGAGCTCGCGCGCCTTGGGCACAGCGCCACCGCGCGCGCCGTACCCGTACCGTCCGACGCGTGGTGGGCCAACCCTGGCGAGCACTTCGTGATCCCAGTGGCCGGCGCGAAGGGTGGCCCAGCCCATTGACGAGATGCGTATTTTCGGTTATTGTTCGGTTAGCTGGTCGGCACCTTGGGGTACGCCGGGATTGTGGAAAACTATCCCAAGGCTGTGCCGGAAGGCCAGATAGAGCGTGGAAAACCGTTGACGTGAGCCCGCTCCGCAGCTATATTTGTCTCCAGCACAAGAAGGTTAGCTCATCCACCATGTGTGGAAGGAGTTACGAAGCCGTCCCGGCATCCGG
The DNA here is from genome assembly GCA_035691085.1 of Longimicrobium sp. Lineage (GTDB taxonomy): Bacteria > Gemmatimonadota > Gemmatimonadetes > Longimicrobiales > Longimicrobiaceae > Longimicrobium. The sequence continues at coordinate 881 of DASSJS010000013.1, forward strand.
GGCGGCTTCAGCTTTTTGTGTTTCATCGCGGATTTTGTTGCAGCAGGTCTCCTGCTCGCGCGGCAATCCCGCCGGCGAGTGGCTGCAGGCGGCACTCGCGCTGAGTATCGAAAATTTTTTTGAAGAGATTCCTCGCGCCCCTGCGGCAATCGCGGAAGGCTCGGCTGACTCAACCGATCGATCGGGGGTCACGAGCGAGCCTGGCGCCGTGCACATCCTCCGCATCGAGAGGTGTGTGAGGGTGATCGCACCGTATCCACGAAGACTCGGGCGACGCACGGAGGTCGCGGAGGCGCGGGATTCCCCCTGATGACGCAGTTGGCAAAGCCTGCAGGCGCGAAGTCCGGGTGAACGCCCGGAGAGGGGTGCTGGGAAAATTTCGATACTCAGCGCATTCCGGGCCCTGCAGCGACTCGCTGGCGATCCCGGCGCTGGCGCAATCGCCAGAACTCATGTCGGCGAGGTTGCAACCAGATCGACGAAGAACCCTTTTTGTGCCTACACTGGTTGCCCGGTGCGCTCGTAGTGCTCGCATTCGCGTTGAAGCTTGCGGCGCTGGTGCGAATGCTCCACGGGGAACGCGGTCCAGAGCAGAACGGAATCTCCACGCTCCGCCAGGATCACCAGGTACTCGAACGACTCCGGCGCCATCGCGGTGCGGACCTCCCGCCCGCGCTTCTGCCTCCAGCACCGCACCTTCCCCGTCTGGCAGGCGTCGATCATCGCGCGAGGCCAGCGGATGCGCTCGCACCGCCGCAGGTTGGGAAGCCGCTCGTCCTCGACCTCGCCTTCGGTGACGATGTGCCAGAAGGTGGCTTCCTTGCCGCGCAGGAGCGGGTACCGCTTCATCGCCCAGCGCTTCCCGGGGTACGCTGGCTTGCTCCGGATGAAGTCGTTGCAGAAGTGGTTGTAGAGCACGTCCACATAGCCGTTCCAGTCACCCCCCGCGCTGGAGAGCTCGACCAGCGCTGGGAGCCAGCCGCATCCGGTCGCCTCGCTCACGGTTCGGGCTCCTGCGGCGTCCAGCGGAAGATGTTGAACTTCTGCTCACGCAGGAGCGTGGTGGCGCGCAGGTTGTAGCGGCTGCGCTGGCGCACGCGCGCGACCAGCGCCTCCTTGGCCGGGCTGCCGCGAAGGCCCCGGTTGGTGTAGCTCACCGCGCCGATCAGCAGGTCGGCCAGCTGGATCTGCTCCACCTCGTGCGAGCGAACCTGCTGGAGCCGCCCGATGATCTTGCGGTCGAAGTCGTAGATGTTGTTCGAGAGGATCTCGTGCAGCCGGTTCACCTTCTCGGTTCCGCGCGTGTCCTTGATGTCGAGGTAGATGTGGAACCGGTTCCCCGGAACCAGCAGCGCCTTGAGCAGGGTGAAGTACATCTTGTAGTACCACTGGTCGTGCGTCTGCCGGAACACGCCGTGGCGAAGCCCGCCCTTCTCGGCGATCAGCACGCGGAACTGCAGGTCGTCATCGTCGAAGAAGTAGTCGACCAGGTCACGAAACAACTCCACCTTGCCGGGCGACACCTTGGTCCACTTGACCTCGAACTCACGGCCCACGCCGTGGCGCGCCTTGATCTCGCGCACGCGCTCGGCTATCTCGCGGGTCTTCGTGCCGGGGCAGATCACCGAGCCCAGAACCATCACCGGCTGATGGTCGTGCTCGAGGTGGCAGCTTTCGTCGCAGTAGATGTTCGTCAGCGAATCCATCCGTCTCCCGTGGGGTGAATGCAACCAACGTAACAGAACGCAATGGACGGTTCAAGCCTGCCGGTCGAACGCGGATCCCGGCGATGGGGGCCCAATGGGGAATCCTCCCCACACCACACGGGGAGATGCGCGCGCGAGGGAGTCGGGGGGTGCCGGGCACCTGGCCGGACGGCGGCGACGGAGATTACAAGCGGGAGCCCACGCCGGGCTCCCGCTTCGCACATCCGGGATCATCCGCCGATGCACGAGCTCCCCGCGACCGAGGCGATGCTGGCGCTGGCGCTGAACGCCGCCGGCGGGCGCCGCGTGCTGGCCATCGACCTGACGGTGGGCGAGATGGGCTCCATCGTGGACGACTCGGTGCAGTTCTACTTCGACATCCTGAGCCGCGGCACCCCCGCCGAGGGCGCCGCGCTACGCTTCCGCCGCATCCCCGGCGACGGCGTCTGCCTGGACTGCGGCCACCGGTTCGGCGCGCGGCCGCCGCTCCCCGAGGCCTGCCCCATCTGCGCCGGCAGCCTGCTGCGCGTGAGCGGCGGCCACGACTTCCTGATCGACTCGCTGGAGGTGGACGAATGACGACCGTGCCCGTGGTCAGCCAGGTGCTGAAGGCCAACGACCAGGTGGCGGCCCAGAACCGCGCCGCCTTCGAGCGCGCCGGCGCCGCCGTGCTGAACGTGATGGCCAGCCCCGGCGCGGGTAAGACGTCGCTGATCCTGGCGACGATCGCCACGCTGCGCCACCACCTGCGCTTCGGGGTGATCGAGGGCGACCTGGCCGGCAGCATCGACGCCGACCGCATCGCCCGCGAAGAGATCCCCGTGGTCCAGATCAACACCGGCGGCACCTGCCACCTCGACGCGCCGATGGTCCGCACCGCGCTCCCGCACCTGCCGCTGGACGAGCTCGACGTGCTCTGGATCGAGAATGTGGGGAACCTGATCTGCCCCACCAGCTACGCGCTGGGGAGCGACCTCAACGTGGTGGTCGCCAGCGTCCCCGAGGGGCACGACAAGCCGTACAAGTACCCCGGCATCTACGCCAAGGCGGACGTCGTGGTCCTCAACAAGACCGACCTGCTCGACGTCTTCGAGTTCGACCTGCAGGCCTTCGAGCGCGGCGTGCGAATGGTGAACCCCTCCGTTCCGCTCTTCCTGGTGTCGTGCCGCACCACGCACGGCCTGGCGGAGTGGTGCGAGTGGCTGGCCGGGCGCGTGGCCCAGGTGCGCGCGCCCAGGATGGCGCTGGCGGCGGCGTGAGGTGGGCGCGCCGGGCGGATGACGGTGCGCGGTCCCCGAAGGCGGGGCTTTCCTGATGTTCGGCGGCGGGTTCCGACCCGCCGGGTGCGGGCGGCGAACGACCGAGGAGAGGGAGCAATGATGCAGCTCGCCGAGCAAACACGGACCCGGGTGCGGATGCAGATCCGCGGCGCCGTCCAGGGCGTCGGCTTCCGCCCCTTCGTCTACCGTCTGGCGACCGAGCTGGGCGTTGGCGGATGGGTGCTGAACGGGCCCGGCGGCGTGACGCTGGAGGCCGAGGGCGACGCCGGCGTGGTGGAGCGCTTCGTCGTGCGCCTGCGCTGCGAGCTCCCGCCCGCCGCCGCCATCCACGAGCTGCGCGAGGAGGCGCTGGAGCCGGCCGGCTACGACCGCTTCGAGATCCGCGTCAGCGAGCGCGCGGGGAAGCCCACCGCCGTCGTGCTCCCCGACCTGGCCACCTGCGACGACTGCCTGCGCGAGGTGCTGGACCGCGCCGGCCGCCGCCACGGCTATCCCTTCACCAACTGCACCCGCTGCGGCCCGCGCTTCTCCATCATCCGCGAGCTTCCGTACGACCGGCCGAACACCACCATGGCCGGCTTCGCGATGTGCCCCGCCTGCGGCGCCGAGTACGCCGACCCCGCCGACCGCCGCTTCCACGCGCAGCCCAACGCCTGCCCCGTCTGCGGGCCCAGGCTCGCGCTGTGGGACGCGGACGGCGCGGTGCTCTCGGCCGGCCACACCGCCGGGATCATCCAGGCCGCCGCGGGCGCGCTGGAGGCCGGCCGCGTGGTGGCCGTCAAGGGCCTGGGCGGATTCCACCTGATGGCCGACGCCCGCAGCCGCGCCGCCGTCGCCCTCCTGCGCCAGCGCAAGCACCGCCCGCGCAAGCCGCTGGCGGTGATGGTGCGCGACGTGGAGATGGCGCGCACCCTGTGCGCCGTGGGTGAAGAGGCCGAGGCGCTGCTCGCCGGCCCCGAGGCGCCGATCGTCCTCCTCCGGCGGCTGGGGGATGCGCCGGTGGCGGCCAACCTGGCGCCGGGAAACCCCACGCTGGGCGTGATGCTCCCTTCCACCCCGCTGCACCACCTGCTGCTGCGCGCCTGCGGCTTCCCCGTGGTCGCCACCAGCGGAAACCTCTCCGAGGAGCCGATCTGCACCGACGAGCACGAGGCGGTCACCCGCCTGCGCGGGATCGCGGACCTGTTCGTGGTGCACGACCGCCCGATCGAGCGGCACGTGGACGACAGCGTGGCGTGGGTGCTGTGCGGCGAGCCCCGCCTCCTCCGCCGTGCCCGCGGCTACGCCCCGCTCCCCGTGCGCGTGAGCCGCGACCTGCCGCCGGTGCTGGCCGTGGGCGCGCAGCTGAAGAACACGGTGGCGCTGGGCATGGGCCGGCAGGTGTTCGTCAGCCAACACATCGGCGACCTGGAGACCGCCGAGAGCCAGGCCGCGTTCGAGCGCGTGATCGCCGACTTCCTGCGCCTGTACGACGCGCACCCCGCCGCGATCGCCCACGACCTTCACCCCGACTATCCGTCCACCCGCTGGGCCGCGTTGCTCGCCGGCGAGACGGCGGACGCGCCGCGCGTCGCCGTGCAGCACCACCACGCGCACCTGGCCAGCTGCCTGGCCGAGAACGGGGCCGGCGGCACCGCGCTGGGGCTGATCTGGGACGGCACGGGCTACGGGCCCGACGGCACCATCTGGGGCGGCGAGTTCCTGGCGGGCGACGCGCGCGGCTACGTCCGCGCCGCGCACCTCCTCCCCTTCGCGCTCCCCGGCGGCGACGCGGCCATCCGCGAGCCCCGCCGCAGCGCGCTGGCGCTGCTGCGCGCCGCGTACGGCGAGGAGGCGTTCGGGATGGGAACGCTGGCCCCCGTGGCCGCCTTCACTCCGGGCGAGCTGCGAGTGATGGCGCAGATGCTGGAGACCGGCTTCCGGTCGACGCCTATGACCAGCATGGGCCGGCTGTTCGACGGCGTGGCTGCGCTGCTGGGCCTGTGCCAGCGCTCGGGGTACGAGGGCGAGGCCGCGATGGCGCTGGAAGCCGCCGCCGACCCGCACGTCCACGACGCGTACGAGATGCCCGTCATCACCTGCGCCGAGACCGGGCTGGACGCGCTGGACTGGCGCCCCATGATCCGCCGGATGGTGGCCGACGAGTGGAGCGGCGTGCGGGTGGACGAGATCGCCGCGCGCTTCCACAACACCCTCGCCGCCGCGGCCGTGGCGGTGGCGGCCCGGGTGGGCGAGCCGCGCGTGGCCCTTTCCGGCGGCTGCTTCCAGAACCGCCTGCTGGCCACCCGCACCGCCTGCTCGCTGGAGAACGCCGGGTTCCGCGTGCTGATGCACCGGCTGGTGCCGCCCAACGACGGCGGCGTGAGCCTGGGTCAGGTCGCCGTCGCCGCGGCGCGGCTGGGGTGATGGTACGGAGGTGCGGAGGTACGGAGGTACGGAAGGGCGCCGGTGCTGGGGATTGCTGTCCGCGAAGGCGGGCTTGGGGTGGATCAGCGGCGGGTTTCAACCCGCCGCGGAACCGGGGGCCACGGAGATGTTGGCCGGGGCGAGATGCCCGCGCGGGAGTCCGCGAAGGCGGACTTCGGGCCGTTGTTGCCGCGGTTTCAACCGCCCGTGATCACCCGGACACCCCGGATACACACACAACCGGAGATGAACCCATGTGCCTCGGCGTGCCGGGCAAGGTGACGCGGATCGACGAGAACCCCCTGGGCATGACCATGGGCCGCGTGAACTTCGCCGGGATCAGCAAGGACGTGTGCCTGGCCTACGTGCCCGGCGTGCAAGTGGGCGACTACGTGGTGGTGCACGTGGGGTTCGCCATCAGCAGGGTGGACGAGGCCGAGGCGCGGCGCACCTTCGACTACCTGGCCACCATGAACGAGCTCGGCGAGCTCGACATCCCCCAGCCCGGCGACCCCCACGCGGAGGCCGTCCGATGAAATTCGTGGACGAATACCGCGACGAAGCGGCCAGCCACCAGATGCTCGACGCTATCCGCCGCACCGTGACGCGGCCGTGGACGCTGATGGAGATCTGCGGCGGGCAGACGCACACGCTGGTCAAGTTCGGGATCGACCAGCTGCTCCCGCCCGAGATCACGCTTGTGCACGGCCCCGGCTGCCCCGTCTGCGTCACCCCGCTGGAGCTGATCGACCGCGCGGTGGCCATCGCCCGCCGCCCCGACGTGATCTTCACCTCCTTCGGCGACATGCTGCGCGTGCCCGGGAGCGACACCGACCTCCTCTCCGTGAAGGCGAACGGCGGCGACGTGCGCATCGTCTACTCGCCGCTCGACGCGGTCCGGCTCGCGGAGCAGAACCCCGATCGCGAGGTCGTCTTCTTCGCCGTCGGCTTCGAGACCACGGCGCCGGCCAACGCGATGGCCGTCTACCAGGCGCACGCGAAGGGCGTCCGCAACTTCTCCATCCTCTCCTCCCACGTGCTGGTCCCGCCCGCGATGGAGGCGATCCTCTCCGCGCCCGGCAACCAGGTGCAGGGCTTCCTCGCCGCCGGCCACGTGTGCGCGGTGATGGGCTACTGGGAGTACGAGCCGCTCGCGCGGAAGTACCGGATCCCCATCGTGGTCACCGGCTTCGAGCCGCTGGACCTGCTGCACGGCATCCTGATGACGGTGGAGATGCTGGAGGAGGGCCGCCACGGCGTGGAGAACCAGTACGCCCGCGCCGTCCAGCGCCCCGGCAACCTTCCCGCGCAGGAGATCCTGAAGCAGGTGTTCCAGGTCACCGACCGCCAGTGGCGGGGGATCGGCGGGATCCCGCAAAGCGGCCTGGGGCTGCGCGGCGAGTTCGCCCTGCACGACGCGGAGGCGCGCTTCGGCGTGGCCACGCTCACGGCGGCGGAGGACGCGCGGTGCCTGAGCGGCCAGATCATGCGCGGGCTGTGCAAGCCCGAGGAGTGCCCGCTGTTCGGCTGCGAGTGCACCCCCGAGCACCCCGTGGGCGCGCCGATGGTGAGCAGCGAAGGGGCCTGCGCGGCGTACTATCACTACCGGAGGGCATGATGGGCAGCCTTCTCGAGACGATGCGGGAGACTCCCGTCGGCGAGTTCGCGTCCGAGGCAGCCGTCGCGGCCGCTGCGGCGATCGAGGTGCCGGCGGAGATCCCCGCGACCGAGGCGCCGAACCCGGCGCTCGGCGCGTGCCCGCTGCCGATGGACGACTACCCCACGGTGGTGATGGCGCACGGAGGGGGCGGGAGGATGAGCAAGCTGCTCACCGAGCAGCTGTTCTTTCCCGCCCTGGGCAACCCGCTCCTGGCCGCGTTCCACGACGGGAGCGTGCTGGAGATCGGCGGGGCGCGCTTGGCGGTGTCCACCGACAGCTTCGTGATCTCGCCGGCGTTCTTCCCCGGAGGCGACATCGGGTCGCTGGCCGTGCACGGCACGGTGAACGACTTGGCGATGTGCGGCGCGCGGCCGCTGGCCCTTTCGGCCGGGTTCATCCTGGAGGAGGGGTTCCCGATGGCCGACCTGTGGCGCGCGGCCACGTCGATGCGCGCCGCGGCCGACGCGGCCGGGGTGCAGATCGTCACCGGCGACACCAAGGTGGTCGACCGGGGCAAGGGGGACGGGATCTACATCAACACCACGGGGATCGGCATCGTCCCGGCGGGTGTGGAGATCGCCCCCACGCGCGCGCGGCCGGGTGACGTGGTGCTGCTCTCGGGATCGATCGCCACGCACGGAATCGCCATCCTGTCGGTGCGCGAGGGGCTGGAGTTCGACACCGAGCTGCGCAGCGACAGCGCCGCGCTGAACGGGATGGTCTCCACGCTGGTGGACCGGCTGGGCCGCAGCGTGCACGTGCTGCGCGACCCCACGCGCGGCGGCGTGGCCAGCGCGCTGAATGAGATCGCGTCGTCGGCCGGCGTGGGGATCTCGCTGGACGAAGCGAGGATCCCGGTGCTGGAAGAGGTGCGCGGCGCCTGCGAGATCCTGGGGCTGGACCCGCTGTACGTGGCCAACGAGGGGAAGCTGATCGCCATCGTGTCGCGCGAGGTGGCCGACGAAGCGCTCGCGATCCTCCGCGCGCACCCGCTGGGCACCGAGGCCGCCATCGTCGGCGAGGTGGTGGAGGATCACCCCGGGCGCGTGTTCCTGCGCAGCCGCATCGGCGGGCGCCGCGTGGTGGAGATGCTGAGCGGCGAGCAGCTGCCCCGCATCTGCTGACCCGCGCGAGAGCGGCGTCCGCGGCGGCGGCGAGCAGCCGCCGTGCGGACCCGCCGCGTCATCCAGGCGCGGCGGCCAGACCGGCGGCCGCGGGCTCCGCGGCTTCGGCCGGGGGGGCCGGCTCGGGCGCGGCCGCCGGGAGCCGTGCCAGGAACTCCTCCACGTCACCGCGCAGGCGCTCCCAGTCGGTATACTCCCAGTCGCGCGAGGTGTCGGTGTCGCGGCCGTCGTGGCGCGCGATCATCTGCATCAGCGCGCGCTTCATCCAGTCGTACTTCGAGTACAGCAGCGCGCCCGCCACCAGCCTCACCATTTGCGGCTGCCAGCGCGTCTCGGCCAGCAGCTCGTCGGCGACCTCGCGCGCCTCCACCTGGTGGTGCGGGTCGTCGAGCGCCGCCGCCAGGCTCACCGAGAAGAACGCGGTGGGGAGGGCGTTCAGCAGGTGCCGGTGCTCGGCCGCGAAGTGCATCACGGCGGACTGGTGGCGGAGGTGGTGCACCGACGCGGCCACGATCACCGCGTCGTGCTCCGCCGGAACGGGGTCGAGCGACGCGTCGAGCACCGTTGCCGCGTGCCCGAGCCGGCGCGCCACGTGGCCGACGAAGTGCGCGATCTTGCGCGTGTGCCCTTCCGTGGTGCCGTAGACGACGAGGATGCTGGCCATGATGCCTCCCGCGATGAATCAGGGTTGGGCCGGCGGAACCGAGGCGGCGAACCTCGCCCGCTCCTCCACCGGCTCCGGCGTACCGGCCTCGGCGAACCCCGCCGCCGCCTCCACCTCGTCCGCGGCCTCCAGCCGCGCCAGCCCGTCGAAGTCGAACGCCGAGAACAGGATAGCGCAGCGTGCGGAGGGGAGATGTGGGGAAGCCTCGGTCGCGGCTGTACGGGGCTCCCCGCGAGCCCGGGGGTGCCGGTTACCCGGCCCGACGGAGCGCGGCGCGGACGGGAGCTCGCGGGACGCGCGGTGCGGATCGGCTCCCGGCACCCGCGCGGTTGCCGGGGTCGCGGGTACCGGGTGGATCCCCCGTGATGTGCAGATCCCTTACAGGAACGGAGTGGTTGCCTGACACGCAAGCCTCCGCTTCGATCGTATCCTGCGGAGGGCGGAAGGCAGGACGGCCGGGGCCACCGGCGTCCGCGGGGACGGCAGGGCATCGCTCACCAGCAACCAGGGGGGGAGGCATGTCCGAGAGGGAAAAGAGACCGGTGATCGTGGCGGGGGTCGGGGAGCTCTCCGGCGACGATCCCGCGCTGCTCGCCGCGGCCGACATCGCCCAGGGTGCAAACGCGGAACTGCACCTGGTGCGGGCCTACGAGCTCCCGCGCCTGTTCAGCATGGCGCCGGGGCTGGAGATCGCCTTTCCCGAGGGGTCGGATGCGTACCACGACGACGTTCTCGGGCTGCTGCAGGGCGCCGCGGCGCGCGAGCCGGGCGCGGAGAAAGCCGTCTGCCACGCGCTGGAGGGGTCGCCGGGCGCCTGCATCCTGCGGGTAGCCCAAGAGGCAGGCGCCGACCTCGTGGTCGTGGGCGCAGCGCACGGGCCGCGCCTGCGCCGCGCGTTCCTGGGGAGCACCGCCCAGCGGGTTCTCCGGGAAAGCCGCACCCCGGTCCTGGTGGCGCGCGGACGGTCCGTTCGTCCCCTGAACCGGGTGCTGGTCGCCTCCGACCTCACGGAGTTTGGGGCCGCCGTGCAGGAGAGGGCGCTGTCGCTGGCGGAAGGCATCCTCGGCACGCCCGGCTCCGTCCACGCGCTGTACGTTCTTCCGTGGTCGCTCGTTCCGCCGCTGGAGGAAACGGCCGCCATCCTGCAGACCGCGCGAGATCGCCTCCAGGCCTACCTGGATGAGCGCCAGGCGCGGAGCTATCCCGTAACGCCCGCGATCCGCGCCGGCGTCCCCGCCGAGCAGATCGTCGCCGAAGCCCGGGAATGGAACGCCGATCTGGTGGTGGTGGGAACGCACGCCCGGGGTTGGGGTGCGCGGCTGCTGCTGGGGAGTGTCGCGGAGGCCACGCTTCGCGACGCGCCCTGCAGCGTGCTCGCGGTCCCCCCGGTGCGCACCGGGAGCGCGGAGGAGGCGGGCGGGCAGGTGCCGGAGCAGGTGCCGGAGCAGGTGCCGTCGGGATGGGAGGGAGCCGTCGCCGTGATCTGAGGGCCCGGCGGTCGCGCGCCGGCACCTGCCCCACGATGATGCCGCGGAGAGGCGGAGCAGTCCTGCTCCGCCTCTCCGCCGTTGTGGAAGGATCTCGCCCGTCACCAGCGGGCCAGCCGTGGCGGCGGGCCGTGGTTCCCCCGCCTCGGAGCGCGGCGAGCGCCTCCACCGCCATCACCGATGGGGTTCCCTGCCTCCGTCACGCCCGGGCGGCCCGGGCTGCGCCCTCGGCGTCGCCGCGTTCGACCAGGAGCGCACGGTCGAGCTCATCGGCCTGGTGATGCGAGCGTCGCCGTCCGCAGCGGGGATTCGCGACGCTCACGCGTGGTTCCGGGGCTGGCACTCCTCCAGGGCGACCGAGCCGTCACCGCTGCATTCCGCCTGCAGGCGCGCGGGTGACGCCACGCCCTGTCCGTCCGCGACCGCATCGACCACGCGTCTCAGCTTCTCCGCGACCTCCGCGGCGAGCGGGGCGATCGCCGGGTTGCGCGCGAGGGAGAGCGCGGCTTCCGGGTCCATCACGCTCACCACGCTGGTTCCGGGCTCGTCGCCCGCGTAGACGATGACGTTGCAGGGGAGCAGCAGGCCGATCTCCCGCTCGGCCGAGAGCGCCTGGTGCGCGAGCGGCGGGTTGCAGGCGCCCAGGATCACGTACGGGCGAAAATCGGCGCCGAGCTTCTTCTTCAGCGTTTCGCGCACGTCGATTTCCGTGAGCACGCCGAAGCCCTCGCGCGCGAGCTCCTCGCGCGTGCGCTCGACCGCCTGGTCGAAGGGAAGCCGGACGGCGTTCCCGAATCCGTAGCTCGTGGTCATTTCCGGCACGGTCGCCTCCATTCGATTGAACCGCGTGAACCGGTCGGCTCTCGCTCTCCGTCAGTGGGTGAGCGAGTAGACGTATGCGGCAACGGCGCAAACCTCCGCGTCCCCCAGCGGCGCGCCGCCTTTCGCCGGCATGTAGCCGGGATGCTGCTTCGGGCGAGGCACTCCCGTTCGAATGAGCTCCGCGAGCGCGGGGTACGAACCGTCGACGTTGAGCCACTCGCGGTCGGAGAGCCTTGGCGCGACCGGAGTTCCCGATCCCCGCGGCCCGTGGCAGGCCGTGCAGTTTCCCGCCCCGGCAAAGATCCGCGCACCCTGGCTGGCCAGGACCGGGGAGACGGCCGGGCAGACGGCCGCGGCCGGAGCCGGCGCGGATGCGGAATCGACGGCGGCGGGGGGACGCATCCCCATTCTCATCCTCATGCCGGCTTCCATTCCGGCCATGCCCATTCCGTGGCCGACCGGGACGCCGTGGTGCATCATCCGCCCCCGCCCGGGCATGGGCGCTCGAGGCGGAACGGTGTCGGGAATGGCCCCCGCGCGCGGCGACGGTCCACCTTCCGCGTGCGGACCCGGCGGCACCGGTTCGCCGGCCGGCCGGTGGCACGCCGCCCCCAGCGACGCGAGCAGGGCGATCGTCAGCGCTTTCATCCTTTCCTCCACTTCCGCCAGGCGTTCACGGACGGCCGCGCGGCATAGGCGGACTGGGCGAGCTTCTCGTCGTGGATCCGCCGAACGAACATGGCTCCCTCCCTCGCGTTCGGTGCGGCCGCACGGGTTGCGCGGAACCGCCGTTTCGACTGCCCCGCTTCGGTCCGGCCGGTCATCCGGAGACGCGGGGCTGCGCCTCCTCCCCCGCCGGCGGATGCGCGGGGATGATCGAGTGGCGGTTCTCGAACAGGATCACGCCGCCCATCACCACCAGGAACGCCGCGAACGCGCGCTGCAGCGCGTGCTGCGGGACCCGCCGCACCAGCCGCGCGCCCGCCAGCGTCCCGGCGATCGCGACCCCGGTGAACAGCGCCATGAATCCCCACGCCATGTCCACCCGGCCCAGGTAGCCGGCGAACCCGGCCGCCGAGTTCATCGCGATCACGAGGAGGCTCGTCCCCACCGCCTGCTTCATGGGCACGTGGGCGAGCAGCACCAGCGCGGGCACGATCAGGAACCCTCCGCCCACGCCCACCAGCCCGGTGAGGAGCCCCACGGCCACGCCGGCGCCCACCAGCACCGCCCGTGGCACGCGCGCGCGCGCCGCCGGGCCCGCTCCGGCCGCGTCCGGCTGCGGCCGGCGGCGGAACATCGACCAGGCGGCCAGGAGCATCACCACGGCGAAGAGCGTGAGCTGGAACGACCCGCTCACGTGGCTCGCCAGCCGGCTGCCGAGGAACGCCCCCGCCATCGCCACGGCCCCGAAGGTCAGGGCCAGGCGGAGGTCGACGTTCCCGGCGCGCCAGTGCCCGCCGGCGCCGAAGAGGCTCACCGTTCCCACCACGGCCAGGCTCATGGCGATGGCCGGCTTGGCCTCGAACCCCAGCACGTACACGAAGATCGGCACCGTCAGGATCGACCCGCCGCCTCCGAGCAGCCCCAGCGAAAGCCCCACCACCGCGGCCAGCGCCAGCCCCAGGATCGTCATCGCGCGGGACTCCGGTTCGAGACAAAACACCATTCAACCATGTATGCATATAGCGAGCACTACAAGGGGGCCTCGAGGGCTCTCGCGTGGAGAGGAACCCGCCCGTGCGTGGGGAGGAGGCCGTCCGGAGACGGATGGGGTGGCGCCGGACTGGCGGGCTGTCGCTCTCCCGACGGGGTGCCTCGCCGCCGGGGACGACGGCACGCGGACCGATCGGCACCCCTTCCCACGAAGGGAGCGCGCCGCCCGGCCGTGATTTCCGGCGCCTCCCCCCGCGGCTTCGCGGGGTGCGGACGCGTCGGCGCGCGGCTACGGGTGCTTCTGCACGCGGAAGTTCACGTTGCCGCGTGCGTTCACCAGGTTCAGCCGGATCCGCCAGGTGCCGGTGCTCCCCGCGCTCGACTGGAACGTCCCGTTCGCGGTGAGGTCGTGCGCGTACACCTGCGTGTTGGCGGCGTCGTAGAGCGTGACCGTGGCGCTGCCGCCGGTGAGCTGGGTGGCCTGGTTCACGTCTACGCGCGTGCCCGTGGTCGGCCAGGCGTAGTCGCGCGTCAGGTCGATGCCCGTGAGCCCGGTCACCTGGAACTGAAAGTTGTCAGTCGCGGCCGACACCTGCGGCTGGAACGGCGCCAGGATGTCTCCACCGCCCCCACCGCAGCCGAGCGCCGCCAGGACCCCGGCCACGGCGGCCGCCCGCGCGCAATGCTTCCCGAGCCTCGTCATCTCCTCCTCCTCGTTCGCGGCCGATCCGCCCGTCCCAACCCCGCCGCGGGACGCCGGTGCACGATGCCGGAGCCCGCCGCGGGGCGGTGTGGGGCGAAGCCCGCGAGGCGCGTGGGGACGCGCCAGACCTTGCCGGCCGAGGGTGCGTCCGTCACTCGCGCGTCTTCAGCACCGCCACCAGGTCCAGCCGGCCGATCTGGCGGCGGACCAGCGCGGCCGAGGCGGCGGCCGCGGCCATCACCACCGCGGCCGCCACCGCATAGGTCGAGCGCTCCACCACCAGCGGGATGCGGAAGAGCTCGGAGCTGAAGCGCAGGGCGACCAGCGCGCAGAGCAGGCGCCCGATCAGGAAGCCCGGGGCGATGGCCGCCAGCGTGAGCACCGACTGTTCGCCCGCCAGGATGGCCGACACCTCGCCGCGGGTGAAGCCGAGGACACGGAGCGAAGCCAGCTCCCACCCGCGCTCCGACAGCGCCACCCGCGCCCCGTTGTACACGATCCCCATCGCGAGCACGCAGGCGAAGGCGACGAGCACGTACACCGAGGTGCGGAAGCTCTCGTCGATCGTCCGGCGGAACCCGTCCAGCGACGCCTGGCGCACCGAGACCACGCTCACCGCCGGCATCCTCATCAGCGCGGCGTACACCTCGCCCGCGTGCGCGGCGTCGGTGCGCAGCCAGGTGCCGGAGATGCTGGGCCCCTCCCGGAGCAGACGGTGCAGCGCGCCGAGATCCATGTACGCCGACATCCCGATCGCCTCGTCGACCGTGGCCGCCACCACCGCGCGGCGAAGCGGGCGCGCCCCCTCCAGCACCTCGATCTCGACCGTGTCGCCCGGGGTGGCACGCAGCATCTCCGCCAGCCTGGCGGTCAGCAGAACGCCGCTGGCGGGCGCATGGCGCGGGCGCAGGTCCCGCCCGACGATGCGGTGCAGCTGGGCGGTTGCGGAGATGCCCAGCAGCGGCACGCGCTCGGCGCGGTGCCCCAGGCGCAGCCGCGCGGGCACGCTGCGGAAATCCTCGGCCCGCAACACCCCCGGCAGGCGCGCCACCTCGTGCGCCGCACGGGCGGAGCGGGGCGTCTGGAACACCACCGTCACGTCCTCGCGCATCACGTGGTAGAACTGCGCGTCGCGCAGGAAGTCGATGGCGTCGAAGATGAAGACCGATGCCACCACCATTCCCACCGCCAGCGCCATTCCCGTCACGGTCATCGCCGCGCGCGCCGGGCGCCGTTCCAGGTTCCGCGCCAGCATCCGCATCGCCGGGGTGAGCAGCCGCCGCATCCCCAGCCGCTCCACGAGTCCCCGCCGGAAGCGCGCGGGCGCGGCGGGGCGCATGGCCTCGGCGGGCGGGAGCGAGGCCGCCCGCCAGGCCGCGCCGGCCGCGCCCAGCAAGGCGGCGCCGCCACCCACCGCCACCGCGAGGGCCAGGATCCACGGGTCCTGCCGGTACCCGAGCGCGGGAAACTGGTAGAAACGCGTGTAGATGGCGGCGATCCGCCCCGCCAGCCACGTCCCCAGCGCGCCGCCCAGCACGGCGCCGGCGGCGGACGGGACGGCCGCCAGCCCCAGGTAGTGCGCCCCCACGGCCGCGCGCGCGTACCCGAACGCCCGCAGCACGGCGATCTGCTCGCGCTGCATGGCCACCAGCCGCGAGAGCACCACGTGCAGGAGGAAGGCGGTGACGGCCAGGAAGATGGCGGGGATGAGCACGCTGGTCACCGCCGTCTCGGCGATCTCGTCGGCCAGGAAGCGGTGCGACACGTGGTCGTCGCGGCCGTAGGCGCCCTGCCCCCCGTAGGGGTCCAGCAGGCGGTCCACCCGGGCGATGACTTCCGGCTCGAACGCGCCGGGGGCCAGGGAGAGCGACAGGTCGTTGAAGGCGCCGCGCATCCCCATCGCCGCGGCCAGCGGCGCCTCGCCCATCCACAC
Organism: Longimicrobium sp.; assembly: GCA_035691085.1. Taxonomy (GTDB): domain Bacteria; phylum Gemmatimonadota; class Gemmatimonadetes; order Longimicrobiales; family Longimicrobiaceae; genus Longimicrobium. The sequence continues at coordinate 16,322 of DASSJS010000013.1, forward strand.
GACCCCGAAGCGGCGGTTGTCGGGAAAGACATCGCCGCCGCCGCGGATCTCGTAGACGAACTCGGGAGAGATGGCGATCCCCGCGATCCGCAGGCGCTGCCAGCGTCCCGCCAGCACCACGCCCAGCGTGTCGCCGGGGTGCAGGCGATTGGCGCGGGCGAAGGCGTCGCTCACCAGGACCTCGCCGCCCGAGGCGGGCCAGCTCCCCCGGCGGAGCACCAGGTCGTTCAGCACCGGCCGCCAGGGAACGGGAACGCCGACCAGCCGCCCCGTGGCCGGCTCCGCCAGCCCGGGAACGTCGAGGATCACGTCCTCCACCACGCGCACGCGCGCGGCGGCCACGCCGGGGATGGCCAGCACCCGATCCGCCAGATCGCCCGGCGCGCGGGTGACCTGGATGAAGACCTCGGCGAAGCGAGCCTCCGCGTAGTAGCGCGCCTGCGCGTCGAGCAGGTACGCGTGCATGCTGCGCAGCGCCACGAACAGCGCGATCCCCGATGCGACGACCGCGGCGGCGGCCGCCATCGGCCCGCGCAGCCGCCACACGTCGCGCATGAGCTTCCGGTTCAGGGCGTCCATCGCGCGCTCCCTCGCGCCGTGGGCGGCTCGTCGCGGGCCGGTGGGCAAGGCGGCCCCTCTGACGACGAGGCCGACCCTCATGTTACCCGGTCCGCTTCACCCCGCTGTCGTGCACTTCCCCATCGTCCCTGTCGTCCTTGTGCCGATCTTCCCGGCCCTCGGTGCGCCCGGGCCGTCCGGCTCGCGAAGCCGCGCGGGTCTCGCCATCCGTCCCGGGTGGTGGTGGAGCCGGGTTGCCCGAACGGCAGTAATCAACTAGGTTGGAATGTAGTTGCATTGTCCAGCCCGGAGGAAACGAATGGGATCGCGACCGCTCACGCCGGAACTGTTGGAGCTGGTGGCCGAGCGCTTCAAGGCGCTGGCCGAGCCCGCGCGGCTGCGCCTGCTGGTGGCACTGCGCGCCGGCGAGAAGACGGTGGGCGAGCTGATGGAGGAGACCGGCCTGGGCCAGGCGAACGTTTCCAAGCACCTGCAGCTGCTGCACGCGCAGGGCTACGTGAACCGCCGCAAGGAGGGGCTGTTCGTGCACTACAGCCTGGCCGACGAAGACGTATTCACCCTCTGCGACCTGATGTGCGGCCGCCTGCACGCGCGGGCCGCCGAACACCGCTCCGTGCTCGGCGTGGCGTGAGGTGGCCGGCAGATCTCCGTCCCCCGGTGGATCGCATCTCCGCGGCGCTGCTTTCCTGATGCGTTCTTCCGTCCTCTCCCCCTGAGCTGCCCCCGGTCCCACCGGTTTCCACCCGCGCACCCACGAGACGTGAGCGCGCCGGCCGCCCGCGGCCGATGACCGGGGCGGCCGACCGTTCCATGACCGGCAACGTTCTTCGTGGACGTCGCCGTGGTCACGGGGCCGCGAAGACGCCGTCGTCGCCACGACCAGGGACCACCTCCGCAGGTGAATCGAGGAATCCGCCGGCCCCCGGGAGCAGCGTTCCTGACCGCCGAACTCCTCCTCCTCCCCACACGAATACAATCACGGCCGGACGCCGGGGCCGCGCTCCCGAGGCCAGGTTGGAGCGGAGAGGGCCACGCCCGAAGGGCGCGGCCTTGACGATTACTAATCAACTATATAGTTATACATACAACCTGAGCCGGGAGGGTGGATGAGACACCTGCACGGATCGGCCATCGCAGTGGCGGTTGCCGCGGCAACGGCTCCGCTGGCGGGCCAGGGCCCGGCGCCCGCCTCGCTCGGCGACGCGCTGCGGCAGGCGGACCGGGGTGCGTACGCCAACCGCATCGCGGCGGGGCAGCGGGACGCGCGGGCGGCGGCGGCCACGCAGGCGCTGCGCGGCATCCTTCCGGCGCTCCGCTTCCAGGGCGGATACGTGGGGACGAACGAGCCGCTCTCGGCCTTCGGCACGCGGCTGCAGCAGGGCGCGGTCACGCAGGCGGACTTCGACCCGGCGCGGCTGAACGACCCGGCCGTCATCGGCAACTTCACCACCGCGGCGATCGTCGAGGCGCCGCTGCTGGTGCCCGAGGCGCTGGCGGGGCGGCGCGCCGCGTCACGCGCGTCCGAGGCGGGCGCCGCGGAGGCCGGGTGGACCCGCGCCCAGACGCGGATGCAGGTGGTGCGTGCCTGGTACGGGGCCATCCTGGCGCGCGAGCTGGTGGGCGCGCTGGACTCCGCCTCGCGCGCGGCGCACGCCCACGTGCGCGACGCCGAGTCTGCCGTGCGGCACGGCGTGGCCACGCGCTCGGACGCGCTGCTCGCCGCGGTGAAGGCCGGCGAGGCCGACGCCCGGCTCGCGCAGGCCCGCGCCGACGCCGAGAACGCCCGCGCAGCGCTGGCCGTGGCGCTCGGCAGCCCCGGCGAGCGCGGCATCTCCCTCCCCGCCCGCCTCCCCGACACCGCCGCCGTCCGCGCCTTCGCCGCGCGCGGCCTCGCCGCCGCCGAGCGGCAGGACGTGCGCGCCGCCGCGCTGGGAGAGCGGGCCGCCGAGGCGGACCTGGGCCGCGCGCGCGCGCTCCTGCTGCCGCGGCTCGTCTCCTTCGCCCGCTACGACTTCAACGCGCCCGGCCGGCCGCTGGGCGGCCAGGGGAGCTGGACCGCGGGGGTGATGGTGAGCTGGTCGCCGTTCAGCGGCGCGTCGGAGATCGGCGAACGCCAGGCGGCGCGCGGACGGCTGGCGTCGGCGCGGGCCGGGGCCGAGGCGGCCCGTGCGCAGGCGGGGCTGGAGCACGAGACGGCCGCCCGCGCGGTGGAGACGGCGCTCCTGCGGCTGTCCATCGCGGAAGACGCGGTGCGGCAGGGCGGCGAGGCCCACCGCATCGTCACCCGCAAGTACGAGGGCGGGCTGGCCACGGTGGTGGAGCTGCTGGACGCGGCCGCCGTGGAGACCCAGGCGCGCGTGGAGCTCGCGCGCGCCGTTCACGATGCCGTGGTCGCCACGGCTGCCCGGCTGCTGGCCTCGGGGGGCGACCCCGGTGCCGTGGCCGCGCTCGAGCACTGACCCGGGAGGCCGGAATGCGCAGGACGATGATGATGCTCGCGGGCG
>DASSJS010000014.1:0-19879 GCA_035691085.1 Longimicrobium sp.
GAGGACACGGCCGTGGTAGCGCGCCAGCGACTCGGTCCGCGCCGCCCACTCGGCGCGCAGCGGCGCTCGCGGGAACGCCGGCGCGGCGGCCACCCCGGTCAGCGCGATCACCCCCAGCGCCGCCAGCGCCGCGCCGAGCGACATCCATCCGGCCGCGCGTGGCGACGGCGCCGCCCACGCCGCGGCGTGCCGGGCCAGCGCCACCCCCGCCGCCGCGCCCAGGGTGTTCGCCACCAGGTCGCCCAGCGTGCTGTCACGCCCTGGGATCACCAGCTGCGCCAGCTCCACGGCGGCGCTCAGCAGCAGCGCGAGCGCCACCGCCCTCCCCGGCCGCCGCAGCGCGCACCAGAGCGCCACGCCCAGCGGAAGATAGAAGCCCAGGTTGAGGATGAAGTCGCTCGCGCCCTCCCAGCCGCAGATCAGGCAGGTGAGCGGCACCGGCTCGTCGTGGCGCACGGGCGCAAGCGACAGCGACAGGATGGCCGCGGCGTTGGCCCACACCGCCGCCCACGCCCACCGCCGCCTGTCGCTCCGCCGTGAATGCGGGGGCGACGCGGGGATCCTGGCGCGAGCGGGAGGACGTGCCGAGACAGCCATCCGGATTTTGAGCGGGTGAGGTGGAGGGAGTCGAGAGAATTCAGTGCCCCGTCGCAATCCTATGCGTCGTCATCATCCTCGAAGCCGGGCGGCAACGCAGGTACCGCACGGGCATGCACGATGCCGGACCGGACACCGCATCCCGCCGTGCCCTGCCCGCGCGAACGTGGCCGCCGCTCCACGGCCGATGCCGTCCGCCATCCCGACGATTGTTGCGGCGGCGCCACAGGGGGTGAGCGACAATCTCCGGAGCCGGGGCGGCATGCGCCGCGGCACCGATCTTCCTTTTTGAAGCGAAGAACGCCGTGTGTCCCGTCCACGCCGGCGGGCACCTCCTTCCTCGCAGCGGATCCTTCGATGCACCCCACGGTCCTGAAAGCCTGCGCCGCGGCGGCCAGTATCTGCGTGGCCGCCACGGCACCCGCGCGGGCGCAGCAGGCGCTGGCGCCGCAGTCCACGCGCGCCGAGCTCGAGGCGCTTGCGCAGCGGCTGGGCGACGCCGACCCGGCCGCCGCCGCCATCCGCCAGCGCCTGCGCGACGGCGACTTCCAGCCGGGTGACCAGGTGAGCCTGACGGTGGATGGAGAGACGGCGCTGACCGGCACGTTCACGGTGGGCCCCGGCCGGCTCATCCCCCTGCCGCAGGCGGGCGACCTCGCGCTGGCGGGCGTGCTGCGCTCGGAGCTGGAGGCGGCGGCGCGCGCGCACGTTGCCCGGTACCTGCGCGACCCGGTGGTGCACGCGCGGGCGCTGGTGCGCATCGGCGTGCTGGGGCAGGTGGGGAAGCCGGGATACTACGTCCTCCCCGCCGAATCGCTCCTGTCCGACGTGCTGATGGCCGCGGGCGGGCCGCTTCCCACCGCGCGGCTCGACGCGGCCACGGTGAACCGCGTGTCCACGCGCATGTGGAACGGCGCGCAGGTGCACCAGGCACTGGCCGCGGGGCTCACGCTCGACCAGCTGGGCATCCGCCCCGGCGACGAGCTGGTGGTGCCGCAGCGCGGCGGCGGGCGCGGCGCCGCGGTGCTGCGGGTACTGACCGCCGTCCCCGCCGCGGCGCTGGCGATCACCGGCTTCGGCAAGCTCTGAGCAGAACGGCAACCGCCAGCCCCTCAGACCGGCGGCTGAAGCCGCAGCAACCACTACGAGAAGCCTCGCAAACCGCGCGAGGCTCCAACAGCGTAAAAACCTCCCGAATAGAAGTCCTTCCGCCAGTCTCGGGACCGGCGGCTGAAGCCGCAGCAACAACCACGAGAAGCCTCGCAAACTGCGCGAGGCTCCAACAGCGAGGACCTCCGCAACCACGTTCATCCTCCGTTGTCGTGTAGTGGAAACAGCGCAGTGGAAGATGAAAGGAAAAGAGGACCAGAGGGGCGGCGGCCAGCCCTCTGGTCCTCTTTTCCTCTGGTGCTCTGGTCCTCTGGTGCTCTGGGTTCCAATCAACGACACTCTCGGCTGGCGACAAAGCCGGCCCGCGGGCTCGCCAGAGGGGGCCCGGACCGAACGCCCGCTCCCGGAGCCCGCGCGAACACGACCCCGATCCGGTCGGGAACGCTCAGCCCGGCGTGCTCGCGGGGAGCGCGGCGCCGGGCTCGTCCTGCACCTCATATCCCGGAAGATAGCTGTAGCCGCGGTACAGGCGCGTGGGAGGAACCGCGTTCAGCACCGCGCCCAGCACGCGCACGGGAAGGCGGTCCAGCAGGTCGAGCTTGGCGCCGGCCAGCTCGCCGTCGGTGGCGCCGGTGCGCACCACCATCAGCATGGCGCCGGTGAGGGTGCCCAGCACGTAGGCGTCGACCCCCGCCCCCAGCGGCGGCGAGTCGACGATCACCACCTGGAAGCGCGGCTTGACCTCGGCCAGGAGCGCGGCCATGGCGGGCGACCCGATCAGCTCCGGGCCCGTCTTGAGCCGCGCGCCCGAGGGAATCACCCAGTACGAGCCCACCGGGCGCAGCACGTCGCCCAGCCCGGCCGTGCCGTTCAGCAGGTCGATCAGCCCCGGCGTGCGCGCCAGCCCCAGGTTGCGGTGCAGCACCCCGCGGCGCACGTCGCCATCGATCAGCAGCGTGCGCTGCCCCTGCCCGGCGAACGCGGCGGCCAGCCCCGAGGCCACCGTGCTCTTCCCGTCGCCGCTCATGGCGCTGGTCACCGTCAGCACCAGCGGCCCCGCGCCCCCGTGCGCGTGGGAAACCGCCAGCCGCAGCTCGCGGAACGCCTCGCCCAGCTGCGCCGCGCCGCGGGGGTCGCGCGAGGCCAGCGCGCCGCGCGTTTGCGGGATGGCGGCCAGCACCGGCAGCCCCATCCCCGTGACCTGCGAGGCGTAGCGCACGCGCCGGTCGGCGCGGTCCAGCACCAGCACGATGGCCAGCGCCAGCGCCAGCCCCGCCCCGGCGAACAGCAGGATCACCAGCGGGCGACGGTCCTGGACGGGCGCCGTGGGCACGGCCGCGCGGTCGAGCACGCGCAGGTCGGGGATGCTGCTGACGGCGGCCAGGCGCGCCTCCTCGTAGCGCTGGCGCAGCGTGCCGTACAGCGCCTCGGCGATGTCCACGCGCCGCTTGAGCCGCGCCTCCTCGATGGCGCGCGCCGGGATCTGCCGCAGCTCGCCCGAGGCCGACGCGATGCGCGAGTCCAGCTCGGCGCGGCCGCCGTCGAGCGAGGCCTGCAGCTGCGCCACCGCCTGGGGGATGGCCGAGGTTTCGAGCGTGGCCAGCTCGCCGGCCAGGCGGCGGACGGCGGGCGCCTCGTCGGTGTAGCGCTCGCGCAGCGCCCGCAGCTCGGCGCGCCGGGCGGTGCGGTCGGCCAGCATGCGCGCCAGGTCGGGGCTGGCCTGCACCGACGGGATCACCGCCAGCGCGTCCAGGCTCCCCTCGCCCGTCCGCGCGGCGGCGAGCACCCGCTCCAGCGCGTCGCGGTCGCGCATCAGGTCGTCGCGCCGCACCCGCATGTCGAAGTACCCCGCGAACACGGGGTCGCGGGTGATCTGCAGCCCCGGCGCCACCGGGGTGGCCCGGTCGGAGGGGAGGGTCACGGTGCGCACCCGGAAGCCCTCCAGCGCGGCCTCGCTGTCGCGCAGGTTGGCCTCGGCGTAGTCGCGCTGCTCCTGGAGGATGCCGGTGAGCTGGTCGAGCTTGGCGCGCTTGAGCTGGGCGGCCACCTCCACGTAGCGCTCCATCAGCGTGTTGAGCGTGGCGGTGATGCGGGCCGGGTCGCCCCCCTGCAGCGTGAGGCGGAGGAAGTGGCCGTCGTCGGCCATCGACGCCTCCACGGCGTCGCCCAGCTCGCGCGCCACGTCGCGCGGGTTGCGCAGCGTGAAGCCGGTCACGCGCCCGGGCGCCAGCGCGGCTGCGGGAGGAACCCACGCGATCCCCGCGGGCGCGCCGGCCACCGCCCCGCGCGCCCCGCGCTGCAGCACCGTGCCGTCGTCGCGCGCCAGCGACCACCGCGCGCCATCGGCCCCCGCGGTGAAGCGGTAGCCCCCCGGAACCACGCTCCCCTGTTCGGCCATCCCCTCCAGGAGCCGCGCGTCGGCGGGCGACGCGGGGGCCACGTACAGCCGGCGCTCGCGCACCACCGGGTCGAGCACGGCGTACGACTTGAGCAGCTCCACCCACGCGTACGATTCCAGCAGCCCGCCGCTGCGGATCGGCCCGGCGGCCGGGTTCTCGCGCCCGCCCGCCTCGATCCACACGGTCCCCTGCGCCGCGTACTGCGGCTTCACCAGCCGCGCGGCGCCCACTCCGGCGGCCACCCCCGCCGCGGTCACGCCCAGCACGATCCAGCGGTGGCGGAAGAGCGCGCCCAGCAGCCGCAGCGGCTCGCTGGGGGGCGCCGCGCCCTGCGCCCCGGGCGCGGGGCCCGCGGGCGCGATGCGCGCCCCTCCCGGCTGGACGGGCGCGGGGAACGGCGAGTCGGGGAAGGCGGGAAGCGTGCTCGGCATCGGCGGGGAGCGGGATCCTGGGGGTAAAACGCGGCGTGGCCCGCGGGCCGCGCCGTTCACCCCGGGGCCGAGCAAGCGCGAGACCACGCGCCGCCCGGTGTGCCGCGGGCCGCCCGGGCGCGCCGTTGCACGAAAATCCGCCCTTCCCCGGCCCCCGCCGGTGTGGCACGCCGTGGCGCGGGCGCAACGGCGGCGGCCCCGGCGCCCCAGCCGCACCCGATGCGCGCGCACCCGGAGTGTTGCACGCGCGCAACACTCCCGGGTCCGCTTGCGAGCGAAATCATTCCGCCGTCATCTGTGCGTAGCCGGCGTATCGTGCGAGGCAGGGAAAGGAGAGCCCCGGTCGAATCCCGCTCCTTTCCAACGGGATATAATCCCTGTGCAAAGTTCATTTCACGTGAATGAGCCTGAAAGGTGACAAAGCTTGCATATTCCTTATTTTGCAGATACTTGGCCCGAAGAAACTGCTTGACCCGGGGCACGGCCCGTGCTATCCGTGTCATACGCGGCCCGCCATCCTCTTCCCCGCCGCCGCCGCGGCGGGCCGCCGGCCTCACCCCTGGCTGCTCCGCACCCCGGCACGTCTCCCGCTCCTTCGCGGCGGGTGGTGCCGCTCCCGGAGCCTGGACGGCGGGATCGAAATCCATCATCCGGACCACCGGGAATCCTCACCATGGTCGTCCACCCCACCCCGGCCCCGGCGCCCACGCCGGAGTCGACCGCCCACGCCGCCACCCGGGTCCGCCGCGCGCGCCCGGACCTGGCCCCCGGCCACGCGCTCTTCCGCGCGGCCGTGCTGATGCTGCGCGCGCCCGCCGCCTGCCTCAACATCGACCGGCTTACACGCGAGACGGGATTTACCCGACAATTCGTGGCCGCGTGCGCGCGCAGGTTGTACGACAACGGCGTGTGGCGCGACGGCGCGGCCGACTATGCCGCGCCCGGGCCCGAGGCGCCGGCGTTCTGGAACGACGCCGCCGTGGCGGTGGGCGGGCTCTGCCGCCGCATGGGCGACGCCGGGCCCGAGTGGGCGCCGCCGGGCACGTGGAGCAAGCCGTACGAGTACGTGGCGGCGGCGCGCGGCCCCGGCCTGGCCATCGCCTACCGCGACGCGCTGGCGCCGGTGGAAGACGACGATGGCGCCGGAGTGGCCGGCGCCGAGGCCCTGGACGCGGATTCGCCCGCCCCCGCCTGCTCCGCCGCGGATCTCCCCGCCGCGGCGGATGAGGGAGCGGATGACCGGGAATCGGAAAGCGATGGCGGGGTATTCCTCCCCCGCGGCACCATTGCCGCGGCGGCCACGATCCTTCCGCTCGCCACGCCGGCGGAGCGCGAGAGGGTGGGCGAGCGGCCGCCGGACGCCGGCGCGCCGCGCCCCGTGGTGGTGTGGCTGGGGCCCGCCGCCCGCACGGTGGCCAGCCGCGACCTGTTTCCCGGCGCCGACTGGCTGCGCTGAGCGGGTGACCAGCAGGAAACGGCATTTCCCGCCGGCGCGGGAGTGCCGCCCCGGCGCGTGCCTCGGCGCCGGATGCGAAGTCTCGCGGAAATGAACCTGGCCTTTGAACGCCCCACCCCCCCGCAACGCCGGTTCGGACCATGTCGACCGCAACGATCTCCGAGCATACGTCCACGCCCGCGGCCACCGAGCCCCCGGCCTCCCGCAGCCCCGCCGCGCTGATCGCGGGCGACCGGGCGCACCGCTCCACCGTGCGCGTGCTGGTGATCGAGGACGAGCACACGCTGCTGGAAAGCTGTATCAGCGTGCTGCAGCACCAGGGGTACGACGTGACCGGCGCCGGCCGCGCCGAGGAGGCGCGCGAGCTGCTGGCGCGGCGCTCGTGGGACGTGGTGCTGCTGGACCTGTTCATCCCCGGGGTGCAGGGGACCGAGCTGGTGCAGGCGGCGCTGCGCGCGCGCGCCGACACGCTGGTGATCGTGATGACGGGGAACCCCAGCGTGGAGAGCAGCATCGAGGCGCTGCGCGCCGGCGCGTGGGACTACCTTCCCAAGCCCTTCACCGCCAGCCACCTGGAGGTGCTGGTGGGGCGCGCCGCGCACACCGTGGCGGTGTCGCGCGAGAGCGCCGCGGGCGAGGTGGGCGGGCGCGGGCGCGGGCACAGCGAGAAGGTGCCGCTGCTGGGCAACAGCCCCGCGCTGCTGCGCGCCGTGCAGCTGGCGCGGAAGGTGGCCGCCACCGACGCCTCGGTGTTCCTGACCGGCGAGAGCGGGTGCGGCAAGGAGATGTTCGCGCAGTTCATCCACCACCACAGCCGGCGCAGCAGCCGCAGCTGGGTGGCGGTGAACTGCGCCGCGCTCCCCGAAACGCTCCTCGAGTCGGAGATGTTCGGCCACGTGAAGGGCGCCTTCACCGGCGCCGTGCGCGACAAGCCGGGGCTGCTGGAGACGGCCAACGGCGGCACCTTCTTCCTGGACGAGCTCACCGAGATGGCGCAGCCGATCCAGGCCAAGCTGCTGCGCGTGATCCAGGACGGCGTGGTGCGCCGCGTGGGGAGCGAGAGCGTGGACGCGGTGGTGAACGTGCGCTTCATCGCCGCCACCAACCGCGACCCGCGCGAGGCGGTGGAGCAGGGGGTGATGCGCAAGGACCTGTACTACCGGCTGAGCGTGGTCCCCATCTACATCCCCCCGCTGCGCGAGCGCGCCGAAGACGTGCCGATGCTGGCCGAGCACTTCCTGGCGGTGTACTGGAAGCGCCACCGCGAGCGCGGCGCCCCCCGCCCCCGCTTCACCCGCGAGGCGCTGCGCGCGCTGCAGCACCGCGAGTGGAAGGGGAACGTGCGCGAGCTGCAGAACGTGATCGAGCACGCGGTGGTGCTCCTGGACCCCGGGCGCGAGATCCTCCCCGGCGACCTTCCCGACGGCGACGCGCTGTCGCCCGGGGCCGCGCCCGTGCCGGGGATCGGCGACTGGCGCCCCGAGGGCGGCTTCCGCGACGACGGCTATCACGCCGAGCGCGAGCGGGTGCTGGCCACCTTCGAGCTGAGCTACCTGAGCTGGCTGGTCGAGCGGGCCGGGGCCAACATGTCGCAGGCCGCCAAGATCGCCGGCGTGGACCGCACCACCCTGTACCGGCTGATGGAGAAGCACCGGCTGCACCGCGAGTCGGTGATCACCGGGGAGGGCCCGGAGGATTGATGGACCGGGCGATGCGCCGCGCTGCCCGGCGGCTGGCGAAGCCCTTTCCCGGCGGCGCCGGGCCGGCGGATGCCGCCGTGGCCGACGTGCTCCACGGCCTGGCCGGGGCGCTCCCGCCGGCGGGGGAGCGCGGCGACGGCCCGGCCGCGGCGCGCGAGGCGCGGCGGCGGCTGCGCCTGCTGCAGCGGCAGGTGGAGCGCGAATGGCTGGCCGCGCCCGAGCCGCCCACCGCCCACCACATGCTGCGGGTGATGCGGGGCTTCCGCGACTGCCGCCGCCGGGTGGCGGAGGAGGCCCCGCCGCCGCTGCTCCCCCCCGACCCGCTGGAGATGCTGACCGAGGTCGCGCACGACCTGCGCTCGCCGCTCACCTCCATCCTGTTCCTGGCCGACACCCTGCAGCGTGGCGACAGCGGCCCGCTCAGCGACCTGCAGCGGCGGCAGATTGAGCTGATCTACGGCGCGGCGCTGCGGCTTTCGTCGCTCGCCAGCGACGTGGTGGAGATGGCGCAGCCCGGCGACCGGCTGGTGGGCAGCAACCCCGTCCCCTTCTCGGTGACCGAGACGCTGTACGCCGTGCGCGACATGGTGATGCCCATGGCCGAGGAGAAGCGGATCGACCTGCGCGCCGAGCCCCCCGCGCACGACCGCCGCGTGGGGCACCCGGCCGCGCTGGGGCGGGTGCTGCTGAACCTGGTGGTGAACGCGCTGAAGTACACGCACGAGGGGTTCGTGGAGATGCGCGCCCGGTCGTCGGCGGCGCGCGTGCTGTTCGTGGTGCGCGACACCGGCCCGGGCCTTCCCGCGCCCAACGCGGAGACGGTGTTCGAGCCGTTCCGCCCGGCGGCCGGGGGCGAGCGGCAGTTCTCGGGCACCGGCCTGGGGCTGGCCATCTCGCGCCGCCTGGTGCGCGCCATGGGCTCGGAGCTGCGCTACCAGACGTGCGCCGGGCATGGCACCGAGTTCTACTTCTCGCTGCACCTGCCGCTGACGGGGTAGGACGGGCGTCGAGTGCTGGGTGCTGGGTGCTGGGTGCTGGGTGCTGGGTGCGAATACGAATCCGTCTGGACGTTTTTCTAGCCTTTTAAGGTGGCGATTCCCGGTGGTCGCGCGGCCGACGTTGTCCTGATTTGAACACGGAGGACACGGAGGAGCACGGAGTCCACGGAGAACCGCGCCACGGGGAGGATCAGCATCAGAGTACCAGAGGAACCAGAGAACCTGGGGTTCGGCCGCGAGACCTCTGGTGCTCTGGTTCTCTGGTGCTCTGGGTGATCAACGTCAACTTCTTGCTGGAGGCAAGGCCGCGGACGAATCTCCGGCCAGCCGGTCGTTGTCCATCACGCCATGAAGCGGAGGAACGGGGCCACGCCCCGGCCTCCGCTTCGTCGTTCCGGGCTCCCGCTGGCGCGGCCCGGCACCGGCGCCGCGGGTTGTGGCGGGGCGGCAACACCAGTCGGCGCACCGCCACGGCCGGGGTGGGCAGGCGGTTCCCGCCACGCATCGCATCTCCCTTATCCGCAAGCACTTGGAGTGGGTGCGACGCGCTGCGCAAGAGGGGCGCGGGCGTTGCCCGGTGGGGGTAGGCGAACCATGGTCCTGCCGATCACCACCCGCCGGACAACTTGCATGAGCACCCTCCTGGAACCGACCGCCACCACTGCGCGCGCCATCTCCGTCCCCTACATCTTCACCGGCGGCGACGCCAGCTGGGCCGAGAATGCCGCCCGCGAGCGCCGCCGCGCCGCGCGCCTGGACCTGGCGTGCAGGGCGCTGAACGTGGCCGTGTCGCTGGTGGCGCTGGTGCTGGCGCTCCCGCTGATGCTGGCGGTGGCCGCGGCGGTGCGGCTCAGCTCGCCGGGGCCCGTGCTGTACTCGCAGGTGCGCGTGGGCGTGGACCGGCGCGGCCCCTACACCGGCGGCGGCGACAGCCGCCGGCAGGTGGACTACGGCGGCCGCCTCTTCCGCGTGTACAAGTTCCGCACGATGCACGTGGAAGACAGCCCCGCCGCCCAGGTGTGGGCCAGCCCCGACGATCCGCGCGTCACCCGCGTGGGCCGCATCCTGCGCCAGTACCGGCTCGACGAGCTGCCGCAGCTGTGGAACGTGCTGCGCGGCGACATGAACTTCGTGGGCCCGCGCCCCGAGCAACCCGAGATCGTGCTGCGGCTGAACCAGCACATCGGCGGCTACACCCGGCGCAACCGCGTGCTTCCCGGCATCACCGGCTGGGCGCAGGTGAACCAGCATTACGACCAGTGCATGGACGACGTGCGGCGCAAGCTGGAGCTGGACCTGGAGTACATCGAGCGGCGCTCGCCCCTGATGGACCTGCGCATCATGGCGCGCACCTGCCCCGTCGTGCTCTTCCGCCGCGGCGCCTGGTAGATCCACCGCCCCGACCATCCGTCTCTGGACCACACCGCCCCGGCACCCCTCGCCCTCACGGCGATCCGCCGGGGCGGTCGCTGCGCGAGGGAGAGGGTCGCCCCGGGCGGTTGAAGCCACGGCCGGCACGACACGCAGCCGCCCGCATCGCGAGGGTCAGCCGGGCGGATCCGATCCGTCGAGTCCGGCATCACCTCGGCGGAATCGCACCCGCGGTGTCGCACTGACGGGATCGCACCGGGGCGATTTCGACCGGGCTCGCACGCACGGCGTGGGGACGACGGGGAAGCACGGCCCGAAAACGCGCCCATCCCTCCGAGTGGCGGCGCCACGCACGGTGTTGCGCCCGCGCAGCAGTGCCGGTGGCGGCGGATGCGTTCGCATCGATCCATCTCCTTTCATGGCAAGCACATCCACTGATCGTGCAGTGTGCGCTCGGGGCGCGCGGGGCGGCGTACGGGGCTTGCTCAACACCCGGCGCACGCCGTGATCGTCGCCCGCATCCGTCCGGACCACCCTCCATGCCAACCGCCACGCCGCCGCTTTCGTCCACGCCTCACGGCCTCGCGCCCGCCGGCGACCCCGCCGCCGGGCTCCGGCGCATCGTGGCCGCCGCCGCGCGGCACGCGCAGGTGCCCGCGCAGCTGGCCATGGCCGCCGCGCGGCTGTCGCCGGTGGAGACCACGGCGTGGCTGCTCTCGCTGGGCCCTTCCGCCGGCGAGCTGCTGGGCGACGACGGAGTGGCCGAGCTGGTGGACGTGCTCGCCGGCCAGGCGCTGGCGCGCGGCCAGCTGACGCTGGCCGAGGGCGTGTGCGAGGCGGCGCTCCGCCACGCGCACGCCGTGCTCCCCGACACCGCCGCCACCCTGGCCGCCGCGCTCCCCCCCGAGCGCCGCCCCGCCGCGCTCCGCCCGCTGTGCGAGCGCGTGCTCGACCGCGCGCCCCGCCACCCCGCCCTTCTCCGCGCCGCCGCCGAGCTGGCGCTGGAGCGCGGTGACGGCGCCCGCGCGCACGCGCTGCTCGACCGGCTGGGCCAGGCCGATCCCTCGCCCGCCACCGCCGGCTGGGTCGCGAGCGCGCGGGGCCGCGCGCCCGCGCCGCCCGCGCCCCCCATCGGCGTGGCGCTGCTGGGGTCGTTCACGCTGAACCCGCTGGTCCCCTTCCTGGACCTGGAGCTGCGCGCCGCGGGGCTGCTGCCGTCCATCACCCTGGGCGGCTACGGCGCCTGGGAGCGCGAGGTGGCCGACGAGAACGACCCCGTGTGGGCGGCCGACCTGGGGCTGGGGGTGATCGCCGCGCACGTGGACGACCTGGTCCCCGCGCTGGCGGGCGATCCCACGCCCGGCGAGTTGCGGGCGGCGGGGATGGAGGCGGTGGAGCGCGTGGTGGCCGCCGCGGAGCGCTTCCGCGCCCGGTCCGCCGCGGCGCTGGCGGTGCTCGGCTTCCACTCCGCCCACCCGGACCCGTCGGGCCCCCTGCATTCGGTGGACGGGCGCGCCGCGATCCTCGCCGAGCTGAACCGGGCGCTGGCCGAGCGGGTGGAGGCGCTGCCGGACGCGTGGGTGGTGGACCTGGGCGAGGTGACCCTGCGGCGCGCGGGCGGCGCGGCCGACGAGCCCAAGCTGCGGCACCTGGCGCGGATGCGGCTTCCCCCCGCCGCCCTCCCCGCCCTGGCCCGCTCGCTGGCGGGGATCGCCGTGGCGGCCAAGGGGCTCACCCGCAAGTGCCTGCTGCTGGACCTGGACGACACGCTCTGGGGCGGGCTGGCGGGGGAAGACGGCGTGGGCGGCGTGCGGCTGGGCGACACGGCGCCGGGGTCGGAGTTCGTGGAGCTGCAGCACGCGCTGAAGGCGCTGGCCGGGCGCGGCGTGTTGCTGGCCGTGGCCAGCAAGAACAACGAGGACGACGCGCTGGCCGTGATCCGAGGGCACGGCGCCATGGTGCTGCGCGAGGCCGATTTCGCCGCCCTGCGCATCAACTGGAGGCCCAAGCACGAGAACGCCGCCGAGATCGCCGCCGAGCTGGGGATCGGGCTGGAGAGCATGGTGTTCGTGGACAACAGCCCCGACGAGCGCGCCCGCATGCGCGCCATGCTCCCGCAGGTGCTGACCCCCGAGCTCCCCGCCGACCCCGCGCTCTTCCGCCGCACCCTGCAGGAGCTGCCGCAGCTGCGCGTGGCGCGGGTGACCGACGAGGACCGCGCCCGCACCGCGCTGTACCGCGCCCGCGCGGGGCGGATGCAGGCCCAGCGCGGCGCGGGCTCGCTGGACGAGTACCTGCGCGGCCTGGGCGTGGAGGTGCACGTGGAGCCCGCGCCCGAGGCGGCGCTGGCGCGCGCGCACCAGCTGTTCGCGCGCACCAACCAGTTCAACCTCACCACGCGGCGGTACGCGCACGCCGAGCTGCAGGCGCGCGCGGCGGACCCGGCGTGGCGCCTGTACGTGCTGCGCGCCCGCGACCGCCACGGCGACCACGGCCTGGTCTCGTGCGCGCTGGTGCGCGTGGAGGAAAGCGCGTGGACGGTGGACAACCTGGTGCTGAGCTGCCGCGCGCTGGGGTGCGGGGTGGAGACGGCGCTGCTGGCGGCCATCGGCCGCGCGGCGCGGCGGGCCGGCGCCACCCACCTGCGCGGCGAGCTCGCCGACTCGGGGAAGAACGCCCCCGCGCACGGCTTCTGGGCCAGGCACGGCTTCACGCGGGTGGACGACGGCTCGGGGGGCGTGGAGCGGTGGGAGCTGGCGCTGGACGGCGGCGGCGTGGCGGCCCCGCCCTGGATTTGCCTGGAGGGCGCCGATGAAGCCTGAGCTGCTGGTGAGCCGCGTGCTGGGCGTGCCCGCCCAACAGCTGAGCGACTCCACCTCCAACGCCCAGCTGGGCACCTGGGATTCGCTGGCCCACATCACCCTGGTCCTCGAGATCGAGAGCACCTACGGCGTTTCCGTCTCGGTCGAGGAAGCGCTGGGGATGACCAGCGTGGGCGCCATCAAGCAGGTGCTGGCCCAGCGGGGGGTGCGATGGTGACCCGCGCCATGCCCGCCCCATCCACCGCGTCCGCCGTCTCCACTCCGTCGGCCATGACGGGTGACCCCGAGGCGGCGCCATCCGCGGAAGCGCGTCCGTCCGCGCCGGCGCTGACGGACGCGGCGGCGGGCGCGCGGGTGGTGCGCGCGGGGGCCGGCGACGAGGCGGCGCTGGCGGAGTTCTATCGGCAGACGTGGGACGCGGGCGCCACCGAGGGATCGGTGCGGGCCGCCCGGCGCCGCGCCGCCGTGGCCAACACCGTGGAGCCGGGGCACGAGGTGCCCACCTTCCTCTTCGTGGCCGGCGGGCGGGTGCTGGGGCACGTGACCACGCTGCCGCTGCGGCTGTGGGACGGCCGCCAGGCGCTCCCCGCGTACTGGCTGAAGGGGCTGATGGTGCTTCCCGAGGCACGCAACGGACCCGTCGGCTTCCTCCTGCTGCGCGAGGCCGTTCGCCAGCTGCCGCGCGCCATGGCCATGGTGGTGGCGCCCGAGGCGCGCCGCCTGTTCGCCGCGCTGGGCTTTGCCGACCTGGGCGCGCTGGACGACCGGGTGCGCGTGCTGGAGCCGGGCCGCGTCCTGGCCGCCCTGGGCACCGACGGGACGGAGCTTCCCGCCGCCGCGCGGCGCCTGCTGCCCCGGGCGGTGGTACGCTCGCGCGCGGCGTGCGCGGTGCTGGGCGCGGCGGCGCGGGCGGCGCTGGGCGGCTGGTGCGCGCTGGCCGACTCGCCGCCGCTGCACCGCGGGTGGATCCTTCCCGAGCTCCCGCCCGGCGAGGCGCACCGGCTGTGGGTGCGCGCCCGGCGCGAGCTGGCCGCCGCCCCCTGCCGCGACGCGGCCGACCTGGAGGCGCGCTACGGCGCGGGCGGCTACCGCTGGATCGGCGTGCGCGAGCGCGGCGGGCTGGTGGCGCTGGGCGTGGTGCGCGCGCCGTCACCCGCGGGCGACCCTCGGCTGGGCGGCGTGCGGATGGCCACGCTGGCCGACGCCGTGGTGGCACCCGGCCGCGGCGACGCGGCGCGAGCGCTGCTCGCCACCGCCGAGCTCACCGCGCGCGGCCTGGGCGCCGACGCGCTCCTCTGCGCCGCCTCGCACGCGTCGCTGGCGGGGCCGCTCCGCCGCCGCGGCTACGTGCGCGCCGGCGAGCGCGTGCACGCCCTGCTGCGCGCGCCGGGCGACGCGCTTCCCCCATCGGCCGCGGCGTGGTGGCTCACCCGCGGCGACGGCCACGCCGACGAGGTGTTCTGATGGAGCCCGTCCTCTTTCCCGGCGGCCGCCCCTTCGCCTTCACCATCCTCGACGACACCGACGTGGCCACGGTGCGCAACGTGGCCCCCGTCTACCGGCTGCTCGAGGAGCTGGGGATGCGCACCACCAAGACGGTGTGGCCGCTGGGCTGCCCCGAGGGGAGCCCCAACTTCTCCACCAGCCAGACGCTGGAAGACGAGGAGTACCTGGCCTTCGTGCTGGACCTGCGCGCCCGCGGCTTCGAGATCACCTGGCACGGCGCCACCATGGAAAGCAGCCCGCGCGAGCGCACCGAGCGCGGGCTGGAGCGCTTCCGCGAGCTGTTCGGCGCGTATCCGCGGATCCACGCCAACCATGCGCTGAACCGCGAGAACCTGTACTGGGGCGCCGGCCGCGTGGACCTGCCGCTGCTGAAGGCGGTGGTGCGGCGCACCCTTCCCACGCCGCCGGGCTACTACCAGGGGCACGTGGAGGGGTCGCCCTTCGGCTGGGGCGACCTGTGCCTCCGGCACGTGGAGTACGTGCGCAACCTGACCTTCAACGAGGTGAACCTGTTCCGGGTGAACCCGTCGATGCCCTACCACGACCCGGCGCGCCCCTGCGTGCGCTGGTGGTTCAGCTGCAGCGACGCCGAAGACGCGGGCGAGTTCACGCGGCTGCTGCGGCGCGAGCGGCAGGACAGGCTGGTGGACGAGGGCGGGTGCTGCATCGTGGCCACGCACCTCGGAAAGGGGTTCGCGCCCGACGGCCGGCTGGACCGGATGGTGGCGCGGCGGCTGGAGTCGCTGGCGGCGCGCGGCGGCTGGTTCGTGCCCGTGGGCGAGCTGCTCGACTTCCTCCGCGCCCGCCGCCCCTCGCCCGAGCTGGACGGCGCCGAGTGGGAGCGGATGCAGTGGCGCTGGGCGCGCGACCTGGTGCGCCGCCGCCTGCGCCGCTCCGCCGCCGCGGCGCCCGCGTGAGGCCGCCGGCCACCGGGCCCGCTCTCGGGAAGACGCGATGACCCGCGCGATGGCCGCCCTGCCGCCGCGCCTCCGCTCGGCCGCCGGCTCGCTGCGCCGGCGGCTGCTGCTGCGCACGCGCGCCCAGCGCTGGGCGCGGCGCGCGCGCGAGGAGTGGCTGGGCGCGCGGCCGCTGTACGAGGCGGCGCTGGACCTGCGCTATGGCGGCTGGTGCGGGGGGCGGATGGAGAACCCGTTCGCGGCGCAGGGCGCGGTGCAGGTGCAGAGCACGCACTACGACACCCTGGCCCGCGTCTTCCGCGCCGCCGGGCTGCGCGTGGACCCCGGCGACGTGCTGGTGGACGTGGGGTGCGGCAAGGGGCGGGTGATCAACGCGTGGCTGCACCGCGGCTGGCGCAACCCGATGGTGGGGCTGGAGCTGGTGGAGCCCGTCGCAACGTGGACGGCCAGACGGCTGCGGCGCTGGCCCAACGTGCGGGTGGCCGCGGGTGACGCGGTGGACAACGTACCGCCCGACGGCACCGTCTTCTACCTCTACAACCCCTTCGGCGAGGAGCGCACGGCGGCCTTCGCAAAGCGCGTCGCGGCGATCGCCCGGCGGCCGGAGCGAGTCCGCGTGATCTACCTCAATCCCCGCCACCTGCGGGCTTTCCTGGCCACCGGCCGCTGGGCCGCGCGCCTGGTCGATTCGGGCGCCCGGGGCGAGCCCGCCGCCCTCCTCACGCTCCTCCCCGCCCCGCCCCGCGACACTTCGGCTCCCGCCACGGTGTAATACCGGATGCGGAGAGTCGTTGTGCATTTACCCCCACCCAGAGAATGTCATCCTGAAGGAGCCGCCACGCCAAAGCCGCGTCCACACCAGACCTTGGCGGCGACTGAAGGATCTATCGCCCGGTCTCGGAACCGATCTCCCGAAGCGCACCGGGCCACGGATCTACCGCCAGGCAGACGATGGCGCTGCCTCGATTATAGATCCTTCGGTCGCCGCCAAGCCCTGGTGCGGACGCGGTGCTGGTGCAGCGGCGACGCTCAGGATGACAGGGGTTGAGCTCATCCAGAATGCACAACCAGCCGCTCGATCTGGTATGATCATCCCATGGTGAAGTTGCGGGAAGCGGCGGCCACGGCGCGGTCCATGCCGGGGCGCGTGGGATGGATTGTTCGTGTTGGGGAGATGGAATGAAGAGGATTGAGGAGATGGACGAGATGGAGCGGGACGACGGGCGGGTGCGGGTGGACCTGCACGCGCACACCTGGTATTCGCCCGATTCGGTGATGCGCCCCGAGACGCTGGTGGAGCGCGCCGCGGCCATGGGGATCGGCCGCATCGCGGTGACCGACCACGGCGAGATCGAGGGTGCGCTGCGGGCGTGGGAGGCCGACCCCGCGCGGGTGATCGTGGGCGAGGAGATCCGCGCGCGCTGCGGCACCGAGCTGATCGGCCTGTTCCTGCGCGAGCGCATCCCCTACGGGCTGGCGCTGGAAGAGACGGCCGAGCGGATCCGCGCGCAGGGGGGCGTGGTGTACGCGCCGCACCCATACGCCTACGGCACCCGCGGCGCCTGGCGTGCCGCGCGGTCGCTGCCGCTGGCCGACGTGGCCGAGGTGTTCAACTCCCGCGCGTTCCTCCCGTTGTGGAACCGTGCCGCCGCCGCCGAGGTGGCCCGCCGCGCCCTTCCCGCCGCCGCGGGGTCGGACTCGCACTTCCCCTGGGAGATCGGCCGCGCGTACACGCTGCTCCCGTCCTTCGCCACCGCCCCGGAGCTGCGCGCGGCGCTCGCGCACGCCCAGCCGGTGGGGGTGCGCGCCGGAAGCCCGCTGCTGCACGTGGCCTCGCTGTCGCTGCACGGCGCGCGCGTGGCCGTGTCGGCCCTCACCTCGGGCGCGCTCCGCTTTCCGCGCCGTGAGGTGGTGGCCGGGTAGTTCAGAATCCCGGTATACGGCGGCGTTTCGACTGTTCGGTTCCGAGCCCCGTCCTTAGATCTTTCGGCCTGCAGGTTGATACCATGCCGCCAGTTATGACGTGGCCGGCCTCAGGATGACATCGTCCGGTTTTTCATCGCAAGACGAAGTCTCGAAGCGGGGACGAAGCCGACGGGCCAGACGGTCTCCGGCTCACGCCGGAGGCTCCGCGGCCTCGGCTGGGCCTTTTCGCGTGTCCAGGATGCGGCGGACGGTGCGGGCGATGGTGCGGGGGGAGCAGGGCTTGGCCTGCGCGGCGGTGTAGCCCTCGGCCAGCAGGCGGTCGACCGGAAAGCGGATCACGTCGGCGGTGACGGCGATCACGGGGATGCCGCGGAGGCCGCCCAGCTCGCGCAGCACGGTGTGCCCCGTCAGGATGCGCGGCGCGGGGGCGGGGTCCACGATCACCACGTCGGGCACCTGGCCGCGGACCGCCTCGAGGGCGGCGGCCGTGTCGGGAGCCGCCACCACGCGGTAGCCTTCGTGCACCAGCAACGTGCCGACCGTGGCCTGCACGTCGCGATCGGGGTCCACCAGCAGCACCAGTTCCCCTGGCATCAGCGAACCCCCGGCCGTGGGCGAGTTGGATGAAGGCCATCCGGCGGCGACGCGCATCTCCCCGGACGAGCGGCGTTCCGGGGACGGCCCCTATCCGCCCGAATCAAACATCCTGCGAACGCATGCCGTGGCCGATCCTGGGCGGCCGCGCGGCCGACGTTGCCCTGATTTGAACACGGAGGACACGGAGGACCACGGAGGGCACGGAGAACCGCTTACAGGAGCATCAGGGCCGCGCGACTGGCCCTCCGATTCTCCGGTATCTCTGGTCCTCTGGTTCTCTGGTGCTCTGGGTCAGATCAACGTCATCTTCTTCGTCGAGCCAAAGCCGCGTCCGCAATCCGGCCAGCCATGACCTGCAAGCACCCGCGCGGACGGTTCAGCCCTCCGCCGGCGTGGGCGATGCGCGGCGGGTGGGCTCCCAGGTGGGCGCGGCCCGGCCCCGGAGCGCGCGGACGCAGGCGTGCAGCACCGCCATCTGCCCCATCGCCACGTACGCGGGCACCGCCAGGACCCGGGGGAGCCGCGCCGCCGCGCCGCGTGCCGCCGCCACGCCCAGGCCCGCGCCGGCAAGCCCGGCCGCCGCCGCCACGCGCGCCCACGGGGCGAACGGGGCCGCGGCGACGGACAGGAGCAGCGCCGCCGCGCCGGCCCAGGGAACCAGCCAGCGGCAGACCTTGTGGCTCCACAGCATCCACGCGAACCCGCCGTGCCGCAGCGGGTTCAGCAGCGCGCGCAGGTACAGCAGCGTCTGCACGCCGCGGGTGATGGTGCGCACCTTCCGGCGGTACTCGGCGTGGAGCGACGCCGCGCGCGGCACCAGGCACACCGCATCGTCCACCGACACCGCGCGGTAGCCGGCGCGGCGGGTGAGCAGCGCGGCGGCGAAGTCGCGGCTGAGCCCCTCGGGGAGCGGCGTGCGGTGGATGGCGGGGCGCACCGCGTAGAAGCAGCCGCTGGCGCCCACGATCCCGCCCAGCCGCGTCTCCAGCCGCCGCACCTCCATCTCGTAGCCCACGTACCGCCCCTCGCCCGCCACGCCCCCGGCGCCGAGCCGCGCCACGCTCACGTCGCGCCCGCTGGCCAGCCCCACGCGCGGGTCGGCGAAGGCGGCCACCAGCGGCTTCAGCGAGCCGGGGAGGAGGCGCACCGACGCGTCGGTGTTCACGATGATGTCGCCCGAAAGCAGAGGCGCGGCGCGGTTCTCGGCCGCCGTCTTCCCCCGCCGCTCGGCCAGCCGCAGCAGCTCCACGCCGCGCCCCGCATAGCCGCGCACGATGTCGTCGGTGCCGTCGGACGACGCGTCGGAGACAACCAGGATCTGCCGCCGCTCCGCCGGATAGTCCAGCGCCAGCAGCGCGTCGAGGGTGGCCGCGATGGAGGCCGCCTCGTTGTACGCGGGGACGGTGATGCTCACCCGCGGCCATTCCGCCATCCCGCCTTCAGTCACCGCGCGGCGCCGGAACGCGCCCCCCGCCAGCAGCAGCAGGGGGTAGCCGGCGTACGCGTACCCGGCCAGCGCCGCGGCAAGCACGATGGCGCCGAGCGCCAGGGCGGCGGCGCTCACCGCGGCACCGGCGCGCGGTGGCGCAGTTCGGCGTACAGCGCGGCGTAGGCGTCGAGCCAGGGCTCCAGCGTGTACAGCGAAGACAGCCGGCCGCGCGCCGCCGCCGCGCGCGCGAACGCGTCGCCGGGGGCGCGGTACACGCGGGAGAGCGCGGCCGCCAGCGCCGCCGGATCGCCGGGGGGAACCAGGAGCGCGCCATCCTCCGCCGTCACGTCGGGAACGCCGCCCACGCGTGACGCCACCACGGGGACCGAGGCAGCGATCGCCTCGAACAGCACCATCGGCGTTCCCTCGGTGCGCGAGGAAAGGGCGAGCACGTCGAAGGCGGCCACCACCTCGCCGGCGCGCGGCAGGGCGCCGTGAAAGCGGACCCGGCCGCCCAGCCCCAGCCGCGCCGTCCGCGCGGCCAGGGCGGCGCGCTCGGGCCCGTCGCCCACCAGCGACACCACCAGCGGGAGGCCGGGCAGCCGGGCGGCCGCGTCGAG
>DASSJS010000015.1:0-7481 GCA_035691085.1 Longimicrobium sp.
GTTGCAACCTCGCCGACATGAGTTCTGGCGATTGCGCCAGCGCCGGGATCGCCAGCGAGTCGCTGCAGGCCCGGAATGCGCTGAGTATCGAAATTTTTCCCAGCACCCCTCTCCGGGCGTTCACCCGGACTTCGCGCCTGCAGGCTTTGCCAACTGCGTCATCAGGGGGAATCCGGGCCTCCGCGACCTCCGTGCGTCGCCCGAGTCTTCGTGGATACGGCGAATGCTCGCCATTCAGCCATCGGTGCGCAGGACGTGCACGACGGCCGGACTCGTCTCGTGATCCCCTGATCGATCCGTTGAGAAAGCCGGCCTTTCGTGAGTGGCCGCCGGGGCGAGGGGGGCTCTCCCAAAAATTTCGATACTCAGCGCGAGCGCCACCTGCAGCCACTCGTCGATCGGATCGGCGCGAGCAGGAGACCTGCTGCAACGAAATCCGCGATGAACCTCACGTTTTCGATACTCAGCGCGAGTGCCGCCTGCAGCCACTCGCCGGCGGGATTGCCGCGCGAGCAGGAGACCTGCTGCAACAAAATCCGCGATGAACCTCAAATCAGGTCAATCCAGGCCGCGCGACCGCCCGCGCCACGTTCCGCTCAGGGTGCGGTCCACGGGTTGGCGATGGGGGTGACGGGGATCACGCCTCCTGCAGCGCCGCGGGAGCGGCCGCCACCAGCTCGTCCATCGCCGCGCGGAAGGCGGCCACCAGCTCGGCGGGGTTGGGCACCAGCCCACGGTCGGCGGCGATCCCCACCTGCACCTGCCCGGCGTAGCTCACCGCGCTCACGCCCACGGACAGGCGGCCGGACTGCGGCACCCACGCCATCAGCCGGGTGAGCGGCGCGCCGCAGACGGTGACCGCCTCGCGCGGGCCGGGGACGTCGGTGAACACCAGGCTGGCCTTCATCCCCAGGAACCAGACCGCGAAGCGCACCAGCGCCCGCCCCGCGGGGCCGAACAGGCGCAGCAGCGCGTACGTCACCCCCGCCTCGGCCGAGCCCTTCAGCCGGCGCATCTCCGCCCTTATCCCCGCCAGCCTCCGGGCGGGATCGGCCACGCCCACGGGGAGCGAGAGAAAGACCAGCCCGAAGCGGTTCCCCAGCAGGCTGGCGTCGTCCGCCGGGCGCAGGTTCACGGGCACCACCGCGCGCAGCCCGCGCCCGGGCACGCCGCGTCCACCCGCGGCGAGGTAGCGCGCCAGCGCCCCCGAAACCGCGGCCGCCAGCACGTCGTTCACCTTCGATCCGGTCGCCCGCGCCACGCCGCGCAGCTCGCTCAGGGGGAACGGCTCGCACCACGCCGCCACCTTCTCCATCCCCAGGGGCCCCGAGAGCGCCGTGCGCGGGTCCGGCCACTCCAGCACCAGCCGTCCGAAGGCCGAGGCGGCCCACGCCGCGGCACGCGCTCCGGCGGGGCGGCGCGCGACGGCGGCGGCGGTGCCGTTGCCGCACGCCAGGGCGCCGGCGCCTTCGTTGCCGGGCACGTCGTCAAGCGTGAGGAGCAGCTGGATCAGCGCCATGCCGTCGGCGATGCAGTGGTGGATGCGCGCCACCAGCGCCGCGCCGCCCTGGTACCCGGCGATCAGGTGGAACCGCCAGAGCGGGTGGCGCGGGTCCAGGCGCTCTCCCATCAGCCGGCTCACCAGCGCCTGCAGCTCGGCCTCGCCGGCGGGCGCGGGGAGCGTGGCGCGGATCAGGTGCCGGTTCAGCGAGAACTCGGGGTCCGGCGCCCACCGCGGCCGCCCGATCCCCAGCGCCGGCTCGCGCAGGCGGCTGCGGAACGGGAGGAGCGGCAGCAGCCGCTCGCGCACGCGCCGCTCCAGCGTCTGGTGGCTGACGGGCGCGCCGAAGGTGAGCACGGCGGTGATCACCATCGGGTTGCTGGCCTCGTCCATCCGCCACCACGCGGCGTCGGCGGCGCCCAGCCGTGGGTCGGTCGTGCTCATGGTGTCCTCCGGAGGCACTGCCAACAGGTGCGTGAGTGCGTGAGTGCGCGAGTGCGTTCAGGCGCTCGAGCACGCCGCGGTCCCCGGCTCCTGTCCGCTGTTCCCTGGTCCCTACGCATGCCTCCCGTAGCGCTCGTGCCCCGTCACCCAGTCGTACGACGAGATGGCGGCGGCCAGCGACAGCTCGCCGGCCAGCACCACGCCGGCCACGATCTCGGCGAGCTTGTTCACCGTTCCCGGCCCGGTGCAGCCGAGCAGCTCCAGGCACTCGCGCTGGGTGGCCAGCCCCGTTCCGCCGCCGTGGGTGGCCACGATCAGCGAGGGGAGGGTGATGGAGAGGTACAGGTCGCCCGCCGCCGTCAGCTCGGTGTACAGCAGCGCCGCGCACGATTCGGCCACGTTGGCCACGTCCTGCCCGGTGGCGATGAACAGCGCCGTGATCCCGTTGGCAGAGTGCAGCCCGTTGTTGTTCACGCCGGCCATCATCGCGCCCAGGTTGGCCACGCCGGCGTGGTACGCCAGCGCCCGCGGGTCGGCGCGCAGGTCGCGGCGCAGCACGGCGGCGGGGATGGTCGCCTCGGCGGTCACGCGGCGGCCGCGGGTGCGCAGGGTGTTGATGTGCGACGGCTTCTTGTCCGTCGCCAGGTTCCCCTCCAGGTAGAAGTTCCGGATCCCCTCGTAGTGGCGCAGGATCCAGAGCGAGGCGGCGTGCGTGGCGCGCCCCACCATGTTCTGCCCGGCCGCGTCGTGCGTGTGGAAGCCGAAGCGCAGGAAGACGAACTTGCTGGCGGTGTACGGGTCGATGTACGCCAGCTCCAGGAACGGGTTGGTGGCCTCGGCCACCTGGCGGATCGTGTCGTGGCTCGCCCGGACCCAGGCCACGAAGTCGCGCCCGGCGCGCGCGCTGTCGAACGCGAACACCGGCGCGCGCTGCATGGCGTCGTCCGTCACGGTGCAGGTCACCCCGCCCGACTGGTTGAGCGCCCGCATCCCGCGGTTGTACGAGGCCACCAGCGTTCCCTCCGCGGTGGCCAGGGGGACCAGGAACTCGCCCCTGGCGTGCTCGCCGTTGATCCGCAGCGGCCCGGCGATCCCCAGCGGCACCTGCGCGGCGCCCACCAGGTTCTCGCAGTTGCCGCGCGCCAGGTGCGGGTCGAAGGCGAAGCGGGTGACGGTGTCGAGCTTCGCGCCCGTCCGCCCCCGCACCCACTCCTGCCGCTGGCGCACGGCGTCGCCGCCGTAGTCGTCGTCCTCGCTGCGGGGGATGCGCGCGGCGGGGTCGTCGCCGGGGCCCACCTCGTCGCGCACCGTCAGGTGCAGCTCGCCGAAGGGGAGGCTCTCCAGCCGCACCTCCAGCTCGTGCGCGCCCTCGCCCAGCGCCGCGGCCGGGGTGGCCACCTCCAGCGTTTCACCCAGCCCGAAGCGCACCGGCCGGCCGGCCGTCACCCCCGGCGCGGCGCGGCGCTCGGCGCCCATGCGCAGCTCCACGTCGGCCGGGGCCAGGTCGCGCCCGTCGAGCCGCACGCCCAGGACGGCGGTGAGCTGCATGTCGTCGAGCCGGTTGCTGAGCTCGAAACGAACCCCGTCGGCGCCGGCGCTCAGGCTGCCGGGCGTGTACAGGCGCTGGGCCATGTCTTCGGCGACGCTCATGGGAGCCTCCCCTTGTTGATGCGGCGGGCCACCCGGGCGGACGGACCTCGCCCGTCCGGGGCGTGCGCGTCCGGGTGATGCGCCCGGCGCGGGTTCCGGCCCGCCTTCCATGTGAGCCGCGGGGTGGAAGGGCGGCGTGCCATCCACCCCGGGGCTCGAATCACGAAGCCGCGTCGAGCCACTGCTTCAGCTCGGGCGATTCACTCCACGAAGCGGCGGGCGCCGCGACCGCGGCCGCCACGGGGACCGGCGGGATCGCCAGCACGTTGCAGGGCGCGTCGCGCAGCGATGCCTCGGCCACGCTGCCCAGCATCAGCCGGGCGCCCCAGCCCCGGGCGTGGGTGCCCACCACGAGCAGGTCCGCGCCCCAGCCGCGCGCCTCGCCCACGATCTCGTCGGCCGGGATCCCCGTGCGGACGGCGGGCTCCACGTGCGGCGCCACGTGGCCGCGCGCGTCGAGGAACGCCTCCAGCTCGGCGCGCGCGGCACGCCCCAGCGCGCCCGCGCTCAGCGGAGCCGGGGCGGCCGTCCAGCCCACCACCAGCAGCGAGCGCACCTCCCCCGGCGCGCCGAGGAAGAGGTCGATGGTGTCGAGCGCGGCCTCGTGCACCGCCGCGCTCAGCTCCGACAGGTCGGTGGTGAGCAGCACGCGCGCGGGCGGAAGCGTCATCGGCCGGCGCGCGACGAGCACGGGGATCGAGGCCTCGCGGAGAACCCGCTCCGCGGTGGTGCCCAGGATGGCGCTCCCCAGCCGCGACTTGCGCGCGGCTCCCACGACCAGCAGCTCGGCCCCCACCTCGGCCGCGACGCGGGCGAGCGTGGGGGCGGCCGCGCCCAGCACCACGTGGCACGCCGCCCCGGCGCCTCCCGGAAGCGAACGCGCCGCCGCCTCCAGCGACTGCAGCAATCCGCGCTCGTAGCGCGCGACCCCCTCGGGGAGCCCGTGCTCCAGCCCCTGGGCGCGTTTCATCAGCCCCGGCAGCTGGTACGCGTACACCAGGTGCAGCTCGGCGCCGGCCGCGTGGGCCACCTGCGCGGCCGCCCTCAGCGCGGGATCGTCGGGCGAGATCTCGCCGACGCCCGCCACGATCGTGTGGGCATGGTTCGGCATGTCATCCTCCATCGAGAGCGACGCCCTCATCGGACCGCGGGTCGAAGGCGCTGGCACATGATGCAGCCGATCCCGGGTCGCCGCTGTCAGGGCGAGCGCCGCGGCGGCGTGGGGGTTTTGCCCCGTGAGGCGTAAGCCGTTTCACGTCCGGCGGCCCTCGACAGGCCTCCCCGTGCGCCAGAAGGCCCGAACCGCCCCGGGGGCGGCGGGACGTGTCTCGCCGGGTGGCGGCGTGGAGGGCGGCCCGGGCACACCCGTGCCCCCGCCAGGTCCATGCGCGAAACGACAATCGCGGCGCATCCCCGGCAAGAGCCGCTGATTTTTGGTTCTTCGTCGATCTGGTTGCAGCCTGATCGCACCGGAGCACTTCGACGAGTGGCTGCAGGCTTGGAATGCGCTGAGTATCGAAATTTTGGTTCTTCGTCGATCTGGTTGCAGCCTGATCGCACCGGAGCACGTCGACGAGTGGCTGCAGGCTTGGAATGCGCTGAGTATCGAAATTTTTTGGCAGGAACACCCGCTTCCGTCGTTCGCCCCGTCGTCTGCGCCTGCAGGCTTCGTTCACTGCGTCATCAGGGGGGAATCGAGCCCTCCCGGTCCTCCGTGCGTCTCCGCAGCCTTCGTGGATAGGGCGAATGCTCGCCATTCAGCCATCGACGCGCAGGACGTGCACGACGGCCGGACTCGTCTCGTGATCCCCTGATCGATCCGTTGAGACAGCCGGCCTTCCGTGAGTGGCCGCGGGGGCGAGGAGGGTCTTTCCAAAAAAATTTCGATACTCAGCGCGAGCGCCACCTGCAGCCACTCGTCGATCGGATCGGCGCGAGCGGGAGACCTGCTGCAACGAAATCCGCGGTGAACCGAAATTATTTTGCAGGAACACCGCTTCCGTCGTTCACCCTGTCATCTGCGCCTGCAGGCTTCGTTCACTGCGTCATCAGGGGAATCGAGCCCTCCCGGTCCTCCGTGCGTCTCCGCAGCCTTCGTGGATACGGCGAATGCTCGCCATTCAGCCATCGATGCGCAGGACGGGCACGACGGCCGGACTCGTCTCGTGATCCCCTGATCGATCCGTTGAGACAGCCGGCCTTCCGTGAGTGGCCGCCGGGGCGAGGAGGGTCTTTCCAAAAAAATTTCGATACTCAGCGCGAGCGCCACCTGCAGCCACTCTTCGATCGGATCGGCGCGAGCAGGAGACCTGGTGCAACGAAATCCGCGGTGAACCTGATTTTTGTGGGAGCGCCATGGGAAGCGGTGTGCGGGGGATTTGCCCTCCCTCGGTTGTCCGGAGGCGGCGAACCGCGCGATTTCCCCCAGCCCCACGCTGCCATTGAGACAATCCCCATAGGTGGAGCCGCGAACCCCGGTACCATGCAGATGCGGTGTTCCAGTTCGCGGCGAAGGGTGCGGCAGGACCGGGCGAAGCCGACGTCGCACGCGTGCACCATTCTCCCCGTAAGCCAAGGAGGCACCTATGCGTTCCCTGAAAGCCGCGGGTAAGTGGGGGGCGCTCCTCGCCCTCGCGCTGGCCGCCTGCGACCGGAACCCGGCGGCCAATGCCGATACCACGCTGCTCCTGGAGCCCGACCACCTGCAGCTGTACGTGGGCGAGAGCGCCCCGGCGCTGGGGCAGCTCCTTCGCAACGGCCACGACATCCCCAGCGAGGGGATCGTCTACTGGTCGGGCAACACATCGGTGGCCACGGTGTCGCCCACGGGCCTGGTCACCGCCCGGCTGCCCGGCGACACCTGGGTTCGGGCCCGCTACGGCGAGCTGCTCGACTCGCTGGTGGTGACCGTTCTCTCCGACTCGCGCGCCGAGCTGCAGGTGCTGGACCTGATCCCGGGCGAGGTGCAGGCGGCCACCCAGAGCGGCCCCATCACCATCCGATACGTAGCGCTCGACGGCTACGGGCGCACCCGCTGCACTCCCTACGGCTTCACCACGCGGATGGATCCCTTCATCCTGCGCGCCTCGGTGGTCGCCTCGGAAACCGGGTGCTGGTTCGTGGTCACCCCCGGCGCCGAGGGAGAGACCTGGCTGGTGGCGGCGGTGCAGGGGCTCAGTGACAGCGTGCGGGTGAAGGTGGCCAACGGCGCATACCAGGTGCAGTTCACCGACTCCACGGTGATCTCGGCCCAGGCCGGGGTGCCCGCCCCGGTGAGCGTGCGCATGCTGGACCCGCGCGGCCGCCCCGCCGCGGGGCAGTCGGTGTGGTTCACGGCCAGCCCGGGGCGGCTGGCGCAGACCACCGCGACCACAGATTCCACCGGCACCGCCACCGTGCTGTGGACCCCGCCCGGCGTGCTGGCGGCCGGCGGCGGCTCGGGGGTGATCAGCTTCCGCGCGCTCTTCCCCACCGGCGCGGTGGCCGGCGACGGGCGCACGGTTCCGCTGGTGGGCGGCGCGCCCGCGCGCGTGGAGTGGTTCGCGGGCAACGACGGGCGGATGCCCGTGGGCGCGCGGTCGCTGGTGGCCGCCCTGCACAACTTCCTGAGCGTGTCGGCCGCCGGGCGCGACGCCAGCGGCAACCAGACCCAGGAGGCGCCGGGGCTCACCTTCGTGGTGCTCTCGGGGGCCGCACCCGGGAAGACGGAGAACCGCGGGAACACCTGCGAGCAGAACCTTCCGGACCCCAACGGGATGGCCCGCTACCTGGCCTGCTACGCGTCGTACCGGTTCCTGGCCGACTCGGCGGGCGCGGTGCGCGTGTACGCCGCGTTCCCCGGCGGCCCCCGCGACAGCCTGGACGTCACCTTCCGGTGACGGGGCCC
>DASSJS010000016.1:0-35050 GCA_035691085.1 Longimicrobium sp.
CGCCTTCGACGCGCGCGCCGGCGGCACCGTGGGCGGAAGCGGCGTGGCGCTGGTGGTCCTCCGCCGCCTCTCCGACGCGCTCGCCGCCGGCGACACCGTCCACGCGGTGGTGCGCGGCTCCGCGGTCAACAACGACGGCGCGCGGCGGGCCGGGTTCGCCGCGCCTGGCGTGGACGGGCAGGCGGCGGTGATCGCCGAGGCGCTGGCCATGGCGGGCGCCGCGTCCGAGACGGTGGGCCTGGTGGAGGCGCACGGGAGCGGCACCGAGCTGGGCGATCCGGTGGAGCTCGCCGCGTTGATCCAGGCGTTCGGCCCGTCGCGGCGCCGAGGCGGCTGCGCGCTGGGCGCGGTGAAGACGAACGTGGGGCACCTGGACACGGCGGCGGGGGCGGCGGGGCTGATCAAGGCGGCGCTTGCGCTGGAGCACGGCGAGATCCCGCCGACGCTGCACTTCACGGCGCCCAACCCGCGGGTGGACCTGGGCGCTTCGCCCTTCTTCATCAACACCACGCCGCTCCCGTGGCCGCGGGGGGACGGGCCGCGGCGCGCGGGGGTGTCGTCGTTCGGGATGGGAGGCACCAACGCGCATCTGGTGCTGGAAGAAGCGCCCCCCGCGCCGCCGCCCTTCGCGCCCGCGCGCGCGTGGCAGCTGCTGGCGCTCTCCGCGCGCACCCCCGCGGCGCTGGAGGCGGCCACGGAGCGGCTGGCCGCGCACCTCCGCGCGCACGCGGAGCAGGCGCTCTGCGACGTCGCCTGGACGCTGCAGGCGGGGCGGCGCGCGTTCCCGCATCGCCGCGTGCTGGTGGCGCGCGACCGCGACGGGGCCGCCGCGGCGCTGGAGTCCCGCGCCCCCGACCGGCTGCTCGGCGCCACCGCGCCCGAGGGCGGGCTCCCCGTGGCCTTCCTCTTCCCCGGCCTGGGGAACCATCACCCGGGGATGGGGCGCGGCCTCTACGCGGCCGAGAGCGTCTACCGGGAGACGGTGGACCGCTGCGCGGAGCTCCTGCGCCCGCGCCTGGGGCTCGACCTCCGCTCGGTGCTGTATCCGGCCGGCGTGGAGCACCGCGACGGGGCGGCCGGCATCGAGTTGCGCGACATCCTGGGGAGCACGGACGGGCAGCCGCTGGAGGGCCGGGACCCGGCGGACGGGCTGAACGCCACGGGGATGGCGCAGGCGGCGCTCTTCGTCACCCAGTACGCGCTGGCCAGGCTCTGGATGTCGTGGGGCGTGCGCCCGGAGGCGATGCTGGGGCACGGCTTCGGCGAGCTGGCGGCGGCGGCGGTGGCGGGCGTGTGGACGCTGGACGACGCACTGGCGCTCCTGGCCGAGCGCCAGCGCCTGGCCGAAGCGCTCCCCGAGGGCGGGATGCTCGGCCTCACCCTCCCCGAGGCGGAGGTCCGCCCGCTCCTGCGCGACGGGCTCTGCATCTCCACCCTGAACGGCCCGGAGATCACCGTGGTCTCCGGCCCCGCGCGCGCCATCGACGCGCTGCAGGGGGAGATGACGGCGCGCGGCGTCCCCTGGCGGCGCGTGAACACCCGCCGCGCCTTCCACTCGGGGATGATGGCCCCCGTGGCCGCGCGCCTGGAGGAGCGGATGCGCGGGATGCGCCTGCGGGCGCCTGAGATCCCCTTCGTCTCCACGCTCACGGGAGATTGGATCCGCGACGACCAGGCCACCGACCCGGCGTACTGGGCGCGCTTCCTGTGCGGCACCGTGCGCTTCTCCGCCGCCGCGGCCACCCTGGTGGGCGACGGCCGCCGCGTGCTGCTGGAAGTGGGCCCCGGCGACGCGCTGCAGACCCTGACCCGGCAGCTCCCCTGCTGCGCGGAAGGCGCGCCGCCGTCGGCATCCTCGCTCCCGCACGCCTGGCGGCGCGGCGACGATGCCGCGCACTTCCTGGAGACGGCGGGGCGGCTCTGGGCGGCGGGGGCCGCGGTGGACTGGGCCGCCGTGCACGCGGGCGAGCGGCTGCGGCGCGTCCCCCTCCCCACCTACCCGTTCGAACGCACGCGCTACTGGATCGAACCCGGCGCGGTCGGCGCGCGCGGCGAGGGCCCCGCGGCCACGGCCGGCGCCGCCGCCCGGCTGTACCTCCCCACCTGGACGCGCGCGCCGCTGCCGCCGCCCGCCGGGGCCGAGCCCGCCGCGTGGCTGGTGCTGGCGGACGAGCGCGGGATCGGCGGGCGGCTGGCGGAGCGCCTGGAGGCGATGGGCCACGTGGTGGCGGTGGTGGAGGCGGGCGGCGGCTTCGGCCGGCGCGGCGACCTGCGCTACACCGCGCGCCCCGGCACCGCCGACGACCTGGCGGCGGTGCGCGACGCGCTGGCGGCGGACGGCGTCCACCCGCGGCGGATCGTCCACCTGTGGGGGGTTGACCCCACGGCGGGCGACGGCGCGGAGGCGTTCGCGCGGGCACAGGCGCGCGGGTACGCCACGGTGGCCGCGCTGGCGTCCGCCTTCGCGCGCGACCGCGAGCGCGGGGTGCCGCGGGTGCTGGTGGTCACCGCGGGGGTGCACGACGTGGCCGGCGGCGAGCCCGTGCGGCCCGCGCACGCCACCGTGCTGGGCGCCGCGCTGACGCTCCCGCACGAACACCCGCACGCCGTCTGCCGGACGGTGGATCTCCTCGCCGCCGGTGCCCCGGAGCCGCTGGCCGAGCAGCTCCTGGCCGAGGCGCTGGCCGACGCCGCGGAGCCGGCGGTCGCGCTGCGCGGCGCGCGGCGCTGGGCGCTGGGCTACGCGGCCGCGCGGACTCCGGAGGGCGCGGTCTCGCTGCGGCCGGGCGGCGCCTACCTCTTCTCCGGCGCGCTGGCGGGCGGGGGCGACGTGCTCGCGGAGCACCTGGCCGGCACGCTCGCCGCGCGCGTGGCAATGGTGGTGAGCCCCCACTTCCCCGCGCGCGACGGGTGGGACGCGCTGCTCCGCGCCCCGCGCGCCGGCGACGCCGTGGCCGCGACGGCCCGGTCGATCCGCGCGATCGAGGGCCGGGGCGGCGAGGTGCTTCTCCTGCGCGCCGAGCCGGGGGACGCCGCGGCGCTCGGGGCCGCGGTGGAGCAGGCGCGCGAGGCGTTCGGCGCGCTGCACGGCGTAGTCCACTCGGTGGCGCTGGGCGCGTCGGCCGGACTCGCGCCGCTGGCCGAGACGCGTGCGAGCGACGTGGCCGCGGACCTGTCCGGCGTGGCGCGCGAGCTCGCGGCGCTGGAGCGCGCCACGGCCTCCCTCCCGCTCGACTTCCTCCTGCTCCAGAACTCGATCCTCTCGGTCTTCGGCGCGCCGGGATGGTCGGCGGCCACGGCGGCGTTCGCGCTGGTGGACGCGTGGGCCGTGCGCCGCGCGGCGGAGGGCGGCCGCTGGATCAGCGCGAGCTGGGACCGCTGGCAGGCGGAGGGTGACGCCGCCGCGCCCGGCGCCGAGGGCGCGATCCCGCGCGAGGAGGGTGCGCGCCTGTTCGAAGCGCTCGCGACGCTGGCGGGGGAGCCGCGGGTCGCGGTCTCCACGCGCGATCCGGCGACGCGCATCGAGCCGTTCCGGGCACCGCGCGCCCCCTCGCGCGCCGCGGCCGGCGCGGAGGCCGGCTCGCCGGCGGGGGCCGCGGCCGGCGGCGCCGCCCACGCGCCCACCAACGACGCCGAGGAGGTGCTCGCCGGCATCTGGCGGGAGCTGCTGGGACGCGACGTCGGGATCCACGACGACTTCTTCCGCCTGGGCGGGCACTCGCTGGTGGGGATGCAGCTCCTGGGGCGCGTGCGCGAGACCTTCCAGGTGGACCTGCCGCTGCAGGCCGTGTTCGAGGCGCCCACCGTGGCGCGGCTGGCCGCGCTGATCGACCAGGCGATCCTGCTGGAGCTGGAGGAGATGACCGAGGAAGAAGCGCTCAGCCAACTCTAGCGGAGGCGACGACGTGACACCGCAGGACACGGGGGCTCCGCCCCGGCCGGAGCTCTCCCCCGCCAAGCTCGCGCTCCGCCAGGCCCGGCTGCGCGGCGAGAAGCGCGCGGCGCCCATCCTCCCGCGCGCCGGCGACGGAGCGGCGCCGCTGTCGTTCGCGCAGGAGCGGCTGTGGTTCCTCCACCGCCTGCAGCCGGGGAGCACGCTCTACCACCTCCCCGCCGCGTTGCGCATCACCGGCGGCGCCGACGAAGCGCTGCTGGAGCGAACGCTGGGCGAGGTGGTGCGCCGCCACGGGCCGCTGCGGACCACCTTCCGCGAGGTGGACGGCGTTCCCGAGCAGGTGGTCGCGCCCTTCGCCGGGTTCACGCTGCCGGTGGACGACCTGTCGGCGCTGGACCCGGCGGCGCACGAGGGGGAGGTGGCTCGCATCGCCGCCGCGGAGGTGGCGGCCGGGTTCGACCTGGAGCGTGGGCCGCTCTTTCGCGCGCGGCTGTTGCGGCTGGGCGGCGGCGCGCACGTCCTCCTGCTGTGCGCGCACCACATCGTCAGCGACGGGTGGAGCGGCGGCGTGCTGCTGGACGAGCTCTGGGCGCTGTACGCGGCGTATCGCGAGGGGCGGCCGTATCCGCTCGCCGAGCTCCCGGTGCAGTACGCCGACTTCGCGGCGTGGCAGCGCGAGCCGGCGCAGGAGGCGGCGCAGGCGCGGCAGCTCGAGTACTGGAAGAGCCAGCTCGCCGGCGCGCCGGAGCTGCTGGAGCTGCCGGCCGACCATCCCCGGCCGCCGGTGCCGTCGTTCCGCGGCGGCGCCGTGCCGGTCCGCGTCCCGGTCGAGGTGGTGGACCGGCTCCGCGAGCTGGCGCGCGGCGAGGGCGCGACGCTGCACATGGCCGTGCTCGCTGCGTTCCAGGCGCTCCTGGGCCGGTACGCCGGCACCGACGACGTGTGCGTCGGCACCCCCGTGGCCGGCCGGGCGCGGAGCGAGGTGGAGGGGCTGATCGGCCTGTTCGTGAACACGCTGGTGCTGCGGACCGACCTCTCCGGCGGCCCCGGCTTCCGCGCGCTCCTGCGGCGCGTGCGCGAGACCGCGCTCGGCGCGTACGCGCACCAGCACGTGCCGTTCGAGCGGGTGGTCGCCGCGCTCAAGCCGGAACGCAGCCGGAGCCACGCGCCGCTCTTCCAGGTGATGTTCACGCTCGAGAACGCCGAGCCCTCCGGCGGCCACGGGGACGGGCTCGGCGCCGAGCCGCTCCCCGTCCAGGCGCGGACGACCGGATTCGACCTCTCCCTCTCCGTCACCGCCGGTGCCGGCGGGCTCTCCGGCGGCCTGGAGTACGCCGTGGACCTGTTCGACCCCGCGACCGCCGAGCGGATGGCCCGGCGGCTCGAGCGGGTGCTGGCACAGGCGGCGGGCGACCCGGACCGGCGCGTCTCCCGGCTGGCGCTGATGGACGCCGACGAGCGGGCGCGGGTGCTGGCGGCCGGGCGGGGTGACGCCGCTCACGACGCGGAGCCCGTGCACCGGCGCTTCGCGGCACAGGCGGCCCGCACCCCCGATGCGCCCGCCGTGCGGTACGGGAGCCGGTGGCTCAGCTACGCGGAGCTGAACGCGCGGGCCAACCGGCTCGCGCGGCGCCTGCGCGCGCTGAGCGTGGCGCCCGAGCGGCGCGTGGGCGTGTGCTGCGCGCGCACGCCGGAGCTGGTGGTCGCCCTGCTGGGGACGTGGAAGGCGGGCGGCGCCTTCGTCCCCCTCGATCCCGCCTATCCGGCCGGGCGCCTGGCGGTCATGGCGCGCGATGCCGGCGTCCGCGTGCTCCTCGCGGACGCGTCCGCCGGCGGCGCACCGTGGGCGGGCGTCGAGGTGGTGCCGCTCGACGCGGACCCGGACGGCGACGAGGGAGAGGGTCTCGACCTTGAAGTCGATCTCGGGAACGCGGCGTACGTCATCTACACCTCCGGCACCACCGGCCGGCCGAAGGGCGTGGTCGTCACGCACGGCTCGCTCGCGCGCCTGCTCGCGGCGGCGCGCGAGGCGTTCCGTCCCGGGCCGGGCGACGTGATGCCGTCGCTCGCCCCGTACGCGTTCGACATCTGGCTGTTCGAGACGCTGCTCCCCCTGACCTCCGGCGCCGCCGTCCGCATGGTGCCGCGCGAGCGCCTGCTGGACCTGGCCGCCCTCGGCGAGGAGACCGCGGATGCCACCTTCCTCCACGCCGTCCCCGCGCTCATGCGCGAGCTGGCGCGGGCGGAGCTCGCCGCGCCCGCGCGGCCCCGGCTGCGGCGTATCTTCGTGGGCGGCGACCGCGTGCCTCCCGACCTGCTCGCGGCGATGCGGGCGGCGTTTCCATCCGCCCGGGCGCACGTCCTCTACGGGCCCACCGAGGGAACCATCCTCGCCTCCGCGCACGCCGTCGACACGGATGGCGCGGTGCGGGCGCACCCGATCGGGCGGCCGCTGGGGAGCGCGCGGCTGTACGTCTGCGATGCGTGGGGCGAGGTGCAGCCGATGGGCGTGCCCGGCGAGCTGTGGATCGGCGGGGCGGGGGTGGCGCGCGGGTACCTGGGCCGGCCGGGGCTCACCGTCGAGCGCTTCGTCCCCGATCCGTTCGGTGACGCGCCCGGCGCGCGGCTCTACCGCACCGGCGACCGCGCGCGCTGGCGCTCCGACGGCACGCTGGAATACCTGGGCCGCCTGGATCGCCAAGTGAAGGTCCGCGGCCACCGCGTCGAGCCCGGCGAGGTGGAGGCCGCGCTCCGCCGCCAGCCCGGCGTCCGCGACTGCGCCGTGGTCCCGCGCGAAGACGCGACGGGCGACCGGCGTCTGGTGGCCTACGTCGTCGGCGGCGGCGAGGGCGAGGCACTTCGCGCGCGGCTCGCCGCCGAGCTCCCCGAGCCGATGCTGCCCGCGGCGTTCGTGCGCGTCGAGCGGCTTCCGCTTTCACCCAACGGCAAGCTCGACCTCGCGGCGCTTCCCGCGCCCGCCGCGCGGGCGGAAGCGGCCGAACCCGCAGAGCCGCGCGACTTCTTGGAGGTGCAGCTGATCCAGCTGTGGGAGGCGCTGCTCGGCGTCCGCGGCATCGGGCCCACGCAGGGGTTCTTCGAGCTCGGCGGCAACTCGCTGCTGGCCCTCCGCCTCTTCGCCGAGGTCCGGCGGAGGCTGGGGTGCGATCTTCCCGTCTCCACCCTGTTCGAGCGCGCGACCGTGCGGGCGATGGCCGACGCGGTGCGCGAGCGGAGGGCGCGCCCCTCGGCCGCGGAGCCGGTGGTCGCGCTCCAGCCGCACGGGGCGCTGCCGCCGCTGTTCCTGGTCCATTCCACCGGGCGCGGCCTGACCTGCTACGTGAGCCTGGTGCGCCACCTGGGCGCCGAGCAGCCGGCCTACGGGATCCCCGACCTGGGCGACGACCTGGGCCGCCCGCTGGAGCGCATCGCCGCCGAGCACGTGGCGGCCGTGCGGTCGGTGCAGCCGCGGGGGCCGTATTTCCTGTGCGGATGGTCGTACGGCGGGCTGGTCGCCTTCGAGATGGCGCTGCAGCTCGAGCGCGCCGGTGAGACCGTGGCCTTCGTGGGGCTGCTGGACGCGGTCGCGCCGGGGCTGCTGGAGCGCCTGCCGTGGGACCGCGACGCCGAGAGCCTGGTCGCGCTGGCCGAGCTGTACGCCAAGCGGGCGGGCGCCGAGTTCTCGCTCGACGCAGAGGCGCTGGCGGGGATGGCCCCGGACGAGCGGGTCCGCCGCGTGGTGGACGAGATGCACGCGCAGGGCGTCGCGCCCCCGGGCTTCGGCGCCGACGACGTCCACGCCGAGCGCGGGTTGATGGCGGACCGGCTGCGGAGCCACGCCGGCTACGCGCCGGGGCGCTTCTCCGGCACCCTCACCCTCTTCCGCGCGGCCGACGTCACGCGCGCGCACGATCCCTTCTTTGCCACGCTAAGCGACGAGGAGCGGCGGACGTACGGCTGGCACCACTTGGCGCGCGGCGTGGAGGTGCACCCCGTTCCCGGCAGCCACACCCTGATCGCCTCCGAGCCCTACGTGCAGGAGTTCGCGCGCGTGCTGCGCGAGTCGCTGCGCACGGCACGGGCGTGCGCGGAACGGGGCCCTGGGTGCGACACGAGGGGGTGAGGTGAGCACCACGCCCGCGGTTCGGCGTCGAGCGGCAGCGGGCTGGAGTTCATGCGCCGGTCGATGCGGCAGCAGGTCGCGGAGCACGAGAGCCAGATTACCATGCTGCGCCGGCTCGCGGCGTTCAACCAGGGGCAGATCGCCTCGATGGAGGTGCGCTCGCCTCAGGATGGGGTGCTCCAGGAACTGCCGGTGCAACTCGGAGAGTGGGTGAATCGAAATGCGGAGGGCGCAAGCCCTTGGGGGTTCGAGTCCCTCCGCCTCCGTGCATGCAGTGCAACAAGAAACGGCCCCGCCGCTCAACCGAGCGGCGAGGCCGTTTTCGTCGTGGGTCACGGAATGGGCCCCGTCGGATTCGGCCGGTCAGCGGCCCAGTTCACGCGTGACGACGGACGTCGCGCCCCATCGCCGTTCCAGGCCACGCTCAGGCCTTCGCAGCGGCTTCGGCGTTCCGGAACGCCGCCTCTCCGGCGTCCGAGACCTGGACCCACTTCGGGTCGGGCGCGGCCTCGGCTTCGTAGTTGTCGTGCCAGTTCCACCACTTGTAGGGAGGGGTCTGCGGGTAGCCCTCCGGCGAATCCTCCCACGTCTCCTGGCGGCCGAGCGGGGTGAGGTCGAGGTAGCTCCACGTGGTCCCCATCGCCTCGTCGCCGCGGTTGTTGATGAAGTAGGTGCGGAAGATCCGCTCGCCGTCACGGATGAACACGTTGTGGCCGTGCCACTCGTCCACGCCGAAGTCGGCGTCGAAGCGGTCGGTGATCGTGTACCACGGCATCTCCCAGCCCATCCGCTCCTTCAGCCGCGCGATGTCGGCCTGCGGTGCGCGCGAGGCGTACACCAGAGTGGTGTCGCGGGCGTTCAGGTGCGCCAGGTGCGCGACCTGGTCGGCCCCCAGCGAGCAGCCGCGGCAGGCGTGGTCGGGCCAGCCGAACACCCCGGGCTCGAAGAAGGCGCGGTAGACGATCAGCTGGCGGCGGCCCTCGAACAGGTCGAGCAGGCTCGCCTTTCCGCCGGGCCCCTCGAACAGGTACTCCTTCTCCACCGCCATCCACGGCATCCGCCGGCGCTCGGCGGCCAGCGCGTCGCGGGCGCGGGTCGCGGCCTTTTCCTGCACCAGCAGCCGCTCGCGCGCGGCCTCCCACTCCTGGGGCGAAACGGCCGGCGGCGTGCGCATGCCGGGCATTTCGTCTCCGCGGCCGTTCCCGGGTGATTCAGACATGGTGGTTCCCTTCCGGATCAGACGATGAGGTGGCGTTCCGCCGCACACTCGCGGCGAGGCCGGCCCCGCGGCCGCGCATCCGCACGGCAATCGCGGCGAGGCCGCCCGTGGACGTGGCGCCGGCGGCGATCATCGCCAGCGTGGAAAGGCAGACGGGGCACATCATGAATCCTCCAGGCTCTCGGCGATGCGCTTGATGGCCGCGAGGCGCGTGTCCCACTCCGACGCGAGCCGCGAGATCCATTGCGCGGCTTCCTCCAGCCGCTCGGTGCGCACGTGGTAGCGGACCTCGCGGCCGCTGCGCCGCGCGCCGACCAGCCCCGCGCGGCTGAGGACGGACAGGTGCTTGGCGACCGCCGGGCGGCTGACGGGGAGCTGCGCGGCCAGCGTGGTGGCCGTCTCCTCGCCGTGCGCGGCCACCAGGTTCAGCAGCCGCCAGCGCGTGGGGTCCGCGATCGCCACCAGCGCGTCGTCGGGCGGGGGGACGCCGGTGCCGCGGAGACGCGGTGTCATTCCCAGCCCCGTTCGACGTAGTCGCGCAGCTCGCCGAGCTCGGCCGTCCACCCGTGCTCGTGACTGCGGGCGTACTCGCGTAGCCCCGCCTCGGCCATCTCCAGCCCGCGGATGCCACTCTCCACCATCCGCAGCACGGTGCCGCTGCCGTCTGGCGTCAAGGTGAACTCCACGAGCGTATGGTTGCCGGGCTCCGGCTCGTCGTGGCCACCGCGTATCCAGCGGAACGAGAAGAGGGTGGGCGGCTCCACGCGCTCCACCCGGCCGCGCGCGGTCCCGTTCTTCTCCCATACGAGGGTGATTTCACCGCCGGGCCGCAGATCGATGGTGGCCCCCGCGTCGCCGAACCACGTTCCGAGGTGCTTCGCCTCCGTCATCGCGGTCCACACCCGCTCCATCGATGCGGCGATGCGGATCTCGCGTTCGATTCGGTCTGGGATCATCGCCCTTGCCAGTAAAGGTGACTCGATTGGTTGCGTAACTACATAGTTACACGTCAGGGCGGATTCGCGCAACCCTGAAGTTACGCGTCACGCGACGACGAGGCCTTTATGGAACAAGTGACTCGTTGGATGGAGGGATCACGCAGGCTCGGTATCGTGTCGGGTGGCGATGGCCGCGCGACATCTTGGCACGTGCGCGTACTCACCGGGCACGTCTCTGGCGGCTTGCGTGGGAACCGGGTGCCACTCGGCGTGCGATCCCAGCACGCCATAGAAACCGTGGAGGCGGACGGATGGATGGGCGATACGAGTTCGAGGGAGCGGAGGTGCGGGCGCTGCTGGCGGAGTCACGGGCGGCGGGGGAGCGCCTGATGACGGAGGCGCAGCGCTACCTGGCGGCGGGCGTGGACCTCGCGTCGGAGGATGCGCTGGACGACGACGTGGATCATCCCGGCACGGGCGCGCCGCCGGGGCTGTGGCTCTGCAACGACCGGGGCGTCTACCTCCGCAGCAACGCGAAGAAGCGCAAGCCCGATTCGGTCGCGTACGCCCGTGGCTACCGCGGCGAGGTGCAGGTGGGCGACGAGGCGACGTGCGAGTTCATCGACGGCGCGCCGCTGGACCGGCTGCAGGACGGCGATACGCTGGTGGTGACGCTGGCCGAGGAGAAGCTCCGCCTCTCGCTGGTGCGGCCTTGAGCCCGTTGGGTTTCGCGGTTCGATTGACGAAACGCGATCGTCTGCGCGCGGCCACGGCCGTCGCGCCGAACGAGAAAGGCCCCGTCGCCCATCTCAGGGGTGGCGGGGCCTTCGTCTGACGTTCGCCCTCCGGGCTCGATCCCGCGCGGCTACGACACCATGCGGATCACGTGGAAGGCCTCGCCGAAGGCGAAGCCGGCCTGGGTGCCGCGGAACTTGGCGAGCGCCTCGATCGCCTCCACCGAGCGCGAGCCGGGGAAGGGGGGGATCTGCGACTCGTAGCACGCCACGGCCGCCATCTTCTTCTCGATCGTCTCCGTGATGTCCACCACCCAGGTGGGGACGAAGTTGGGCTCGATGTGCGGCGCGTTCCAGTGCGTCTCGGAGAGCGTTTCATACGCGGCCACCACCTGCACGTCCTTCCCGGCGTGCACCGGGCGGGTGGCCACCATCGCGCTGTCGAAGATCACGCGGTGGTCCACGTGACGGTCGGGATAGCAGCACAGCACCACGTGCGGCCGGGTCTCGTCCACCACCTTCACCACCTGCCCGTTCAGGCTGCTCACCGGCTCGGTGTGCACGTACGTCGCCGGGATCTGCAGGAAGCGGCTGTGCGCCACGCCCAGGATCTCGAAGGCGCGCTTCGCCTCGGCCACGGTCTGCTCGTACGCCTCCATCGGGTACAGCGGCGGGAGGTGGCCGGATACGATCAGCACCGACACCTCGTGCCCCTCGGCCGCCCACTTCGCGATCGATCCGCCGCACCCCAGCGTCTCGTCATCCGGGTGCGGGGCGATGATCAGGATCCGTTTGCTGCTCGACCTATCAAGCAATGCGCGGCTCCGGCATGGGGATGATGAAGCGGCCGCCCTGCTCGGCGAACTTCCTGTGCGCGGCCATGATCGGCTCGGCGAAGTTCCACGCCAGGATCAGCGCGTAGTCGGGCTTGCGCGCGTACAGCTCGGCCGTGGGGAGCACGGGGATGTGGCTGAGCGGCATGTACAGCCCGTGCTTCAGCGGGTTGTCTTCCACCACGAACTCGAGCGTCTCGGCACCGATCCCGAAGTGCGACAGCAGCGTGACCGCCTTGGTGGGCGCGCCGAACGCGGCGATCCGCTTTCCCTGGGCCTTCAGGTCACCGACGAGCGCGCGCAGGCGCTCGCCCAGCTTCTGGATGCGCACGCCGAACTCGGTGATGGTCTCGGCGCGGTCCAGCCCCATCCGGTTCTCCAGCGCGATCAGCTCCTCGGCCGTCCCGTCGGGCTGGTGGCGGCCGCCCTTCTTCTGCGCCAGCACCCGCAGCGACCCGCCCTGCGGCGAGATGCGCTGCACGCCCAGCAGCTCCAGCCCAACCCGGTCGAAGAGGTACCGGAACGGCGCGACCGTGTGGTAGTCCAGGTGCTCGTGGTAGATGGTGTCGAAGAACAGGTTGCTGAACACGTCCACGAAGTACCCCACCTCCAGCACGAACACGCCGTCGTCGTCCAGCCAGTGCGTGACGCCGCGCATCACGTCGTCGAGCTGGTCGATGTGCGCCAGCGCGTTGTGCGAGGTGATGAACGCCGCCGGCCCGTGCTCCTCGCGCAGCTGCTTCGCGAGCTCGAGGGAGAAGAAGGCGCCGACGGTGGGAATCCCGGACTCGGTGGCGCGGCGGGCGATCTCGGTGGCGGGGTCCACG
This sequence comes from Longimicrobium sp., assembly GCA_035691085.1. GTDB lineage: Bacteria > Gemmatimonadota > Gemmatimonadetes > Longimicrobiales > Longimicrobiaceae > Longimicrobium. The sequence continues at coordinate 12,567 of DASSJS010000016.1, forward strand.
CCCAGCACCTTCATCCCGTGCCGCTGGAAGGCGCGCAGGCAGGTGCCGTCGTTGCTGCCGATGTCGGCCACGAAATCGCCGGGCTTCAGCTCGAAGCGGCGTACCATGTCGGCGGCGTAGTCTTCCAGGTGCTTCACGAACACCGGAGACGTGCCGCTCACGTACAGGTAGTCGTTCTGGTACAGGATGCGCGGGTCCACCACGTGCCCCAGCTGCACGTGGTGGCAGGTCTCGCAGAAGTGCAGCTCCAGCGGGTAGCGCGCCTCCTGGCGGCTCAGCTCGTTCTCGTGGAGGAGCGTGTTCCCCGGCGGCGTGGGCGTGAGCTCCATCGCCCGCACCAGGGTGGGCTCGTCGCACATGCGGCAGCGGGTCCGCTGGTAGACGTCGCTCATTCCGCTTCCACGCTCGCCGGGTCCAGCACGGTCACGCGGCGGGTGTCGGCCTCGTAGGTCTCCTGGTCGCGCGGATTGCGGCTCACGACAAGGAGATACGAATCCTCCAGGAAGTGCGTGGCGTGCTCTTCCATGGGCGGGGTGAAGATCAGCTCGCCCTCGCCCACGTGCGTCACCACCGGCTCCTCGGTGCTGCCCACCGGGCGCGCGTAGTAGTCGAACGAGCCCTTCAGCACGTACATGTAGTGCCAGTCGGTCAGGTGGTAGTGGTTCGAGCGAACCGTTCCCGCCGCCGACGAGATCAGCGACACGTTCTTCATGGGCAGGTTGGCGATCGGCTGGATCGCCCCGCGCGCGTCGGCGTGGGCCTCGGGGAGGGGCACCTTCCCCGCCGGCGGCCACATCGACTCGTCGTCCAGCATGGTCGTCTTCCACGGTTCCATCAGCGCATCTCCCATCAAGGTGTTGAGCGGTCCCGCACGTGGCCGACCAGCCGTGCCCGCCGCGCGATGAGCTGTCGCTCGCGCTCGGCGGCGGCGGTGTCGTCCACCAGGCCGCGAAAGGTTTCCAGCATGGTGACGAAGTGGTTGCCGGCGCGCCCCTCCTCCACCGTCTCGCGCCCCGTCCGGTCCAGCACGCGGAAGCGCGGGACGTAGTCCGCCGCCTTGGAGAAGATGCGCTCGGTCGACACGGACCCCGCATCGCCCCAGACGTCGATCTCGTTGCGGTAGCCGACGCCCGTCTTCCACTCGAGATATGCCCGCGCGCCGCCCGGATACCGCAGCAGCGCGCTCCCCGCCGTGTCCACCGCGCTCCCCGGCGCGGTGTCGATCTCCGCGAGCGTGACTTCCGGATCCACGTCCGGAAACAGCCCGACCACGGCGGAGAGCGGGTACGAGCCTACGTCCAGGAACGCGCCGCCGCCCAGCGCGGGATCGTTGCGGAAGCTGGGGCGGTCCAGCGGCGGGATCCCGAAGCGGCACACCACGCTCACCACCCGGCCGATCCCGCCGCCGGCCACCATCTCGCGCAGACGGGCGAAGTGTGGGTGGTACAGGTACATGAAGCCCTCGGCCACGGTCACGCCGCGGCCGCGCGAGAGCGTGCACAGCGCCTCCGCCTCGTCCACCCGCGTGGCGATCGGCTTCTCGCACCAGAAATGCTTGCCCGCCCGCAAGACTTCCTGGCCCTGCGCGGCGTGGAGCGAGATGGGCGTGGACAGGTACACCGCGTCCACCTCCGCGTCCGCCAGCATGGCCTGGGCGCTCTCCCACCGGGCGCACCCGTACTGGGCGCAGGCGGCGGAAACGACCTCGGGGTTGCGCGAATATACGCCGTGCAGCGCCATGCCGCGAGCCTGCGCCACCGCGGGAAGGACGTTGCGGACGGCGTGCGGGCCCAGCCCCCAGACGGCTACGCGGAGGGTCATTTCGGCTCCTGTCCGGCGGGGTTCCAGCCGGGGACGGTCACCTGCTTCGCCCGGGCCAGCGTCAGCTTCCCCGGCGGGGCATCCTTGCTGATGGTGGATCCCGCGCCCACCATCGCGTTCTCGCCGATCTCGACGGGGGCCACGAGCATGGTCCCCGACCCGACGTACGCGCCCTCGCCGATCACGGTGCGCGCCACGGTGGTGCCGTTGTGGTTGCAGGTGATGGTGGCGGCGCCCAGCGTGACCCGCGGCCCCAGCGTGGCATCGCCCACGAACGCCATGTGGTTGATGCGCGAGCCGGGGCCCACGTCGGAGTTCTTGATCTCCACGAAGTTGCCGATCTGCGACCGCTCGCCGATCACCGCGCCGGGGCGCAGGCGGGCGTAGGGGCCCACGAACGTCCCCGCGCCCACCGAGGCGTTCTCCACGGTCGTGAACGGCCGGATGTCGCACCCGTCGCCGATGGCGGCGTCGGTGAGGATGCAGTTCGCCCCGATCTTCACGCCGTCCCCAAGCACGACCTTCCCCTGGATGATCACGTTGGCGTCGATCTCCACGCCCTCTCCGCAGCGCAGCTCGCCGCGGATGCGGACGGAGCCGAGGTCGCGGATGCGCACGCCCGCCAGCGCGGCGTCGACCGCGCGGCCGCGGAGGATGGCGGCCTCGCAGACGGCGAGATCGGCCAGGTTGCGCACCCGCACCGGCGCGTCCGCTTCGTCGATCATCGATGCATCGACGTCCATGCTCGCCGCCGGAAGCGCCACCTCCGCCGCGCGGGCGGGGAGCGCCCGACCGGCGATGGCGGGCGCGTCGGCTGCCGGGAGATGGACGGCGAGCGTGTCGCCGCCGAAGGTGACGCGGAGCGGGCCGGCCGCGTGCAGCAGCGCGTCGGCCGCGGCGGGGCTGAACCAGACGTCCGCGTCCGCCACCAGGACGCCGCCGGACGTGGCGGCATCCACCAGCTCCGGCGGCAGCGGCTGGCCCGGCGTGGCGACGTGGGCGCGCACGGCCGGGTCGCGGCGGAGGGTGGCCGAGAGCGCGTCGATGAACGGGCTCCCCGCCACGTCGCACCGCAGCATCCGGCCGTCCACGTGGCCGGCGCCGGTCAACAGGAGAAGCATGGCGTTCCCTTCCGTGCCGGTAGGTGCGGGTTCAATCGCTGGAAAGCGGCGGGCCGTAGCGGAGCGTCCACAGCACCGCGGGCACCACCGCCAGCGCCGCCGCCAGGATCCCCCAGCGCGGCTGCAGCGCCGACCAGAAGGCGAGCGGGATGGCCCACAGCAGCTGGTACGCGGCGATCCCGTAGGTCACCCGGCCGTGCGAGCGGTGGATGCGGGCCAGGTTCTGGTACGCGTGGCTGCGGTGCCCGCCGTACCAGCGCTCCACCAGCACCATCCGACAGAGCGTGGTCGTCGTCGTATCGGCGACGTAGTAGCCCATGGTGGCGATCCACGTCCACGGGGTGATCTGGCCGCTCACCACCGTGGCCAGGATCAGCGCGGCAAAGCTGTAGCCCAGGAAGATGCTCCCCGCGTCGCCCATGAACACGTGCGCGGGAGGGAGGTTCCAGAACAAAAAGCTGAGCGCGCACGCGGCCAGCAGCGCGGCCACCAGGATGAACTCGCGGCTCCCGCCGGTCACCACCAGCACCGCCAGCGCCGTGGACGAGATCAGCACCCCGGCGCTCACCGCCAGCCCGTCGATTCCGTCGATGAAGTTGTAGAGGTTGATCAGCCACACCGGCACCCAGAGCAGCGCCGCGATCACCATCACGCGGACGACCAGCGGCAAACCATCCAGTGCGCCGGCGTAGACCGGCTTCCACAGCGCGGCCAGCAGCCACAGCGACAGCATCACGTGCAGCAGCAGCTTGCGCCCGGCGCGCAGCTCGTGCACGTCGTCCACGAATCCGATGGTGGCCGCGGCGCCGCCGCCCAGCGCGAACGCCAGCAGCACCCCGGTGGAGATCCCGCCCAGCAGCCACCACGCCAGCAGCCCCAGGCAGAACACCATCGCGAACACGCTGCCGCCGCCGCGCGGAACGATGCGCTCGTGCAGCGTGCGCGCGTTCATCTTGGCGATGATGCCGTACCGGTTGGCGACGCGGTTGTACAGCGGCATCGCGAGGGCGCCGGCCACGAAGGCGGTGGCGGGCAGTACGTACTGGGTCACGGAATGGATGGCCGGGGTCAGGTCGCGGACGGGATCGATCTGGGGGCGCGGCCCCGGTCCGACACGCGTTCGAACATCTCCGCGATGCGGGCCACGCCCACGGGCACGGCCAGGTGCTCGTTGTAATACGCCTTGCCGCGCTCGCCCATGGCGCGCAGCTCGTCTTCGGGAAGGGACGCCAGCCGCACCGCCGCGTCGGCGATCGCCGCGGCGTTCTGCGGGGCCGCCTCCACGCCGCAGCGCGCCTCGCGCACCAGCTCGGCGGCGTTGCCGGGGGCGGCCATCAGGATCGGCTTCCCCATGGCCATGTACGCCTGCGTCTTGCCGGGGATGGTGATGGCGAAGAGCGGATCGTCCTTCAGGTGCACCAGCAGCGCGCTGGCCTGGCCCAGGAAGCGGCCCACCTCGCCGATGGGCATGCGGGGGATGAAGGCCACGTTGGAGAGCCCCCGCCGTTCGGCGTCGGCCTTCAGCCGGTCGGTATCCACCCCGCTGCCGATGAAGACGAAGTCGATGCGCGGATCGCGGGCGCGCACCAGCTCGGCGGCGTCGAGCACGCTCCCCAGCGCCTGCGCCAGCCCCATGTTCCCCGCGAAGACGATGCGGAAGCGGCCGTCGGCCGGGAACGCCGGCCCGGTCTCGGCCGGGGCGCGCAGCGACCCCTCGTCGCACCAGTTCAGCACCACCTCGGCCCTGCCGGGCTCCACGCCGCGCTCCGTCAGCACCCGCTTGAAGCCCGACGAGTTCACCACCAGCGCGTCGGCGTGGCGGTAGGTCCACCGCGCCACGGCACCCGCCGCCCTGAACATCATCCCCCCGCCCACCATCCCCGTGGCCGCCAGCGTGTCGGGCCAGATGTCCTGCACGTCATAGACGAAGGGAACGCCGCGGAACACCCGCAGCACGGCGGCGACCACCGCCTTGGTGGGGAGCTGGTAGACGTAGACGACGTCGGGCTTCCGCGCGCGGAAGAGGGAATACAGCAGCGCCGACGCCGCGAAGCTGGCGTAGTTGGCGATGCGCCGCAGCGACGAGGCGTCGTGGCTGGGGTACAGCGGCACCCGCGTGACCTGCACGCCGTCGATGGTCTCGCGCTGCAGGGGGCGGATGCGATAGCCGGGATAGACCTTGCCGCCGGGGTAGTTGGGGAAGCCGGTGACCACCTCCACCTCGTACCCCCGCCGCACCAGCTCGCGCGCGAGAACGAGCCCCTTGAAGGTGGGCTCGGGCTCGAACCACTGCGTCAGCATCAGGACGCGCTTCTTCTTCGGCAATGGCGCTGCGGTCGGCAAGGCGCTGCTCGGTTGATTCACGACATTGGGGTCATGGGAGACGATCCGCGGCATGCCTCCACGCCGGGCCCGGAAACACGAAGCCCGCCCCTGGCCGGCGGCGGGTACCGTGATCCGGCGGGTACCGCCGGAAGCCGCGACCGGGTCGCAAAAACCCGTCCCCGTCGCGGGTTTGAAATACCGTGGACGGCGCGCATTGTCAAGCCAGCGGCGGAGATGCGGGGTGTGGGCCAAGGCGTTGGAGAAGGTCTGTCCAACCAGGGGGACAGGCGAATGAATCCGCCGCAACGACCCCACGAAGTCCGCCTTCGCGCCGCCTTCGCGGACTACCGGCGGCGGGGGTGGCCGGGATGACGGCGCGCGCCACGGGCGTTGGCGAAACGTCCACGAACGGCGATCTGAATCCGCCACCGCAGCACCGCGGTTCGATGAGCCCTGACGCACTCACGCACTCGCGCACCTGTTCAAAGAGCGCCGAATCGCGAGGGATTTCCCGTACCGCGCCTGACCCGCCGGAACATCTGTCCTCCGAAGTAGACACCGATTGACGCTTTTCGAGAACACTTGTATATTCTCAAGTCTAATCAGTCCAATCGGTTAGCTGGAAATTGCGCGGCCTGCCACATCCCCGGTTCGGCCGCGTTTTCTTTGGGGAGGGTGTTCGATGCGGCTCAGGCGTGGTGATGACCGCACGATGGGCGTGCTGCTGGCGACGCCCACGCGGTGGATAGCAGACGGCACGCTCCCTGTGGGCCATGGCGATCGCCCGCCGCGCTTCGTGCTGGGCGAGGAGCCGTCGGCGGCGCTCCCGGCGCTGTGCGACGGCTCGCAGGACCTGGTGCTGCTGCTCAAGGCGGGGCCCGACCAGGGCGTGCTGATGGCGGCGTCGGGCACCTGCCGCCTCCCCGCCACGGGCGACGACGACCTGCTGGAGCATGCGTCGGCGCGGCTGGCGGTGCTGCGGCAGGAGCGGCTGCGCCAGGCCAAGCGCCAGCGCCTTCCCGACCAGCTGATCGCCTACTTCGAGGAGCTGAACGCGGCCGAGTGCGCCGACCAGGTGTTCCTTGCCCTGGCCGACCACGCGCTGCGCATCGTGGGCGCGCACACGGCGGTCACGCTGGTGCGCGACGCCGCGCGCGGGATGCTGCGCGCGCCCGCCCGCCCCGGCCAGCGGCTGAACGAGCACCGCGCCTGCATCCTGTGGGACGACCGCTTCGCCACCGCGGGGCTGGTGCTGGCGGTGGACGCCCGGCGCGATGGGCCCTGCCCGGTGGCCGCGCCGCTCTTCGGTGACCCGTCCACCAGCATGGCGGCCCACGTCCCCGTGGCCGACGAGGCGGTGCTGGTGCTCACCGAGCGCCGCGAGGACCGCATCTTCGAGCCCGAGGACTGGGACGTGCTGCGCGCGCTGGCGCTGCAGGCCGACATGGCGCTGCGGCGCATCCGGCTGATCGAGAGCGTGCGCGGCCTGTCGCTCACCGACTCGCTGACCGGGCTGGCCAACCGCCGACACATGGACGTGGTGATGGAGCACGCCTGGGCCGCCGCCCGCCGCGGCGAGCCGCTGGCGGTGATGGTGATGGACCTGGACGGCTTCAAGGAAGTGAACGACCGCGAGGGCCACCACGCCGGCGACGCCGTGCTCTGCGCCGTGGCCGACGCGCTGCGCGCCGAGTCGCGCGGGAGCGACGTGGTGGTGCGCTACGGCGGCGACGAGTTCCTGGTGATCCTCCCCGGCGGAAGCGCCGCCGCCGCGCACTCGCTGGCCGAGCGGGTCCGCGCGCGCCTGGCGGGCCGCGTGGGCGTGAGCGAGGGCGTGGCCATCTACCGCGCCGGCCTCGCCTCCCCCGACGACCTGGTGCGCGAGGCCGACCGCGAGCTGTACGAGCGCAAGCCCCGCCGCGGCTGAAGGAAAGTACGAAAGTACGGGGTACGGAGTACGAAAAAGCGGCCCTGCTTCCCATCCGATCGGGAAGCAGGGCCGCTTGTTTGTTCCTGCTCAACGCATCTCCGCACCTCGCGCTTCCGTCCCCCGTACCCCGTACCCCGTACTTTCGTACTCCTTACGAAGCTGCTGGCGGGTGGCCAGGCCGGGGAGTATCAGGCAATCGGCCCACGGGTCGTCGTCGGGGTCGTCGGCCTGCGGGGTGTCGACCACGGAGAGGAAGGCGTCCACCACCGTGGGGTCGAACTGGGTGCCGGAGCAGCGGCGCACCTCGTCGCGGGCGTGGTCTTCGGTGTAGGCCTCCTTGTAGCTGCGGCGCGTGATCATGGCGCAGTAGGCGTCTACCACTGCCACGATGCGCGACGCCAGCGGGATCTCGTCGCCGGCCAGGCCGTCGGGGTAGCCGTCGCCGTCGAAGCGTTCGTGGTGGTGCAGCACCACTTCGGCCACCTGCTCCAGCACGGGCACGTTGCGCAGCAGGTCGTGCCCCACGCGCACGTGGGCGCGCATCAGCTCCATCTCTTCCGGCAGCAGCGGGCCGGGCTTGTTCAGCACCCCGTCGCTCACGCCGATCTTCCCCACGTCGTGCAGCAGGGCGCTGTAGCACACCAGCGCCTGCTCATGCGCGGCCAGCCCCATCCGCTCGGCCACCAGGCGGGCGTAGCGCGAGGCCATCTCGCAGTGGCCGTGCGTGTACGGGTCCTTGGCCTCCACCGCGTCGGCCAGGATGCTCACCGTCGACACGTAGGCGCGCTGCAGCGCCTCCTCCAGGCGGCGGTTCTCCACCGCCACGCCGCCCTGGTGCCCCACGCTCAGCAGCATCTGCACGTCGTCGGGGTCGAAGCCGCCACCCGGGCGGTCGCCCACCAGCACCACGCCGTCCAGGTCGTGCTTCAGCACCACGGGGCTCACCACGCAGTTGCGGAAGCGCTCGGCCTCGCGCTCGGGCGGCGCGATCCCGTCGATCCCGTTCTCGGTGCCGTCGTTGCACACCACCGGCTGGTTGCGCTCCACCACGCGCTGGCTGAGCGCGCGCAGGAACGCGGACGGCTCGGCCCCCGGATACCCGTCCACGTCCACCGCCGCCCGCGCCCGCAGCCTCCCGCCCGTGCCGTGCGACACGTACACCCCGCGCGTGGCCCCGGTGATCTGCATGCACGCGCGCAAGATCATCTCGTGCACGTTGCCGCCGAAGAGCGCGCGGTGCACCTCCATCAGCGCGTGGCGCAGCGTCTCGGCGCGCTCATGCTGCCGCTCGAAGGCGCGGCGCAGCCCGTCCAGCTCGCCGCGGGTATCGTGCGTCTCGCGCCGTGCCTGCTCGGCCTCGGCATGCGCGGCCTCGGCCTCGGCGCGCCAGAGGCCGGCCTGCTCGCGCGCGGCGGCCGCGTCGCCCAGCGCCATCACCAGCTCGCCGCGCAGCGCCGACTCGTGCGCGCGGTACGCGCCCGACGCCGCGTCGAGCAGGGAGAGGACGGGGTCTTCGCCAGGGCCGTCGGCGGTGGGGTGGGCTTGCAGGTTCATGCGTCCGAGCCGCGGGTTCGAGGGTGCCGATCGCATTTTGTCCGTGAGACGGAGCATGGCCTGTGCCCCGAAAACCTCATGATATTTTCACCGAAATGTAGATGCACATTTCACTGTAATTGTGAAATTCTTTGTTCGTGAGATGCTGCATTTCGGTTGGAGGTTCCCGCTCCCAGCGTTCATGTTTCGGAATTCCAGACCGGCTCCGGATTCGTCTGCAGAACAGTCCACGAACTCCGAGCCGCAAGTCTAAGATTATCCGCCGCAACATCTTGAGGTGCGGCGTTCCGGCCGGCTCCTACGCTGCCGGCCACGTATCGCTCCCCGCGTGAAATCCACCGATTCACCAATCCTGTGCACGTGGCCCGGCGTGTGGAACCGTGATTGCCCTTGGACGGGGCAGGCGGAAGCGCCCCGAGTTCCAACGGTCACGGTTCAGGAGAGGACACGCACGATGAAACGGTGGATCGCCCTTGCGGCGCTCGCGGCGCTGGCCGCGTGCAGCGACGCACAGCCCCTTGGTACCGACCGCGGCGCGCCCACGCTGCACCGCGTGGCGCTGAACCCCGCGGTGAGCGTGGACCCGGTGCTCACCGGCACGCTGGCGCTGGCCAACCCGCTGGACCGGGTGGAGCTGATCGTCACCTACGACAGCCTGGCGAACGGCGACGCGGTGGCCAACGCCATCCGCGCCACCGGCGCCACCACCATCCGCTTCCGGCACCTGCCCGTGGTGGCCGCCGTGGCCACGCCCGCGCAGATCACCAGCGTCTCCAACATCTCCGGCGTGGTGTCGCTGTACGCCAACAAGCAGCTCAAGTACTTCCTGGCCGAGAGCGTACCCAGCATCCGCGCCAACCTGGCGCGCGTGGCGGGCTACACGGGGAAAGGGATCGGCGTCGCCATTCTCGACAGCGGCGTGGACGGGCTCTACAACCCCGACGTGCACTACGGCGACCACGTTGTTCAGAACGTGAAGTTCGCCGGGAGCATGAAGGACCTGATGAGCCCCGACAGCACGCCGGTGGCGGCCGACCTCTTCATCGAGAACGTCCCCAACACCGACGTGACGGGCGGGCACGGAACGCACGTGGCCGGGATCGTGGGCGGCTCGGGCGCGGCGTCGGGCGGCAAGTACACCGGCGTGGCTCCGGGGGCCAGCCTGGTCGGCATCAGCGCGGGCGAGACCATCGTCGTCTTCTGGGCGCTGGCCGGGTTCGACTGGCTGATCGACAACGCCGCGAAGTACAACATCAAGGTGGTGAACAACTCGTGGGGCACCTCGGGCGGGCTGTTCGACCCGAACGACCCCACCAACGTGGCCACCAGGGAAGTCTACAAGGCGGGCATCGCCGTGGTGTTCGCCGCGGGGAACGACGGGCCGGGGGAGAACACGCTGAACCCGTACAGCGCAGCTCCGTGGGTATTCAGCGTGGCCGCAGGGTGCAAGACGGTCTCCCCCGACCCCACCAACTCGGCGTCGCTCTGCGCCGACGGCACCTCGATCCTGGCCGACTTCTCGAGCCGCGGGATCCGGGGCGACGCGCTGCACCACCCCGACATCACCGCGCCGGGCGCGCTGATCGTCTCGGCCCGCGCCAGCACCGGCACGCCCATCAACGCGCTGAACGCGCCGGACGACGCGCTGAGCTGCGCCATCCCCACGCTCTTCGTTCCCTACTACACGTGCATGAGCGGCACCAGCATGGCCACGCCGCACGTGGCGGGCACCATCGCGCTGATGCAGGAGGCCGCGCGCGGCAAGCTCAGCCCCGACCAGGTGTACCGCGCCCTCACCCGCACCGCCAAGCCGATGAACGGCTACGCCCAGTGGGAGGCCGGCGCCGGCTACCTGGACGCCTACGCCGCGGTGATGTCGGTGCGGCGGTAGATCCGGACCGATCGAGACCAGCCCCGTCCGCCTTCCGCGGCGGACGGGGTGAGGCAGACGAAACGACGGCCGCCGCATGGGGCGGCGGCCGGCCCCCAGGTGTGACCGAACGAGGACGGACGAACCATGAAACGCACCCTGCTGATCCCCCTGCTGGCGCTCGCCGCGGCGGCCTGCAACGACGCGCAGCCCACGGCGCCGGCCCGGGACGGAACCACGCGGCTGGCCACGGTCGCCGGCGGCCCGCGCATCGACCCGCTGCTCAGCACCGCGCTGGCCGCCGCCGCGCCCGCGCAGCAGCTGGTGGTGATCGTGAACTACGACCCCAGCCGCACCACCACCGCCTCCATCGCCCGGCAGGTGGGGAACCTGGGCGCCGGGGTGATGACCTTTCGCAACCTTTCGATGATGGTGGCGCTGGCCACCCCGGCGCAGGTGCAGGCCATCGCCGGGCTGGGCGGGGTGGAGAGCGTGTACGCCAACCGCGCCGACCGGCTGCTGCTGCGCGAGAGCAACGCCTCCATCCACTCCGACCAGGTGTGGGCCGGCGGCGTGACCGGGAAGGGGATCGGCGTGGCGATCCTGGACAGCGGGATCAACGGGCTGAACGCCAGCGTGGCGTACCCCTCCAAGACCGTGAAGAACCTGAAGTTCACGCTCAACTTCGCGTACCTGACCGACGACACCACCACCCTCCCGCGCCCCGGCGGCGAGCTGTTCGTGGACAACCTGCCCAACACCGACAACACCGGCGGGCACGGCACCCACGTGGCCGGGATCGCGGGGGGCAGCGGCGGCACCAGCTACGGCGCGTACCGCGGCGTGGCGCCCGGCTCCAACCTGATCGGCCTGAGCGCGGGCGAGGGGCTCTCCATCCTCTACGCCTCGGCGCTGCAGGCGGTGGACTGGATGCTGGACAACCGCGTGAAGTACAACATCAAGGTGGTGAACAACTCCTGGGGCGGCACCGGCGAGTTCGACCCCACCGACCCCATCAACGAGGCCATGAAGGCGGTGCACGACGCCGGGATCACCGTGGTCTTCGCCGCGGGGAACGACGGGCCGGCCGAGAACACCATGAACTACCACAGCGTGGCGCCGTGGGTGATCAGCGTGGCCGCCGGGTGCAAGCTGTACGTGCTCGACCCCACGAACTCGGCCTCGCAGTGCGCCGACGCGGCCGGGCGCGCGCCCGTGCTGGCCGGCTTCTCGTCGCGCGGCGTGCCGGGTGACGCGCTGCAGCACCCCGACATCACCGCCCCCGGCGTGCGCATCGTTTCGGCGCGGTCAAGCACCGGCGTGGTGGCGCCGCTGGGCATCACCAGCGACCTGAACGCCTGCAACATCGGCTTCCAGAACCTGGACGACTTCACCTGCATGAGCGGCACCTCGATGGCCGCGCCGCACATCGCCGGCGTGGTGGCGCTGATGCAGGAGGCCGCGGGCGGCAAGCTGTCCCCCGACCAGGTGCTCTCGATCCTCACCAGCACCGCGCGGCCGCTCCCCGGCTACGCCCTCTGGGAGCAGGGCGCGGGGTACGCCGACGCCTACGCCGCCGTGCAGGCCGCGAAGGCCTACCGGTGATCGAGCGGACGATGGAAAGAAGGGCCGCGCCGCCGCAAACCTGACCGGAACTCGGGCCGGCGGACGGTCTCAGGGCGAGGTCGGGGTAAGGTTCCCCCCCGGCCTCGCCCGCTTTGTCGGGGGATGATGGGATCCGCGTAAAGTCGATCGATTTTCGCGCGGATGGTGATGCGGGAGTCCGTGGAGCGGAGTTCGAACCGTTGCGGCCGTGGATTCAGCCGCCCCTCGCCGGAGACAAGACGGCTGGCGGGCGGTTGCACCATTTTGCAAAGGCCCGCACTTTGCCTGCCCTGTGCGCGGGCATCGGGGTTCCGGTTCGATGCCCGCCGCAAGGCGGCTTCGCGCCGCGTTCCTTCGTGGAGCGCGGTGGCCGGCCGCCCTGCCTGGCCCCACGCGCCAACAGGGTTCGGCCCGTTGACCCGTCCCGCCGTGCTGGTGATCGACCCGTCCGCCGCCATCGCCACCGCGGTGCGCGACGCGGTGGGCGCGCGCGCCGAGGTGCGCCACGCCACCGCGCTGGGCGAGGGGCTGGAGCAGCTGCGCACCGGCGCCTGGGCGGCCGTGGTCCTCTCCCTCGACATCGGCGCCGCCGACTTGGAGCTGGTCCGCCGCATCATCGAGTCGGGGACGCCGGCGGGCACGCTGGTGCTGCTGGCCTCACGCCCCACCATGCAGATGATGGTGGAGGCGTCGCGGCTGGGCGTGTTGGGTGTGTTCGCCAGCCCGCCGCAGCCCGCCGAGCTCGAGGGCGCGCTGCGCGAGGTGTTCCAGGCCGAGGAGGTGATCGCCATCTCCCCCGCCGACATCGGCGACGCGGATGATGAAGCGGCCATCGGCGCCAGCCCCGCCATGCTGGAGGTGTTCCGCATGGTGGGGCGCGTGGCCGGCTCGGGCGCCACCGTGCTGGTGCTGGGTGAAAGCGGGACGGGGAAAGAGCTGGTGGCGCGCGCCATCCACCGCAACAGCGCGCGCGCCGCGGGGCCGTTCGTGGCCATCAACTGCGCCGCCATCCCCGAGAACCTGCTGGAGAGCGAGCTGTTCGGGCACGAGAAGGGCGCGTTCACCGGCGCCATCGCCCGCAAGATCGGCCGCTTCGAACGCGCCAGCGGCGGCACGCTGCTGCTGGACGAGATCGGCGACATGTCGCTGGCGCTGCAGGCCAAGATCCTGCGCGCCCTGCAGGAGCGCGAGATCGAACGCGTGGGCGGCGAGGACCGCATCCCGGTGGACGTGCGCGTGGTTGCCGCCACCAACAAGAACCTTCGCCACGCCATCGCCGAGGGCACCTTCCGCGAGGACCTGTACTTCCGCCTGGCGGTGGTGACGATGCAGCTGCCGCGGCTGGCCGACCGCGGGAGCGACCTGGACCTGCTGGTGCGGCACTTCGTGGCGTCGCACGCGGCGCGCTACGGCCGCAACATCCGCGCGATCGCCCGGCCGGTGCTGGAGCGCCTGCGCGAGCACGACTGGCCCGGCAACATCCGCGAGCTGAAGAACGTGCTGGAGCGCGCCGTGCTCCTGGCCCACGGCAGCGTCCTCCTCCCCGAGCACCTCCCGCTCGACCAGCTGCGCCCCACGCAGCTGGAGACGGAGGGCGTCTCCGGTGCCCCGCTGGCCGGCTACGCCCCCGGCCTGGCGCTGGCCGACGTGGAGAAGCTGCACATCCGCGAAGTCCTTCTCCTGGTGAAAGGCCACCTGGGCCGCGCGTCCGACGTCCTGGGCGTGCACCGCAACACCCTCACCCGCAAGATCCGCGAGTACGGCCTCGAAGACGTGGCCTGATCCCGTCACCCGGCCCGGCTTCTACTGCCTTTCATCCCAGAGGGACCAGAGGGGTGCTCCGTGCCGTTCCTCTGGTTCCTCTGGTCCTCTGGTCCCTCCGTGTTGAAAAGCTGGATTGGCCTTCCGCGCGGAATCGCCTGGCGTGTTGAAGCCCAGTTTCCCCGAATTTGGGGATCTTGCCCGAAAATTGTGCAGAAGTTCAGGACCGGCGGGCGGGGAAGCGCGGCGCGGCCGAAGCGTAAGTGCATCAGCAGCAACGGTTTCATTCAAATCGACGGATCGGCACGGCGCCTGCCGTGAATTCACGTGCGCTGTACGGACCTTTTGCCCATGGACGTTGACGTGAACATCCGCCGCACCCTGGTGTCGCTGGCCGCCGTCGCACTCGTGCTGGCCGGCTGCACCGAAGCCTCGCAGGCGCCGCTGGCGCCCGCCGCCCCCGCGCGCCTGCTGTCGGGGGGCATCGACGTGTCGGGCCTGCTGCAGTTCGTGGGCGCGCCCAGCCTGTCGGGCACCCGCCACGCCGAGAAGTACATCGTGGCGTCGCAGGGCGGCTTCGTGGAGCTGAACGGCTTCCGCGTGGACATCCCCGCGGGCGCGCTTCCGTACAGCACCACCGTTACCATCGACCTGCCCAGCGATCCGCTGCTGGCCAAGCGCGTGATGGCCGAGTTCGGGCCGCACGGCATCCAGTTCAACCAGCCGGTCACCCTCAGCTTCCCCCTCACCAACGTGCTGCTCTCCGGCGGCCCGTTCGAGGTTGCGCGTTGGGAGAACGGCCAGTGGGTGGGGCTGGGTGGATGGGTCAGCGGCGACGGCACCCGCCTTTATGGAACCACGCCCCACTTCTCGGCTTACGGGGGCAAATACATCATGGCCGGCGGCTGAGCGCCGCCGGCTCCCGCCAACCCCTTCAGTGCCGGTCCCGCCCGTGAGCAGGCCGTCGTCGCCGCACCTGCTGGTGGAGCGCGCCCTTGCGCTGGTCCCCGACGCGGAAGAGTTCCTTCCGCTCAGCGACGCCGTGATCGGCGCCTCGCGCGTGGACCGCGACAAGCAATGGGCGCGCTCCGGCGCGTATGCCACCCTGGGCAAGCGCGTGGTCGACCCTGCCCGCCTGGCCGAGATGGTTCCGCAGATCGTGGCCGCCTCGCAGCAGCGCCTGCACGACCTGTTCACCCTGGTGCTCGACGCCGTGCGCCACCAGCAGGAGGGCGACCCCGCGGCCGCCGCCACCGCGCTGGTGCGCGCCGGCGAGGTGGAAGAGGGCGCCGGCCGGCTCGACAAGGCCGAGCGCATCTACCAGCTCGCCCTGGAGATCTCGCGCGACCTGCGCGACAAGGCGCCGCACGTGCTCACGCTGCGGCGCCTGGGCCGCACCGCGCGCGCCGCCGGGCGGCTGGACGAGGCGTGGAACTGGTACGAGCAGAGCTGCCACCTGGCCGTGGACGCCATGGACCCCGCCGGCCAGGCCATCGCCTGCCAGGGGCTGGGCAACCTGTGCGACGACCGCGGCCAGCGCGACAAGGCGCGCGGCTGGTACGAGCGCGGGCTGGCCATCGCGCGGGGGCTGGGCGACCCGGCGCTGGAGTGGCCGTTCTACACCAACCTTTCGGTGATCGCCATCAAGCACGGCGAGCTGGCCGACGCCGAGGCGCTGCTGGCCCGCGCCCACGAGCGCATCGAGGCCACCGGCGCCGACGACGCCATCCCCTTCTATCTCAACAACCGCGGCCTCCTGCTCACCGAGCACGGCGACCTGGCCGCGGCCGAGGCGGTGTTCCGCGACGCGCTGGCGCGTCAGGCCGAGCCGCGCTGGGAGCTCACGGTCCGCTGCAACCTGGGCGACGTGCTGCTGCGCCAGGGCCGCCTGTTCGAGGCGCAGGAAGAGGCCCGCCGCGCCGAGGAGCTGGCCATCGTGCACCGCCTGATCGCCGACTTGGTGGAGGTGTACGTGCTGCTGGGCGCCATCGCGCGGGCGCGGGCCGACGAGGAGGGATTCGTGTTCTACGAGCAGGCGCTGAACGTGTGCCACGAGCGCGGGCTGCCCGGGAAGGACGAGGCGGCGGTGCTGCACGGCTACGGCCTGCTGCACGGCGCCTGCGGCCGCCCCGCCGAGGCCCGCGCCTACCTCGACGCCGCGCGCGACCTCTACCACTCCCTCGGCTTCATCACCGAGCTTTCCCGCGTGGAGGACGACATCGCCGCGCTGGAGCCCGCCGCGGCGGCGTAGCCCTCGTTCCGCCTATCGGTCGGGCATCGCGCAGGTTCGAAGGAACTTCTCGTCCAGTTCAATGGTGCGGTTGGCAAGCCGGGCAAGCTGGTCCACCCGCCGCTGCTGCGGGAGCGGACACCAGACCAGCTCCTTCCCGCGTTCCCGGAGTGCTTCCGCCGCTCGCACGTAGTCGCTGTCTCCGGCAACCAGGATAGCGGTGTCGTAGCGGTCTCGGTACGCGCCCACCACCATGTCCACTGCCAGGTTGACGTCCGTCTCCTTTTCCACGTGGTACGTCCGTCCGGTATTCGGATCCGTACGCGGCTCGTGGCGGCCAAGCACCAGCTCGATCCGGCTGCTGCGGGCGATCTGCGCGAAAAACCGTTGCTGCGCGCGATAGCTGCTCGTGCCGGGGTAGGGCAACGGAGAGGTGTAGTACCGCAGCTTCACCAGCCGGGAGCCGTGGGTGAGACGGCGGGCAAGCCGGTTCAGGTCGATTCGGTGGGCGATTCCCTCGTAGCGCTGCGTGATGTGGAAGTTGGGGCCATCGACGAAGATCTCTGCCGCGGGGATGAACGGATCGTGCGCGGCCGGCGGGAGCCTGTCCATGTTACGGCGCTATAGGATCTTTTTGGGATAACATAACGAGGGGTTGTGCGGGAACCGCCCAACCCCCCGGAGTTATGTACTCACACCGCCCTTGGGCGGGGAGCGCGCTGCGCAGCATAGCTGCACGAGCGATGATCAATCTATAGCACTGGCGCGGGATGTCAAGGGGTTACTGAACGAAGGATACGCGCGGGGACCCGATCCCGCGCAACGGCAAGGCTTTAGGGAAGAGGTGAGCTTCCACGGGCCGAAAAAGAGCTTGTGGGTCCACGGAAACCTGAACACAAATGAACGAGGGGCCGGGCATCACGCCCGGCCCCTCGTTTTTCCACCTGCCGGCCGCCGATCAGAAGTCGTAGCGGACGCGGGCCAGGATGGTGCGGCCGATGTTGGGCGTGCCCGGGAAGGGCCGGTACGCCTCGTTGAACAGGTTGCTGGCGCTCACCTGCAGGGTGGTGCGGCGGCCGCGCACCGGCAGGCGGTAGCCCAGGTTCAGGTCGAACAGCGTGTAGGCGCTCACGCAGTCCTCGGCCAGCGGGCTGTTGGTGGCGCCCGCGATGCACTTGAGGCCGATGTACACGCCCGAGTTCACCGGGAAGCCGGCGGTGTGGCGCACGCGCGCCTCGCCGCTCAGCCCGCTTCCCTCGCCGTCGTCGTAGTTCAGCGACAGCGAGCCCTTGGTCTTGGGCGCGTTCAGCGTCACCAGCCCGGCGTTCTGCGTCTGCCAGCGGTCCTCGCTCACCAGGCTGCCGCTGGCGCTCAGGCTCCAGCCGCGGTTCAGCAGCAGGCGCAAGCTGAGGTCGCTCCCCCAGTAGTCCAGGTTCTCGTCCACGTTCACGTACGTCACCAGCAGCTGCCCGCCGTTGGCGTGGATCTCGTCCGACGAGATCACGCCCACCGGGATGGTGGCCAGCCCGGGCGCGGTGGCGCTGCCGATCAGCTGCGTGGCCAGCGCGGTGGCCTGCGCCTGGCTGTACCCCAGGTCGGCCATGAAGCGGGGCACCAGGTACGCGCCCAGCTGCGCGCCGTTCAGCAGCAGCAGCGGCGTCTGGATGGTGAGCGGCGTCACCAGGTTCTGCTTCTGCGACCAGTAGACGTCGGCCGCCACCAGCAGGCGGTTCCCCACGATCCCCTTGTACCCCGCCTCGATGGTGTTGGTGGGCGACTCGCGGATCGGGGCGATGTCGGGGAGGTTGAGCGTCGAGAGCGCGCCCGCCTGGCCGGTCACCGCGTTCAGGTAGTTGAGCCCCACCTGCGCGCTGGTGGGGTGCAGGCCCGAGAGGTAGGTCACCAGCGGCGCCGGCAGCGGCGTTCCGGCGGCCTGCGCGCGGGCGGCCAGCACGCCCACGGCCAGCGGCATCAGCGTGGCCGCGTTGGCCGGCAGCAGCTGGTTGGGGCCGCCCGCCCCTGCGGGGGTGAACGGCGAGCGGGCGAAGTAGTTGCCGCTCCCGTCCTGGAAGTGGAAGCCGGTGTCGCCCGTGCCCTGCACGCGCAGCGAGTACCCCAGGCCGGCCAGCTGGTCGTTGGGGATCGGCGAGCCCAGGTCCAGGAACTGGTTCAGCGAGCTGGGGGTGCTGAAGGCGCGGTTGAAGGTGAAGCGCAGCGCGTGCCCCGGCGCGGGCTTCACCACCAGCGCGGCGCGCGGCGAGAAGAGCAGGTCCGGCAGCGCCGAGTGGTAGTCCACGCGCCCCGCCAGCACCAGGTCCACGTGCTTCGTCAGCTCGGTCTCGCTCTGCAGGTAGGCGCCGTACTCGCGGGTGCGGTCGTGGTCCTCGTACAGGCCGTTGATGGTGCCGCCGGTGACCGGGTTGGTCCAGGTGGCGTCGCCGCCGTAGGTGAAGCGCTGGCGGGTGCCCAGCTCCAGCCCGTGCTGCAGCTGCGCCACCACGATGTTGGAGCGGTCCACGATCGGGGCGCCGTTGCGCAGCAGGAAGGTCTCGCCGGCGTTGCTGCGGTTCATGTACACCTGCCCGAACAGGCGGCCGTAGTTGGCTCGCGCCTGGTAGTAGCTGTACGTCCAGTCCTTCACCTGCGCGGCGCCCAGGCCGTTCAGCTCGATCCCGTTCACCGCGCTGCTCACGCCGGCGGCGAACACGGCGGTGCCGTTGCCGGCAAAGCGCCAGTCGGCGCGCGCCTCGCCGCCCCAGCGCAGCACGTCGTTGTCACGCTGGCCGATCAGGGCGATGCGGCGGTCGGCCTCTTCCTGGCTGATGCCCGAGGCGCGCATCAGGTCGGCGCGGTAGAAGGCCAGGTTCGAGGCGAACTTGGCGCGCTCGGCCACCTCGGCCGGGTCGGTGTAGTGCCAGTCGTCGGCCCGGAAGTACTTCCCCGAGACCTTTACGCCGAAGTTGGAGGCCAGCAGGTGGCTGGTGCGGAACTCGCCCTGCAGCGCGCTGCGCGTGCCGCCGCCGAACGCCACCGTGGTCCCCTGCTCGTCCAGCGGGCTCTTGGTGATGATGTGCAAAATGCCGTCGGCCGTGTTGGGGCCGTACAGCGCCGCGCCCGGCCCCAGCACCACCTCCATCCGCGCCACGTCCTCGTTGTTCGCGGGGACGAACTGCATGAAGTTCACGCGCAGCGACGGCACCGCCGCCAGGCGGTAGTCGGCCAGCGCGTGCAGCGCGCCCGAGAAGATGTTGTTGAAGCCGCGGGCCACCACGTTGGCCGAGCCCACGCCGGTCTGCGCCACGTCCACGCCCGGCATGCTGCGCAGGTGGTCCACCATGGTCACCGCGGGGCGCGCGGCGATCTCGCGCTCGTTCACCACCTCCACGCGCGCCGGGGCCTCCAGCGCCTTTTCGGTGCGCTTCGACGCCGACACCACCAGCGGGTTCAGCAGCACGTTCCCGCCGCTCACCGACGCGTCCACGCGCGCGGTCTGCCCGGCCGAGATCACCGCGTCGAGCTTGCGGTCGGCGGAATCTTCCTGGCCCTTGATCACCACCACGTAGTTGCCGGTGCGCAGCCCCGTGAAGCGGTAGGCGCCCTGCGCGTCGGTGGTGGTGCTGGCGGCCACGTGCCCGTCGGCCGCCACCGCCTCCACGCGCACGCCCGAGCGGGGGCGGCCGGTGGCGGCGTCCTTCACGGCGCCGGCCAGGTTGCCGGTCTCCTGTGCCAGGGCGGGGAGCGCGGTGAAAAGGAGGAGTGCGGCGGCTAGGTGAAGCGTGCGCACGAACCTGGACTGCATGCGGTCCTCGTTGAGGCTGGGGTGTTGAGGGCCGGCCAGGGTGCCGGCGGGGGCTGCGGTCCGGCGCGGGTCGGCCGGACGGTGGAGCTAGCGGAAAAACCAGGCGCCGCACGGAGGGGCGGCCGCCCGGAAAAGGAGGTCCAGCGGGGATTCGCGGGAAAGGTGTGTGGCGGTGAAACTGCTCCACGATATGCATACAACTCATGTCTGGCAAGTGCTTCGGTGATACTTCGCCCGCGCACGCGCCGCCCGGCGAGGGCGCCGGGCCAGTGATGGCCGGTCCGGTGCGGGCGTGATCGCACACCGCCCGATTGGCGCCGTGATCGGCCAGGAAACGCCATCCGCCGACGCCAGAGTGGCCGGACCGTGCCTTGCGTATCACCGCCCCGAAATCAGGTGATGCGTGCGACGGGCGGACCCCGGGCAGTTGACGCACTCCCGCACTCGCGCCCTCACGCACCTGTTCGTCCGATGCACCGGTTCGCCCGAGGTCCATCCGCGCCCCGACCCTAACCCGGAGCCGAGCGCTTGACCGATTATCCCCCCATCGAAGACCACGGCGTCGTCGGTGACCTGCACACCGTGGCGCTGGTGGCGCGCGACGGCACGGTGGGGTTCCTCTGCGCGCCGCGCTTCGACTCGCCGCCCGTGTTCGCGTCGCTCCTCGACCGCGAGAAAGGCGGCACCTTCCAGCTCTCGCCCGTGCTGAACGGGGCGCGCCACCGGCAGCTGTACCTCCCCGACACCAACGTCCTCCTCACGCGCTTCCTCTCGGCCGACGGCGTGGCCGAGATCTCCGACTTCATGCCCATCGGCGAGAACCCGCGCGTGCGCTCGCTGGTGCGCCGGGTGAAGGCGGTGCGCGGCGACATCCGCTTTCGCATGCGGTGCGCGCCGCGCTTCGGCTACGGCCCCGCGGCGCACAAGCTCACCGGCGATGACGGGTACGCGCTCTTCGTGGCGGGCCAGGGCGACGTCGCGGCGCGGCTCTGGTCGTCGGTGCCGCTGGAGCATCACGAGGGCGACGCGGTGGCCGAGTTCACGCTGACGCACGGCCAGAGCGCCACCTTCGTGCTCGAGGTGGGCGACCTGGAGGGCGAGTCGCCCGCCGCGCGGCCGCACTACGCGGCCGAATCGTTCAAGCGCACGGTCAACTTCTGGCGGCGCTGGGTGGGGAAGAGCACCTACACGGGCCGCTGGCGCGACGAGGTGCACCGCTCGGCGCTGGTGCTCAAGCTGCTGGTCTCGCAGCCGCACGGGTCGCTGGTGGCCGCGCCCACCTTCTCGCTCCCCGAGCGCGTGGGCGGCGTGCGCAACTGGGACTACCGCTACACCTGGATCCGCGACGCCGCGTTCACCCTCTATTCGCTCATCCGGCTGGGGATGACCGACGAGACCGGCGCCTTCATCCGCTGGATCGAGGGGCTCGATCACGACTTCGACAGCACCGTGGGCCCGCTGCAGCCGCTCTACCGCATCGACGGCTCGGCCGAGGTGGAAGAGCGGGTGCTGGAGGGGTGGGAGGGGTACCGCGGCTCGCGGCCGGTACGTGTGGGGAACGGGGCGGGGCGGCAGTGCCAGCTCGACGTGTACGGCGCGCTGATGGACTCGGTGTACCTGTACGACAAGTACGGCGAGCCCATCTCCTACGACTTCTGGATGCGCCTTTCGGGGCTGGTGGAGTGGGTGTGCCAGAACTGGCGCCGCCCCGACAGCGGGATCTGGGAGGTGCGCGCGGGCGAGCGGGAGTACCTCAACTCGCGCGTGCTGTGCTGGGTGGCGGTGGACCGCGCCATCCGCCTGGCGCAGCGCCGCAGCCTCCCCGCGCCGCTGGTGCGCTGGCTCGAGGTGCGCGACGAGATGTACCGCAGCGTGTTCGCCGAGATGTGGAGCCCGCGCAAGCAGGCCTTCGTGCAGTACGCCGGCACCGACGAGCTCGACGCGTCGGCGCTGCTGCTCCCGCTGCTGCGCTTCGTGAGCCCCACCGACCCGCGCTGGAAAAGCACCATGAAGGCCATCACCCGCGAGCTGGTCGAAGACTCGCTCGTGCGCCGCTACCGCATCCTGGGTGAAGAGACCGACGGCTTCGCCGACGGCGAGGGCACCTTCAGCATCTGCTCGTTCTGGTACGCCGAGTGCCTGTCGCGCGGGGGTGACCTGCAGCAGGCGCGCTTCGTGTTCGAGAAGGTGCTTGGCTACGCCAACCACCTGGGCCTGTTCGCCGAGCAGATCGGCGCCAGCGGCGAGCAGCTGGGCAACTTCCCGCAGGCGTTCACGCACCTGGCCCTGATCAGCGCCGCCTACGACATCAACCGGCGGCTGGACGACGCCGGCTGGCGGGCGTAGCGCCGTCGGGAGCCGGGGCCGTCGTAGAAGGGCAGTGGGCGGGGTCTGGGCGTGTTTGGCGCCGAGGCGCCAAACCGGGCGACCCGGCGCCGTAGGGCACGATACCGCCGTGCCCAACGGCG